>JBKBVT010000451.1:0-875 GCA_046289305.1 Hyphomonas sp. | reverse complement strand
CTGCCATGCTTGCCTTGATAACCAGGCGAAACCACGCCTCATGTCGGATGCAAGAAGGACCGAAGCCATGCCCGAACGCATCAAGCTGACCGAGAAGGTGCTGCGCGATGCCGTGCCGGTGCCGGGGCGGGACTACCAGATCTTCGATGCCGACATTCGCGGCTTTGCCGTCTGCATCTATCGCGGCGGCGGGCGAGCCTTCACCTTCGACTACCGCGTCGACGGGCGCCAGCGCCGGATGACCTTCGCCCGCTGGCCGGAATGGTCGGTGTCGGCGGCGCGGGAGCGGGCCAAGGAACTGCGGCGCGAGAACGACGCCGGGGCCGACCCCTTGGGCCAGCGCGAGGCAAAGCGCGAAGCCCCGCGCGTGACCGACCTGATCGAACGCTACTGCGCCGAGCATCTGCCGAAACTGTCGGAACGAAGCGCAGCCGACCAGCGGTCGGCGCTGGCCAAGATGGTGGAGCCGGTCTGGGGCCGGAAGCTGGTGACGGAGATCACGCCGACCGACGTCGACAAGCTGCTGACCAAGATCGCCGAGGGCAGGGCGCGGCCCCACAAGGAAAAGCCCAACAACCGGGCGCGCAAGCTGCAGGGGGCCAAGCCCACGCCGGTGCGTGCCAACCGGATCGGAGAGGTGCTGCGCAAGATGTTCACGCTGGCGGTCCAGTGGGGCTGGTGCGAAGACAACCCCGCCCAGCGCTTCCATCGCCGCACCGAGACGCCGCGCGAACGCTTCCTGTCGAAGGAGGAGATCGGCAAGCTGGCTGCCGCGATGGATGCGGCCGAGGACCGGCGCGCGGCCGACATCATCCGCATGTGCATGCTGACGGGTGCCCGGCTGGGCGAGGTGCGGCAGTCCCGGTTCGAACAGT
>JBKBVT010000450.1:0-875 GCA_046289305.1 Hyphomonas sp. | reverse complement strand
CATAGCGGCGCGAGATTGTGCCGTCGGCCTGCCGGAACGCCTCGAACACGGCCTCTTGCTGGTCGGGAGCGATGCCGATGCCGGTATCCTCGACCGCGAAGGCCACGCCCTGCGCAACGCGAGAGACGCGCAGCGTCACCCGCCCGCGTTCCGTGAATTTCAGCGCGTTCGAGACGAAGTTGCGCAGCACCTGTTCCAGCCGCTGACTGTCGCTTTCAAAGACAGTCAGGTCGGCGGCGACTTCGGCGGTCAGCTCCAATCCCTTCTCTCGGGCTTGCGCCTCGAAGGCGCGGGTGATGCGGGTCGCGATGTGCTGGGGATCAATCTCGTCGCGGGCCAGTTCGACCTTGCCCGCCTCGATCTTGGACAGGTCGAGAATATCGTTGATCAGCGCCAGCAGATCCTGCCCCGAGGACTGGATCGTTTCGGCCCATCGCACCTGTTCGCCGGTCAGCGTGCCGCCGCGGTTTTCGGCCAGAAGCCGCGACATGATCAGCAGCGCGTTCAGAGGCGTGCGCAACTCGTGGCTCATATTCGCCACGAATTCGGACTTGTAGCGGCTTTCACGGGCCAGCGCGTCGGCCTGATCCTCCAGCATCCGGCGCGAGCGGGCCAGCGCGTCGCGCTGTTCCTCCAGCTCTTGCGTCTGGCTTTCAAGCTGGGCGTTCTGGCTTTCCAGTTCGGACTGCTGCGCCTCCAGTTTGGTCTGGCTGTCCTGCAGGGCGCGGGTCTGTTCCTCAAGCTCTTCGTTGGTGGCGGCCAGCTCCTCGCCATGGCTGCGCAGTTCTTCGGACTGGCGGCGGGTTTCTTCCAGCAATTCCTGCAACTGTTCGCGATACTGGGCCGAGCGCAGGGCAATGCCCAGCTTGTCCGAC
>JBKBVT010000449.1:0-907 GCA_046289305.1 Hyphomonas sp. | reverse complement strand
CATTCCGGCCCGGCTGGAGGCCGCAGGCTTCATCATCGAAGGGCCGTAAGGCTTACTCGGCGGGCGTAGCGACCGGTGCGCGGACGTCCTGTTCAGCAGGCGGGGCCTCTGCTTCGGCCTTAAGGCGCGCCTGCTGCTCTGCCCAGCGCTGCTTGATGATGTGAGAGGTTTCGCGGCTGCCGTCGGGCGACCAGCCCGGCGGGCCGAGCCAGTAGCCGATCACCTCGCGCAAGGATCTGGCCGACGACACGTCCTTCACGATGCCCACCCACTCATGCAGGCAGATGATCAGCGGGTTGTGGGTGCCGAGATTTTTCACGATGCCGTAGCGGCATTTTTCCTCGTCGAGCTCGGCCTGGAAGGTGCCGAACATCTTGTCCCAGATGATGAACACGCCCGCATAATTCCGGTCCAGATAGATCGGGTTGGTGGCGTGGTGGACCCGGTGATGGGAGGGCGTGTTGAGCACGTATTCCAGCGGCGCGGGCAGACGCTTGACCGCCTCGGTATGGATCCAGAACTGGTAGACGAGGTTCAGCGCGCTGCAGAACGCCACCATCGCGATGGGAAAGCCCAGCAGCACCAGCCACGTCCCGAAGAAGATGAACTTGAAGGTCAGCGGGCTGAGCCAGGGCTGACGCAGCGCGGTGGAGAGATTGTAGTGCTGGGAGGAGTGGTGGATCACATGATCGGCCCACCACCAGCGCACGGTGTGCGCAAACCGGTGCGACCAGTAATAGAGAAAATCATCCAGCACGAAGCAGAGCACGAACACCCAGAGCGCCCAGCCCATCTCGAACAGCGCAAACTGCTCCACGAAGGTGAACCAGCCAAGCGCAACAAAGCCGAGGAGCACGCCGGACACGGTATTGCCAAGGCCCATGGCAAGGCTGGCGGCGGTATCCTT
>JBKBVT010000448.1:0-911 GCA_046289305.1 Hyphomonas sp. | reverse complement strand
CGATGCCCCGCCGCTGACCAGCAACGATGCAAAGGTGTGCCGCAGGTCGTGGATCCGGACATCCGGGATCCCGACTGCTTTCTGGATTGCCGCCCAGAACCGGCGGATTTCTTTCACCGGCTGGCCCGGCACATCACCGGGAAACAACCACGGCACCCCGCTGGGCACCAGAAGCTGGCGCTGGCGTACGATGGCCGCCACATCCGCCGACACCGGCACCCTGTGGACCTTGCGCTGCTTGGTGGTGGCCGCTGGTTTTGACCAGACGCCCAGCTCCAGATTGAACTGCTCAAACCGCGCTTGCCGCACCTCCCCCAGCCGCGCTCCGGTCAGCATGCACAGCCGGATGATCCCGGCGGCGCGCTGATCCTTGGCGGCATCCAGTGCGGCGGCCAGACAGACGATTTCCTGCTGGTTCAGGAACCGCTCGCGCGCGGATTCGATCCGGCGGTGGAACGCGGCGGCTGGGTTGTCCTCGCGCCAGCCCCAGTCGATGGCCAGAGTGAACATCTTGCGCAGCACCTCGCCCACACGGTTGGCGCGCACCGGCGTGGGCTTTGGCCCCTGCAATTTGCGGGCGCGATTGTTCGGCTTTTCCTTTGCCGGGCGCGCCCTGCCCTCGGCGATCTTCGCCAGCAGTTTTGCCACATCGGTCTTTGTGATGGCCGTCACCAGCTTGTTGCCCCAGTGCGGTGCCACCAGCTTGGCCAGCATCGCCTTCTGGTCGGCGGCATTGGCCGGGGCCAGCTTGACGACATGCTCGGCGATGTAACGCTCGATCATGTCGCTGACATGTGGGGCGGTGCGCTGCTCGCCCTTTGTGGCCAGCGGATCGCCCCCCTCGTCGATTTCGCGGCGCAACTGCCGGGCGCGGTCGCGGGCCGCCGTCACCGTCCATTCCGGCCAGCGCC
>JBKBVT010000447.1:0-944 GCA_046289305.1 Hyphomonas sp. | reverse complement strand
CCATAACTCCTGTTTTAGGCCTGCATATTTCTTGGTGGGTTTTTGACTTTGAAATCCCCGACGCTGCGCGAAGGTTTGTTCAGGCTATCGTTTTTGGGGGCGTTGTCCTTGCGATCTGCGAGGCATATCGAATTCCGCAAACCTTCCTCAAGGTGCTTAATATAAAGCGAGATATTGCGATATATGAAGCACGCAAAGAGATTCGAGAGAACGCCCCGGGTGAAGCCGAAATAAAGCAAATCTTTCCAAAGAAGGAGGGTTTTGGACGTCCCGTTAGCTTGGAGCAAATCGAAAAATAGGGCTTAGTTCGATTGCTTTCGCGAAATCATCGCTCAGCGCACATCAACGCCACATCAACCCACGAATGCATGTTTTGCGCCAAGTTTGCTGCCCAACGTCGGTGAAAAATGCCGAGTGCAAGCATCAAAAATGCGCGAAATCAAAGGCTTGTCGCGTAAGCTATTGTTATTGCTTAGTTATTGAAATCGCTGGAATTTAGGCTCATAACCTGAAGGTCATAGGTTCAAATCCTATCCCCGCAACCAAATTCCATAAATATATCAGATACTTAGAACCAGACGTAAATCGTCGGGTTTTGCGCGTTGCAATCCATGTCAACGCCATGTCAACGTTTTGAGAGTCGACCCCCGCCCGACAGCCGTAATCATCGATAATCACTCGCGCCCAGTGACAGCCGGTAACATTCGCCGGTGTTCAGCCGAATTGCCCGCGATCTTCTTTGCCAGCCGCAGAGCAGCCCCTCGGTGCGCTTGGCATCGCCGTTCAGCTTGTGCCATGAAGGGCACATGATCGAATTCCGCCAACTCCCTGATGACCATCCCGATCTCGCGCATTCGCCCATGCTGCGTGCAGCGCTTCTGACCTTGCAATATGCGCAGGAGCATGGCTCGATCGGCCTAACAAAGACCAAGGCGTTCAAGCGG
>JBKBVT010000446.1:0-944 GCA_046289305.1 Hyphomonas sp. | reverse complement strand
CCACGCGGCGGTTTGACCGCGAACAGATCGCCTCGATCTACCGGGTGCCGCCGCCGAAACTGCAGATCCTCGAGAACGGCGTGAAGGCGAATGCCGAGCAGGCGGCGATCGATTACCTGACCGACTGCATGTATCACTGGGGCAAGCAGCTCGAGGATCAATACGGCCTGTCGCTCCTGACCGCAGGCGAGCGCGAGGCGGGCATGTTCTTCCGCCACGACTTCGACACGCTGCTGCGCCCGACCACCAAGGAACGCTACGAGGCCTATGCCCGCGCCGTCGGCGGCCCGTTCATGTCACCCAACGAGGCGCGCCAGCGCGAGGGCTTTGCGCCCACCGAGGGCGGCGATGTCCTCTATCCGCCGCCCAATATGACCCGCGCAGAACCCGGCGCAGAGCCCGGCAAGGAGAGCAACGATGACGCATAAGATCTGCGCCCTGCTGGCCGGGGCGCCCACAGCCATCGCCGCCGAGCTGGCCCGCGATCTGCTGGCGCTGGATGTCCCCACAGCCCGAGCAGGCGACCCGGTCGCCGCCTCGCCGGTGGAACGCTTCACCGTCCAGCGCGGCGTCGCCGTCCTGCCGGTGCGCGGCATCCTGACGCCCAACAGCGCCGTGCTGGAACGCTATCTCGGCTGGAGCACCTATTTTGGGCTGGAGGAAGCCGCAGCCGAGCTGGCCGAGCGCGCCGATGTCGCGGCGGTGATCCTCGATCTCGACAGCCCCGGCGGGTTGGTGCGCGGCTGCGAGGGCGCGGCGGCAGCGGTCGCAGCCCTTGCCAGCGCAAAGCCGGTGCACGCCATCGCCGCCCCCATGGCGGCATCGGCAGCCTACTGGATCGCGGCCAGCGCCAGCACCATCGCGGTGACACCCGGCGGCATCGTCGGCTCCATCGGCGTCGCGGTCGAGGCGACCTCGGTCGTCGGCCCGAACAGCTGGGGCGA
>JBKBVT010000445.1:0-957 GCA_046289305.1 Hyphomonas sp. | reverse complement strand
CCAAAACCCAACTCACCAGCAAATTCGCAGCGATGGTGATCACTCCAGTTAACGCAATGGCCAATGGGGTCGACCATTTCGCACCGCGCTTCTCATGGGAAAATCGGTTTTCCTCAAGGCTTAGTCTGCGTTGTTCCCCTTCGCGAGCCCAAAGAGCTTGAAGCAGTGTAGCCTTCGTCGTGCCGTCCAGCTCTTGATCAGAGAAGATATCGTCTTCTTTCACGGTCGGCTCTCCCCAGCAGATGACACCAGTTTACCGTCGAAGCGCGAGCCCATCCACTGTGAAAACTGTCTACCATAGTTCCCGCGTGAGTTGCATTCAGACGTTTGGACAGAAACGACCATTTGTGGCCATAGTTGTGTTTTTGATTCGAACCCGCAAGTCGGCTGTGCCAATGGCAGCCTGTTCCAGTTCTGTCCTTACCCCGCGCCATGCTAGCTTAACCTGCTGTCCACGAAACCGGCAGCAGTTCAATCGCAGGCTTCGCTCGGAGCTGCGCCGAGAGCGTGGCATCAACCCAAAGACGGTTTTGAAGTGGCGCAAGGGGGCGGCGGTCAAGGATATAAAGACTAAGCCGATTGCACCCCGGTCCAGAGTCATTACGGAGAACGAAGAGGCCGCGGGGACCGTGACAAGTGGAGCATTGGCATCATTAATATCTCGCGATCTGAGGGCGTTCTCGTGCTAGGATACTGCCTAACTTGCCTGTTGCTTTATGTTGAGAAAACTATCACTGTTCTATGAGCCTTCTTGCATTTCCCAGTTCCCTTCTGGCGCGGATGTTAGCAATGTTGTTGCGCTTTACCGGTCATTTCATTTGTTTTGTCTTGGCCCTTTCGAGCTGCACGGCAGTTTCCGGTGACGACCTTGCCCAGAAGTACCAGCAGAGGACGCGGGAATTGGGACTGTTCCCGGTCTATCCCCCGCGTGAGGAATTTCAGATTGGTGACGTCTAC
>JBKBVT010000444.1:0-963 GCA_046289305.1 Hyphomonas sp. | reverse complement strand
CGCCAGACCGTGTTCCACCTGGGCAGCAAGTATTCCGTGCTGCTGTTCCAGCATATTTCTAGCCTTGTGAACCTCGACCGGATCGAAGCCAAGACCTTCACTGTGCCGGAACTGCGGGCGTTGCTCGGAGTCACGGCGGGCAAGCTGGATCGGTTTGCGAACCTGAAAGCATGGGCGCTCTCCCCCGCTATTGCCGAGATCAACCAGCTTTCGCGGCTGACCCTGACGGCCACACCGAACAAGATCGGGCGCACGGTGGCCAGCGTCACCATCGGCTGGCAGGTGAAAGACGATCCGACCCCGACCAAGCGCGAATTGCAGGGCCACAGTGCGGGCCGGAAGGCGCGGCGCAGCGGATCGGCCGAGACAGTGGCGGTCACCTTCCCCACCGCGGGCGGGATCTCCTACAGCCCCCATTGGCAGCGGATCAAACGCGAGGCCGGCTGCAACAAGGACGATCAGATGATCGCCAGCGACTTCCGCCGCTTCTGTAAAGAGAGAGAAATCGCCCTCGATGCCAGGAACATCGAGAAGGTGTTCGGCGATTACTGCCGAAAAATTGGTAAGCTTTGAAGGCTTCAATGAAGGTTTCAATGTAACCTTCAAAGAAATCAGATAATGAAGGCGGTATGGAACAACGATTCAGCCTTGAAGCAGCCGGAAACCTTCTAGGCGTATCCGCGAATGCGATGCGGGCCAGAGCCAAGAAAAACCCAGAAAAATACCGCGTTGAACGCGATAATGGCGGCAAGATTTGGCTCTGGCTGGACCCCGAAAACCTTCCTCCTTCCCGGAAACGCAAGTCCGATGATGAGGGTTCAAAATTTGAAGGATTGAAGCCTTCAATTGAAGCTAAAAAATACCTCAACGAAGTTGCTTTTGAAGTCGAGCGCCTAAAGGGTGAGGTCGAAGCTGAACGCAGATTGCGACAGGCCGCTGAAACCGACCGTGACCGCTGGCAGA
>JBKBVT010000443.1:0-971 GCA_046289305.1 Hyphomonas sp. | reverse complement strand
CACGGTGGGCTCCACGCAGGGGCTGTTGTCGTCCATGCGGATCGACACCGGCTTCAGCTTGTCGCGGTTTTCTTCCAGGTAGGCGAGGCCCAGGAAGCCCAGCGCGAATTCGTCGCCGGCCACGCCGTTCACGGTGATGTTGTCATCTTCCGTGGCGGTGAAGTCGCCGCGCGATTCGTGCTCTTTGCCGTTGATGGCGAAGGTGAAGTAGTCGTACGTGCCCGAGTCGGTGCCGGCGCCGAACAGACGCAGCGGGGCATCCGGGAATTTCGGGTTGGCCTGGTTCCAGTTGTTCACGACACCCTGGGCGGGCACGTCCCACATGGTTTTCAGCTCGGCCACCGACATGCATTCGGCGAAGTTGTTTTTCGGGCTGACGACAACGGCCAGACCGTCCATGGCGACCGGCAGTTCGATGAACTCGATCTTGTTCTCTTTGCAGAGGTCCATCTCGACGGTGCGGATCGGGCGCGAGGCGCCGGTCACGTCGGTTTCGCCACGGCAGAACTTCTTGAAGCCGCCGCCGGTGCCTGACAGACCAACGGTCACGCGGGTGCCGGATTGTTTCTGGAACTCTTCTGCATAGGCTTCGGAGATCGGGAACACGGTGGACGACCCGTCAACGGTGACGGTGGCCTGGGCGGAGGCCTGCAGCGCGAAGGCCGAGATGGCCGAGGCGAGCGACAGGGTAAGCGTGGTGCGGATCATGACATGCTCCTCATTAATTTTCGGTCGGAGACGAGCGTCTCGCCGCCTGGGGTATTGGGGCTTGGTTACGGAAATGATGCATCTTGACGAAAGTTTTGTGACGGTTTGCTTGCCGTGTCCTACGCCTTTGCCTCGTACCTTTGGGATGTCAGATTTCTTCTGGCCGCGATGGTTCCTGCCATGCGTTTTGGTCCAGAATGCATCGGTATCCACACGGGTCCACTTAGCAGGCCGCTGAAGAAGTCTGCGTGCTGGAACGGTTT
>JBKBVT010000442.1:379-992 GCA_046289305.1 Hyphomonas sp. | reverse complement strand
CACCACCAATGACACCGCGAACGCGAGGCTCGGTGACACTCTGCCCGGCGCCCCAGACATAGCCCATGGTGTCGGCACGGATGAGGCCGACATCGTCGAAAAGCGATCCGGTGATAACGAAGTCGACCCGGCCGGAAGGGCCGTAGGCGGAGACCATCCCCATCCATGTCGTGACGACGAACCGCGAGGTCGAATTGGTCAGGCCATTGCTGGCAAAGCCGAAGCGGCCGACCTCCTTGAGGGCATTCGGTTCGATGCGCAGGATCGGGCGTGAGTTGCTCGATCCGGTTACGACATAGAGATGACCATCCTCGCCGCAGAACAGCGTGCTCGGGAAGTTGTTTGGCGCGACGGCCGTGATGTCCGTCATCCGCGCCTGGCGGTCTTCTTTCATGGTCCGCAGGCTGAAGCGGCGGATCCCGCCCTCGGAGGCATTGACGTCACTGTCCAGGAAGTAGCCGTATCCGCGCCGCCAATCGACGGCCAGGTCGTCGATCTGGTAGCTCCCGAAATATCCACCTTCGCCCGTCGTGATGAAGTCGATCAGCTGGTAGGGCTGCTGAGCCGCCCGCTGGTAGGTGATCTCGGCCGTGATGTTCGGGATGCGGTTGCC
>JBKBVT010000442.1:0-369 GCA_046289305.1 Hyphomonas sp. | reverse complement strand
TCCGCGAGCGCCAGATCTTCGAAGACGATGGTGACAAGCCCCCGATGGGCGGGCGCGCGACCCGCGCCGACGTGCGTTTCGATGAGTGGATCGGCCAGCTGATCCTCCGTCCCCGAATGAAAACGGAACTTGAGATCCGGTTTGGCGACATCGGGGCTCGCACCGGTCTTGTCGTAGATGAGTTTGCCGTCCGCCCAGATCCGAAGCACGTCCTCGGCCGGCCCTTCGCCGAAGCTGAGCGCGAAGGAGGCGAAGTAGGAATACGTAACCGAGGTCTGGGTGGCTCCGCCGCTGCCCTTGCCGCCCGAGCGGGTTCGGGTGACGTTTTGCTGCTCACGGATGCCGGAGGACCAGATCATGTTGCCGGCC
>JBKBVT010000042.1:14639-16526 GCA_046289305.1 Hyphomonas sp. | reverse complement strand
CGCGGCCGCCGATAATTTCCGGGTGCCCTCAAGCCACCAGAGCAGCGCATGGGAATCCAGCCCTAGCCGGCTCATTCCCACGGCTCGGCTGTGTCGGCCGTGCCCATTTCCTCGTCGCTCAGCGGTTCGAAAAAGCGCGGGTCTACACGCAGTTTCCCCTTCAACATCCCCGGTACACGCGGCTTCTTCTTCACCGGCTCAACCGCTTTGAGATGGGCGACTTCGACATCTCCCCGGCAGATGATGATCTCCTCGCCCGCTTCGACATCCCGGAGCAGGCGCGACAGATGGGTCTTGGCTTCATGAACTGTGACTTTGCGCATGAAAACACCTTAGCTAAGTCTGTTGACTAAGTCCAGTCTGCTGCCTTCCGTGACGCCAGCGCTTCGCAAGTGCGGTTTCGCGCGCTACATCAGGGTCCATGGCGAAAGACACCACCCCGCAGGAACTGTTCAAGGCCGCGCTTGCCGCGACGACCAAGGCGATGAGCGCCGAGCGCGAGATCGAGGTCGGCTTCGGCCCGGACACCGGCGACCAGGGCGCGCGCCTCGTGCTGCGCCCGCCGCCCGTCGAACTCTCCGCCGAGCTTGCCGCGCGCATCCGCGGCGAAGCCGACGCGCTCGCCCTACGCCGCGCGCATCATGACGCCGCCGCCCATCTGACCCACCGCCCCCAGGGCGACCTTGCCCGCAAGGTCTATGAAGGCGCCGAAACTGCGCGCATCGAGAGCCTCGGTTCCAACGCCATGGACGGCACCGCCGGCAATCTCGAAGCCGTGCTCGATTTCCGCTGCCGTTCAACCAATTTCGGCGCCGGCTCCGAAGATCCGGACGCCGTGCTCGCCCCGGCGCTCGAATTCCTGCTGCGCGAGAAACTCACCGGCCGGGCCCTGCCCGAAAGCGCCCGGCGCGTCGCCGATGTCTGGCGCGAGCGGGTGGAGAAAAGCGCCGGCGAAGCGCTGGAAACCCTCGCCGTTCAGCTGCACGACCAGGGCGAATTCAGCCGCATCGTCAAATCGATCATCCGGGATCTGACGGCCTCGGACCTGCCCGGCGACGAGGCCGAGGCCGAAGACGACGCCCCGTCCGAGGAGCAGGACGACCAGCAGAACCAGTCCGGCGAGGACGATACGTCCACGGAAGAACAGATGGGCGCCTCCGCCGACCAGATGGAGGCCGGCGAGACCGAAGACCTGGACGGCGAGGAAGCCAACCTCTCCGTCGACCAGGACGCGGATCTGGATGCAGACGATACGCCCGACCAGGACGAGGACGGCACCAAGCCGCTCCGCCCGAATTTCCAACAGGGCGACGACCGCGACCGCTTCGCCTACAAGGTCTTCACCCGCGCGCATGACGAAATCGCTCAGGCCGCGGACCTCTGCGACACGGAGGAACTCACCCGCCTGCGCGCCTATCTCGACCACCAGCTCCAGGGCCTGCAGGGCGCCGTCTCGAAACTTGCGAACCGCCTGCAGCGCCGCCTGATGGCGCAGCAGAGCCGCAGCTGGAGCTTCGACCTAGAAGAAGGCGTCCTCGACACTGCGCGCCTCACCCGCGTCATCACGGACCCCACCGCGCCGCTCTCCTTCAAGCAGGAAGACGAAACCAAGTTCCGTGACACGGTCGTCACGCTCCTGCTCGACAATTCCGGCTCGATGCGCGGGCGTCCGATCATGGTCGCCGCTCTGTGCGCGGACATTCTCGCCCGCACGCTGGAGCGCTGCGCCGTCAAAACCGAAATCCTCGGTTTCACCACCCGCGCCTGGAAAGGCGGCCAGGCCCGCGAGGAGTGGGTCAAGGCCGGCAAGCCCCAGGCGCCGGGCCGCCTGAATGACATCCGCCACATCATCTACAAACAGGCCGACGCCCCCTGGCGGCGTGCCCG
>JBKBVT010000042.1:359-14629 GCA_046289305.1 Hyphomonas sp. | reverse complement strand
GACGGCGAGGCGCTCCTCTGGGCGCATGAGCGCCTGCTCGCCCGCCCCGAACAGCGCAAGATCCTGATGGTGATCTCGGACGGCGCCCCGGTCGACGATTCCACGCTCAACGTCAATATCGGCAACTATCTCGAGCGCCATCTGCGCCAGGTGATCGAGGAGATCGAGACCCGCTCGCCGGTCGAGCTCATCGCCATCGGCATCGGCCATGACGTGACGCGCTATTACAAGCGCGCCGTCACCATCGTGGACGCCGAACAGCTCGGCGGCGCGATGACCGAACAGCTCGCCTCGCTGTTCGATGATAATGCGCCGAACCCCAAAGCCATGGCCATCCCTCCGCTCACGGACCGGACCGTCCGCGGCGCCGTTTCGGGAAGCACCTCCGGCGCCCCCAGCTACGGCCGCAAAGTCACCACCGGCCGCGACGTAAAAACCACCACCCTCCAAGCCGTAAAAGGCCCCCGAAAACCGTAGGGTGCATTAAGCGAAGCGCAATGCACCTCTTTTCGGACGTTGTCTGGTGCATTGCGCTTCGCTTAATGCACCCTACGTCTCCCCCCTGTCATCCCGGAAACCGCAAAGCGGTTATCCGGGACCCAGAGTGTTCGACCGAAACGCGCCCAAACCAAGGTCATGAACATCCCTCCGCTCACGGAACGAACCATCCGCGGCGCCGTCTCGGGAAGCGCCTTCCACAGCTAAGGCCCCACAGTCACTACGGGCAGGGATGTAAAAACCACCACGCTCAAGCCGACCGGCAGGAAGGTGAAACGTGTCTAGGCCAGCCCTACTAGATCCGTACAATCACTCGTCTACGCTTTTGCGAGGAAGACTGCTCTCTCTACGTTAGCGTGAGTAATGCTAGACAATCCTGTGTCTGTTTGCTCCAATCGAACAACGCAGGATGGTGGGGGCAGAATGATATCGTTTGAGCAAAAGATATTGCTTCGTTTTGAGGGCGACGAAGCAGATCATGGTGTGCTGGATTTTTATGATGCAGCTCAAGCACTGATTGGTTTCCAGCGCAGCCTGGCGCTCACTACGCACTTTGTACTGAATGGTACAGTTATCACACAAGCGCCGGCGCTGAAGGGTGCGCAGATATCTGTACAACCTCCATCAATGGGCAGCTGGCTCATCGTTGCCTCTATAATTGGCGGCGTAGGCTATTTGGGGTCTAGACCAAAAGATACGCCATTGGGCCATCTTGTATACTCTGTGTACGACTATGTTTTGATGCGCACGATGGGTATTCATATTGATTACGACAAGTCTATAAGACAATTGGTGGAGGAACGAGTGCAAGAAGACACCAAGCATATCTCAGAAGGAAGGCTCGATGACCTTTCCGAGAAATGCGAAAATGCGATAAAAGAAATGCATCGTCCCATCGTCAACTCAGGAACCGCCGAAGCCGCAGGCTTCTCAACAGTTAGCGGATCGAAAATCGTGCCCCTGAAATCTATGCTGACGGAAGAAACGTTTGAGGCACTGGACTTTGAGCGACGATCTGTTTCAACAAAGATATTTGAGGGCATGGTTTCTAGCTACAATATGAACACTAGAACCGGTAGGCTATACGTCAAAGAACTCGCAAGAACGATCCCATTCAAGATCGCAGATAGTTATTTGTCGAGGAGCGTATCGACTAAAATTGCACGCAATATGACTAAGCTGGCAGATGGAGAAACTCATACGCCGATCGTATTTGAGGCATTTGAGAATCAGTCTCGGAATGGCCGATTGAGATCCATTCTGGTCGTACGGATTAGAAGCTAGCCGTCTCCACGGTCAGGATCGCAGCCACACGCCCATCCTTCGACTTCGCTCAGGATGAGCTCATCAAGGCGCTCATCGCGAAACCTCCCCCCCGTCATCCCGGAAACCGCAAAGCGGTTATCCGGGACCTTCTCTCCCCGCTTTACCGTGGATAACCCGCCCCCAATCCCGCGCTTTCCGCACCGCGCAAACGCAAAAATACCCCGCCCTTTCAACCCCTTCCAAAATATCCCGCTGCAAACAATCCGACCCAGTCCCAACCCGGTGTATACTCCCTGGCCTGATGACTGACAGACCCCGCCTTGAACTCTGGACGCGCGCGGCCGCCTTTCTGGCGGTGCTCCGCCGTCTGATCACCCTGTCCGGCCCGGACGGTTTCGCCGCCATTGCCGCCGAAGCGCGCTGGCGTCTCGCGGCGGCCACCGCGCTCGTGCGCCGCTACATCCATATCCTCGCGGCGGAGATCGATCTGCCGCCGCTTGCCCCGGCGCGCCCGGCGCCGGAAATCTCCGCGCCCTCCGCCGCCCCGCGCCTATGCCGCGAGAGGCCTTTCCGCCTCATCGAAGAAGCAAGGGTCGCCGCAGGCCAGTCGCGCCGCGCCAGCGAGCTGGACCCGCCGGAATTCCAATGGGCGCTGACAACCGAAGCCGTCCGCCGCCTCGTCGCCGTGATGGCCAATCCGCGCCCCCACGCCCTGCGCCTCGCCCGGTTCCTCCGCCAGCGGATCACCGCCGTCCTGCGTGCGCTGCCCGTGCCGCACCACATCCTCCGACGCCTGCCGCCGGAGATCGACGCGCTCCTATGCCGCTTCGACCAGGCAGCGCGCCCCGAAGCCTGGGCCGGGCTCGACACGTCCTGATGGCAGCTTTTTCGCCCGCGCTTGACGGACGCAGGGGAAGGGCGCCAGTTTCACCCGCAGATCCCCCCGGAGGAAGCCCCATGAAAGACCGCGTCTCGATTACAATGCTGGAAGACGGCATCGCCGATGTCCGCCTGATCCGCGCAGACAAGATGAACGCCCTCGATCCCGCGATGTTCGCCGGGATCGCGCAGGCAATTGACGAGTTGAAGGCCATGAAAGGCTTGCGCGTCGTCGTCCTCTCCGGCGAGGGGCGCGCCTTCTGCGCCGGGCTCGACCTGTCGAACTTCTCCGCCGCCCCGCAAAGCGATGGCGGCGACAACCCCACCAGCGGGCGCAGCCTGAATGGCCGTACGCACGGCGTCTCCAATCAGGCGCAATATGTCGCCTGGGGCTGGCGCGAGATTCCCGCCCCGGTCATCGCGGCCGGGCAGGGGGTCATCTTCGGCGGCGGCCTGCAGGTGTTTTCCGGCGCCGACATCCGCTTCATCCATCCGGACACACGCTGCGCCGTGATGGAAATGAAATGGGGCCTCGTGCCGGACATGGCCGGCTTCGCCCTCTGGCGCGGCACGGTGCGCGAGGATGTGCTGCGCGAACTCACCTACACCAACCGTGAATTCAGGGGCGCCGAGGCCCAGTCGCTCGGCTTCGCCACGCATGTGACCGAGACACCGCTGCACGACGCTATGGCGCTCGCCCGCGTGATGGCCGGCAAGCATCCCGCCGCGATGCAGGGCGTGAAGCGCCTCTGCAACGCGATGGCCCATATGAGCGATGCGGACCTGTTGCAGATGGAGAGTGACGAGCAGATGAAGGTGATCCGCACGCCCAACCAGATCGAGGCGATCATGGCCGAAATGCAGAAACGCCCGGCGGTCTATGCCGAATAGCCTGTCACGGGGGTTTGATTTGAACCGGCAGGCCGAGTGTGGCGTAGAGAGGGCATGACCATTTCGCCGCTCACCCGCCGCCTGTTCCTTGTCTCTTCCGCTGCCGCGGTCATCGCGGCGTGCAGCGTCTCAGCCGCGTCCGAATCCGCCGGGGCGCAAACCTGGGAAGGCAGCGACTGGCGCCGCATCAGCGACGCCGACTGGAAGCGCCGCCTGTCGCCGGAAGCCTACCGCGTGCTGCGTAAACACGGCACGGAGCGCCCCTTCACCTCGGCGCTGAATGAGGAGCACCGGACGGGCACCTATCATTGCGCAGGCTGCGACCTTGCCTTGTTCAGTTCCGAGACGAAATACGAATCCGGCACCGGCTGGCCGAGCTTCTGGCAACCTCTGCCCGGCGCGATGGGCAAGAGCGTCGACCGGTCCTTCTTCATGGTGCGGACGGAATATCACTGCGCCCGCTGCCTCGGCCATCAGGGCCATGTCTTCGAGGACGGCCCCGCGCCGACCGGTGAGCGCTGGTGTAATAATGGTGTGGCGCTCGTCTTCCGCCCGGCCGCGGCATGAAGCGCGGCGCCGCCTGAGATTTGAAAAAAGTGAGCAGAGCCCTCTTGATCAACGCCCCGTATCCATATACTTTGAAATCCAAAGTAATCTTTGGAGAACAGGATGACCCGTCCGCCAAACCTCGCCGACGAACTGAACTATATCCGCGACCTCGCCGAAGCCGGCCAGAACGCCCCGCTGCTCGGCGGACGTTTCCTGGCGATGTGGGGCGGTCTGGTCGCCCTCGCCTATGCGGGCCATTTTCTGGTCACGACAGGCGCATTTGGTCTCGAGCCATCGGCTTACCTGTTCGTCTGGGGCGCATTCGCGGTGGTGGGCGGATTGGGCCAGTTTGTCCTGCAGCGCGGGGCGGAGAAAAAGCCCGGCCAGTCCTCGGCCGCAAACCGGGTTCAGGGTGTCCTCTGGACAACCGCCGGCTTCTTCATGTTCGCCTATTTCGCGAGCCTCATCGTCCGGATGACCGTCACAGGTACGGGTACGGAAGGCTTCTACTGGTCAGTGCCAATGGTGCTTGGCCTCTACGGCATTGGCCAGTTCGTGACCGGCGCGATCTCCGGCCAGTCCGCGCTGAAATTCGCGGGCCTCGCCGCCTTTGCGGGCGTCATCGCGGCGGTCTTCCTGACGGGCACGGAATATATCTGGCTGGTCGGCGCGGTCTCAGCCTTCGTTGCGGTCTGCCTGCCAGGCCTTATGATGATGCGCGCCGAACCCTCCGAAACCGTCTGAGTGCGGACAGACCCATGAGTGACGACAATCCCTTCGACCATAATGACATCGATGATGTCATCCATGGCCGCCTCCGCCTCGGCGTCATGGCCTATCTGTCGACCGCCAGCCCCGCCGTGTTCGGCGAACTGCGCGACAAGGTCGGCGCGACGGACGGCAACCTCTCGACCCATCTGAAAAAGCTGGAAGAGGCCGGCTATGTTAGCCAGGAAAAGCGCTTCGTCGGCAAACGTCCGCAGACGCGTATCTTCCTGACAGACCTTGGCCGCAAAGCCTGGCTCGCCTGGCTCGCCCGGATGGACGCCATCATGCGCGCGGCAGAATAGGCGCTCTCTCCCGCAAGGAAGAGAGCGCCCCGCCGCGCGTCAGAAAAATACCGACGCCGCGAAATAGGCAAAGAACACACCGACAAGGAACAAAGCAACGCTCAGCCCCCAGACGATCCAGCCTATCTTCCGTGCCTGTGCACACGCTCGCGCCTGCGCCGCATCCACCGGGCAGGGCAGGTTACGGGCATGCCATTGCCAGGCCCCGGACAAGAGGAGCAAAGCCCCGGCGACCGAGAAGACGATCCCCTTGTGCTTGCCCAGCCAGGTGATCTGCGGCACCGCCTCGATCAGCCCGGCCATCACCGCGCCCGCCCCGATGCTGACCAGCAACGCCGGAAGGGCGCAGCAGATCAGCGTCCCGGTTGAGGTGAACAGCGCGAGATATGCCGGAAGCGTCGTGGGCGGACGGATTTCATCCGGCGCCGTCATTCTGGCATCTTCCGGTCAATACTTGTCAGCGCATAACCGGACCGGCGGATCAGAGTGGTGATCTCACTGTCCGTCATGGTCACGCCCGGCTTCATCCGGAGGCGGACTTCGCCCTCACTAAGGTCCACATCGACCTCGGAGACCGCGTCCTCGCGGCCGAAGAGTTTCAGGATCGCCTGCGCGCAGAAATCACAGACGAGGCCGTTCACATACGCGGTCACCTGCTCGCCGGAGGCTGCACTGACCGCAGCAGGAGAAGGAGAGGCAGGCGAGGCATATGCGGGCAACACGGACATCGGCAGAAGCGCAGCGAGCGCAAAAGTTTTCAGGATATTCATCGGGTGATCCTTTCAGAAGCGATAGACCCAGTTGAGAAGGAAACGCTCTTCTTCCAGCGTGTAGCCAGCTTCGACGAGAAGCGGGCCGCGGAAGAAGCGCAGGAGCGGCGTGACCTGAAGCGGATTGTCCGCCTCGGGATGGTTTTCCACCTGGAGCATGGCCCAGGTATGCAGGGCGCCGAACTCCGCCACATAGGGCGCGAGCCCGATCCGGGTAGCATGGGAGACCGACTGGTCGATGCCGTAATCGCGGGCGCGGCTGTCCCAGGAGACGAACACGCGGCGCGTTTCCCAGTCAGCGGAGACCGCGGCGAAACCGGCGCCGCGAAGGCCCCGGTCATCGAACGGATCGGCGACGCCCGCGCCGAGTTTGACATAGAGATTGCCCTGGCTTTGCGGGGCGTTCCACCGCTTCACAAGACGGTTGTACTGAACGCCCGTGAAGGTCGCATCCATCGACCAGTTGTGCTCGGCATAGAGCCCGACGGAGTCGAAGGCGGTCGGCGAGTAGTGAACATGCAGGGCGGAATACATTCCGTTATTGTCCTGCATGGCCGTCCAGCCGCCGGCATAGCTGACCGGGCGGGCGCTGGCAGGCATGGCCAGGGCCGCGAGGCAAAGCCCCGCAACGAGATATTTGAGAGACATGAGAAGGAACCTGTCTGTGATTGATCCGGCGGCGGATTACAGATCAGGTCAGGCCTTCGGCGGCGGCGGTTCCGGTATGAGCGCGCGCGACGGCGCGCTTGTGTCCGCGGGCAGGGCAAGGGCCAGGCGGAACGCCAGGCGCGCCGTGTCCGGAGCCTCCGGCGCAGGCACAGCGGCCAGCATGCCGGGGCAGCAGCAGGGTGGTTCGCCCACGGACGGATCCGGTAGGTCGGAAGGCTGTCCGCTTGCGGGCGCTCCCATTGCAGCCATCATCTCGCAATGGTCCTGCATCAAGGCTGGCGCGGCAATCTCAGCCGTTGCCGAATGGCACGGGCCTGCATGCGCAGCGAGGCTGCTGGCCGCAATCAGCCAGGCGCCAAGAATGAGAAAGAGAGTGCGTTTCAGCATGCAGACGGAAGATGGCAATCCCGCCCGCCCGCGTCAATCATCCCGCGCAGGCTTATTGCGCCGTCCAGCCGCCATCGATGGAGAGGTCGGCGCCATTGATCTGCGCGGCGGCGGGCGAGCAGAGGAAGCTGACAAAGGCCGCAACCTGTTCCACCGTCACGAATTCCTTGGTCGGCTGGGCGGCAAGCAGGACATCATTCTTGACCTGTTCCTCGGTCATGTTGCGCGCCTTGGCCGTATCGGCGATCTGGCCCTCGACCAGCGGAGTATAGACATAACCGGGACAGATCGTGTTGCAGCGAACGCCCTTTTCCGCGCCTTCGAGCGCCGTCACCTTGCTGAGGCCGGAAAGCCCATGCTTGGCGGCGACATAGGCGGATTTGTGCGGCGAGGCGACCTTGGAATGGGCCGAGCCCATATTCACGATCCGGCCCCATCCGGCCTTTTTCATGTGCGGCAGGGCGAGCCGCGTCGTATGGAAAGCGGCCGTCAGGTTGAGCGCGATGATGAAATCCCACCGGTCGACCGGGAAATCCTCGATCGAGGCGACATATTGCGTGCCGGCATTGTTGACGAGGATGTCGATGCCGCCGAGCTTGCTGGAGATTTCTTCCGCCATCGCCTCGATGGCATCCGGCTTGGTCAGGTCTGCGCCGATGAACAGCGCAGTGATCTTGTGATCTTTCTCCAGGCTCGCCCGAAATGCCTCGATTTCCTTCTCGTCCCCGAAACCATTCAGGACGATGTTGGCCCCGTCGGCGGCCAGTCGCAGGGCGATGGCCTTTCCGATCCCGCTGGTCGAGCCTGTGACGAGGGCGGTTTTTCCGGCGAGCATGGCGGTTACGTCTCCTTGAGGCGGCGGGGCGCACTGGATTAAGGTTATATGAGGCACCAGATGTGGGGGCTAGACCCGCAAACAAGGATAAACAAGAGTAATGCTGGGTGAAATTAGCGCCTTCGACGCGGCGTTCCCGCGCTTTCTGATGTCCACCGGCATGGCCGGGCTGATGTTGCTTCTGGCATCGGTCGTCTATGTTCTGTTGACCCCGTGGAAGGAACTCGCCCTCGTGCGCGAAGGCAATACGGCGGCCGGCGTTGCCCTTGGCGGGGCCATCGCAGGCCTCGCCATTCCGATTGCCTCGACGCTGGCTTCGTCCGTCTCGCTGCCCGAACTCGCCATCTGGGGGGCAATTGCGCTGCTGATGCAGCTCATCACCTACCGGGTGGTGGACCTGATCCTGCGCGACATTCCGGGCCGTCTGACCCGGGATGAAATGGGCGCGGCGGCTGTTCTGACGGCTGCCAAGCTGAGCACTGCGCTGATCCTCGCCGCCGGGCTGTGGGATCCTGTGCTGCAGAGGATGTGACAGGATGCGCGGCTTCGACTGGGTCATCTACTGCGCGGCGCTTGGCTTTATTCTCGTCGTGCTATTTTCGCTCGCCCCGCAGGCCGAGGCGCCGGCGCCCCCGCCGCCGTCCGAACTTGCGGAGGAAATGGGCCCGCTTCTGCCCGATCCCTCGCCGCTGGACGAGATGGTCGTGGTTCAGGCCGGCCCGCCGCAGAACGGTGTGGGCACCGCCTTTGCCGTCAATTCGCGCGGCGACTGGCTGACAGCGCGGCACGTGGTCGATGGCTGCGCGCGGGTCAGCCTCATGGTCGCGCCTGGAAATTATGTGCCTGTGGCCCGGATCGCGCTCGATGACGCGCATGATCTGGCGCTGCTTTCCACGGGGCGGAGCCCGAATCCCGTCGTGCTGGATCTCGCTTCGCCGCTGTTCATTGGGGCGGAAGGGTTCCATGTCGGCTTTCCGCAGGGCGATCCGGGCGAGCTTGCCAGCCGCCTGGTCGGGCGCAGCCGGTTGGTCACGAGGGGCCTGCGCGAAAGCGAGGCGCCGATCCTCGCCTGGGCCGAAGTTGGCCGCACGAATGGCCTCGTCGGCAGCCTTGGCGGCATTTCCGGCGGGCCGGTTTTTGACGCGACCGGCGCGGTCCGCGGCGTGATCGTCGCCGAAAGTCCCCGGCGCGGGCGCATCTATTCGACGGCGCCGCAAGCGCTCGATGCCTTCCTGACGCGCCAGGGCGTCCAGCATCAGACCGGGCCATCGGACGCGTTCGGTATGCGCAGCTATGGCGCCGCTTCCGACACCGCGCGGCGGCGCTTGCAGGTCGTCAAAGTGATGTGCGAAGTCAGCCCATGATGGATTTTGCTTCGCGCCTTACCGCCGCCGCCCGCCAGTTCGGCCCGCTCTGTGTCGGGATCGATCCGCACCCCGGCTCGATCCCGGAGCTGTTCGGCGGCGACACGCCGGAGGGCGTCTGGAAATGGTCGCAGGCGGTGATCGAAGCGGCGGAGGGAAAGGTCGCGGCCGTCAAGCCGCAGGCCGGTCTGTTCGAGCGACACGGGCCCGAAGGCATGGCGGCGCTTCAGGCGGTGGCGCGCACGGCACGCGCGGCTGGGCTCCTCGTGCTGATGGATGCCAAGCGCGGCGATATTGGTTCGACGGCGGAAGGTTATGCCTCGGCTTACCTCGCGCCGGGCGGGCCATTTGAATCCGATGCGCTCACCGTCAATCCGTATATGGGGCTCGATACGCTGGAGCCGTATGCCCGCCAGGCGAAGGAGGCGGGCAAGGGGATGATCGTCCTTGTGCGGACCTCCAATCCGGGCGCTGCGGATTTTCAGAACCGGATCATCAATGGCGCGCCGCTCTATAGCCATGTCGCCGAAGCGCTTGGTCCGCTTACGGAGCGGCTGATGAGCCCCTGCGGCTGGTCGAACCTGATGATGGTCGTCGGGGCCACTGCGCCGGATGAGGCAAGGGCCGTTCGCGCGCTGGCGCCGAAGGCGTTGTTCCTCGTACCGGGCTATGGCGCGCAGGGCGCCGGGGCGGAAGACGCCTGCGCCGGTCTCGTCCGGGGGCAGGGCGGGCTGATCAATGCCTCGCGCTCAGTGACCTTCCCGAAGGCCGCCGAAGGCGCAGGCAGCCGGGCCGAATGGCAGGCCGCCATCGAGGCCGCGATCCTGTCAGCGCGCGATGATCTGCGGGAGGCCGCGATTGGCTGAGCCCGCCGCTCCCCTAGCGTCATGGCTCGACTTTGCGGGGTCTGCGGGTAGGGTGGACCCAAGAATCCCGCGCGCCATGCGCGAGGCGGGGACAATGGTCTGGGAGGACATATCATGCGCCAGTTTCTGAAGCCCCGCCGGGCGGCCCCTTTGATCGGCCTCAGCGCGCTTATGCTGCTCGCGGCCTGCGGCCAGGACGGTGTCCAGCAGGCGAGCGAACCAGGTTTTGCGGCGGTGGATACCGCGCGGATTTCCTCCGCCAGCGCCGGAGAAGAATGGCTGTCCTATGGCGGCACCTATGACGAACAGCGCCATTCATCCCTGACCGCGATCAATGCCGCCAATGTCGGCGAACTGGGCGTCGCCTGGACCTATGATCTCGGCACCAATCGCGGCGTGGAATCGACGCCGATCGTGGTCGACGGCGTGATGTATGTCACCTCGGCCTGGTCGGTGGTCTATGCACTCGATGCTCGGACCGGCGAGGAATTGTGGGTCTATGACCCGGATGTGGACCGGGCCGTGGGCGTGAAGGCGTGCTGCGATGTCGTGAACCGGGGCGTGGCTGTTTATGACGGCAAGATTTTCGTCGGGGTCATCGATGGCCGGCTCGAAGCGCTGAATGCGGAAACCGGCGAGGTCGTCTGGAGCAAAGTCACCGTCGACCAGTCGAAACCCTACACGATCACCGGCGCGCCGCGTGTGGTGAACGGCAAGGTGCTGATCGGCAATGGCGGCGCCGAACTTGGCGTGCGCGGCTATCTCTCGGCCTATGACGCTTCCACCGGCGATGTGGTCTGGCGGTTTTACACCGTGCCCAACCCGGCGAAGCAGCCAGACGGGGCGGCCTCGGACGAGGCCTTCGTACGCGTCGGCAATGTCTCCTGGGGGGATGAAGGCGCCTGGGTCACCGATGGCGGCGGCGGCACGGTCTGGGATTCGATCGTCTATGACGAGGTCAATGATCAGATCATCTTCGGCGTCGGCAATGGCTCGCCCTGGAACCGGACCTTCCGGGACCCGTCAGGCGGGGACAATCTGTTCCTCTCCTCCATCGTCGCGGTCGATGCCGAGACGGGCACCTATAAATGGCACTTCCAGACCACGCCGGGCGACAACTGGGATTATACCGCGACCCAGACGATCATCCTGGCGGAACTGCCGCTGGGCGAATACGGCGCCAAGCGGCGCGTCGTAATGCAGGCGCCGAAGAATGGCTTCTTCTATGTGCTGGACGCGGCGACCGGCCGGTTCCTGTCGGGCGATGCGTTTGTGCCGGTGAACTGGGCGACGGGACTCGACCGGTCCGGGCGCCCCATCGAAGTGCCGGAAGCGCGCTATGGCGTCGAACCTTTCGAACAGACACCCGGCCCGCTCGGTGCGCATAACTGGCATCCGATGGCGTTCAATCCGGACACCGGCCTCGCCTATATCCCCGCGCAGGAAATCCCGCAGGCCTATGCCGAGGATACGCGCTTTGCCTCGCGGCCTGTGGCCTGGAATACCGGGGTCGATTTCTCCGCCGGCGTGCCGCCGATTGCGCCGCCGGAAGTGATCCGCTTCCTGCGCTCGACGCTGAAAGGCCGCCTGATCGCCTGGGATCCGGTCGCGCGTCAGCCGCGCTGGAGCGTGGAGCATGACAATGCCTGGAATGGCGGTGTGCTCTCGACCGCGGGCGGGCTGGTTTTCCAGGGCAAGCTGGGCGGCGAGTTTTCCGCCTATGACGCGGCCACCGGCGACAAACTCTGGAGCACCAACCTCAAATCCGGCGGCGCCTCCGGTCCCGGCACCTATATGATCGACGGCGAGCAATATGTGACGATCACCACCGGCTGGGGCACGGCTTTCGCGCTGGCTGGCGGGTTTGGTTATGACGCGCAGGTTTCGCCCACGGTCGGCAAGGTCATCACCTTCAAGCTCGGCGCCATCGGCGAGATTCCGGATCACGGCCTCGTGCCGATTGATGCGACGCCCAAGGGGGAGTCGTTCGGCACCATGACGCTGATTTCCGAAGGCACGGTGCATTATGCGCGCAACTGCGCGGTCTGCCACGGCGTGCTCGCGGTTTCGTCCGGCGTGCTGCCGGATCTGCGCTGGTCGGCGATCACCGCGAATGAAGATGCCTGGAAGGGCGTCGTTCTGGACGGCAATCTCGCGGCCAATGGCATGGTGTCGTTTGCCGAATACATCACACCGGCAGAATCGGAGGCGATCCGGGCTTATGTGCTCGCCCAGGCGCATGCGGCGGTTGGAACATCGGGTGAGGCGCCCTAACTACAAAGCTTACCGAAAACTTCATGGCGCAGTGGGCGGCGGCCGACTAAGGTGAGAATATGCATATTCTGCTGACCGTCATTACCGTCCTGTCCGCCATCGCCATATGGGCGTGGCGCCTCCGGATGGCGCGCCGGGGCATCAAGGAAATCTCCGACATGGCCCGCACGGCGGCGAACGCGCCGCGACGGCTTGCCTTCCGCTACCGCGCCCAGAAGGGCGGGATCGACCTGATCGAAGACCCGCGTGAGGCGGCCGCGATCATGCTGATGATGATGGCGCTGGCGAAAGGCGAAACACTGAGCCCGCGGCAGAGCGACATGATCGAAAGCGAGATGCGGGCGAATTTCGATTTCTCGGAAGCTGAGGCCGAGGAACTCGCCGCCCATGCAGCCTGGGTGGCGTCCAGCCAGCTCCCCGGCCCGGCCGAAATGCGCCGGATGAGCCAGATGATCGTCAAGTCCGACCAGCTCGGGCCGAAGGAAATTGTCGATCTGGATGCCATGCTGATCGCCGTGTCAGAGGCCGAAGGCCTGCCGAGCCGGTCGCAGCTGGCGCTGCTTCAGATTTACCGGGACATGGCCGGATTGAAGACCTGACGAGGCAAAACCTGCGAACTTTGCTGCTGTAATGTTTGCAGGCTTGCTTTGGCGGACGCCGGAAACTAGGCCTTGGCCATGTCTGAATCCCTGCCGCCTGAATACCTGTCCCGATGCCGCACGGATGTCTGGCACAATTATTCCGTCCTGCGGCATGGGCGGTTTGATGGTTTTCTCGTCACCTCCAAGAATTCCGGCACCCATTGGATGACGTATATGCTGGCGGTGGCGCTGGCCGATACGCACGGGATTGAGCGGCCGGTCTATTTTTCCGAGAAGGCACTGCGGCCCTATGTGCTGCTGCCAAAGGACAAGCCGGTGCATGCCGCGCTGCCAAAATTGGCGCGCAGCCATACGATTCCGCACCGGCTGTTTGACTGGGACTGGGCCCGGCAGGCGGCGGGATTACCGCCCTATGTGCTGGGCGTGCGCCATCCGATGGGCATTCTCGCTTCGCATTATGCCAAATGGCAGCATCAGCTGCAGGTCAGCTGGCTGGAGTATTTGCGCGGAGATCCCGCGGGCCTGCGCTTCCGGTGCGATATCTACTGGCTTGCGCGGTTCTGGAACCGCTGGGGCGAGATCGAGGCGGCTCAGCCGGGCGCTGTGCTGCGGGTTCAGTATGAAGAGACGCGGCGGGATCCGCGCGGGGCGCTTGAGGCGATGGCGCGGCACTGGAAGCTGGCGCTGAAGCCCGAGGCAATCGAGGCCGCGCTGTATGAAGGCACCAAGGAAGCGATGGCCCGGCGGGTCGATCCGGACGCGGAGCAAAATGTGATCCAGCACCGGACCGAGACGCTTGAGGAGCAGTTTTCAGGCGAGGCGGGCGAGATTTATGCCCGGCTGTCCAGGCAATTGTTCCGGCATGATCTGGGCTATGATCTTATGCGTCCGCCGGTTTCAGAGACCCGCTCGAGCGGCCTTCGGGCCCATAGCTGATCCACCAGGGCTCGGCGGCAGCTTCCGCTTCGAGCGTCGTGAACAGCGGATCGGACAGGATGGCGGCGGAATAGTCGAGCGCGGCGCCCGAGAGCGGCAGGCCGTAAGTGCGAAACCGCGTGACCACCGGCGTAAAGAAGGCATCGGCCGCCGACCAGGCGCCGAAGAGGAACGGGCCGGGCTCATCCGTGTTCTGGCCATGGGTGTCCCGAAGGCCGGACCAGAGCATGTTGATGCGGTCGATATCGGCGTCGAGGGCGGCATTTTCTGGCGGTGTCTCGGCGCGGCCGCGGATGTCCATAGGGCATTGGGAGCGCAGGGCGCTGAAGCCGGCATGCATTTCGGAACAGGCGGCGCGGGCGATGGCGCGGCGGGCGGCGTCCCTGGGCCAGATGATGCCCGGCTCGGTCTGTT
>JBKBVT010000042.1:0-349 GCA_046289305.1 Hyphomonas sp. | reverse complement strand
GCGAGGCTTTCCCAGATATCGAGCCCGTCCCAGTGGAGGAGCGGAACCTTGCCGGTCGGGCTTGCCTCACGCAGCCGGGCGGTGGATTCGGGAAAGTCGAGCGGGATGATCTCTTCTTCGACGTCCAGCCCCGCCTTGCGGATGACCAGAAGCGGGCGGATCGACCAGCTCGAATAGTTGAGATTGCCAGACAGGAATTTTCTCATTGCGGCTTTCCTTCCCCGATGGCCCAGCGGGTTTCGTTTATGGTGACATGGCCGAAAACGTCCCCGGTCACATAAGGATCCTGCGCGTGGATCGCCCGGACGGCGTCGAGACTTTCGGCTTCGATCAGGAACACCGAGCCCAC
>JBKBVT010000441.1:0-1003 GCA_046289305.1 Hyphomonas sp. | reverse complement strand
AATGACGCGCCTAGGCCTGATCGGTCGTGTAGGCTCTGATGATGGGTTGGGTAGCCCCTCCTGACGGCACTTATGCCACAGTGATCCAGGCAGGATCAGGAGGAACTGGCTATGAAGGAAGTCTCGATCATCGGCGTGGACCTGGCAAAGCAGGTTTTTCAGTTGCACGGGGCGACAGAGGAAGGCGAGGTAGTGTTCCGCAGGAAGTTGTCGCGCAAGCAGTTCCTCGCGTTCATGCAGTCGCAGCCCGGGTGCATCGTTGCGATGTAGGCTTGTGCTACCGCCCACCATTGGGCGCGGACGTTGGCCGCCATTGGGCATGAGGTGCGCCTGATCGCCCCGAAGTTCGTCAAGCCCTATGTGAAGAGCCAAAAGAACGACATGGCGGATGCCGAGGCTATCGCGGAGGCGGGCAGTCGGCCGACCATGCGCTTCGTCGAGGTGAAGACGCCGGAGCAGCAGGGACTCGGCATGATTTTCAGGCTTCGGGATCTTCTGGTCGGGCAACGGACGCAGATGATCAATGCCTTGCGCGGGCATCTCGCCGAGTTCGGGCTTGTCACCGGCAAGGGGCGGGAGAACGTAGACAAGCTGCGGGCCGTTCTGGAACAGGGCACCGAGGGGGCGGGTGATCTTCCTGCTGCGGTTCGCCACATGGCGCAGCTTTGCTTTGACCAGATCGATGGCTTGTCGCAGCGCATCGCCGAACTCGACGCGCAGATCGCGGCGGCCAGCAGGCGCTGGAGGTTCTCGGC
This sequence comes from Hyphomonas sp., assembly GCA_046289305.1. Lineage (GTDB taxonomy): Bacteria > Pseudomonadota > Alphaproteobacteria > Caulobacterales > Hyphomonadaceae > Hyphomonas. The sequence continues at coordinate 248 of JBKBVT010000441.1, read as the reverse complement.
CCGGCTGCAAAAGATGCCCGGCATAGGTCCCATCACTGCGATGGCGCTGGCGGCTTTCGCTCCGCCGATGGAGAGCTTCCGCCAGGGACGGGACTTCTCAGCCTGGCTTGGCCTCGTCCCGCGACAGCATTCCAGCGGAGGCAAGCAGAGGCTCGGGCGTACGAGCAAATCCGGTCAGCGCGACATCCGGCGCCTGCTTATTATTGGCGCGATGGCAGTGATCTCCGGGGCCAGGATCCGTCCGCCTG
>JBKBVT010000440.1:0-1004 GCA_046289305.1 Hyphomonas sp. | reverse complement strand
GTAACCGTGGTCGCGACCTCCAACCGGCACCCGGACGCGCTCTACAAGGACGGGATCAACCGGCAGCTTTTCCTGCCTTTCATCGACCTTCTGAAAGAGCGCTGCGAGGTGATGGAGCTGGCCGCATCGCGAGACTACCGGCTCGACCGGCTGACCGAGGCGCCGGTCTGGTATGCGCCGCTGGGGGCAGCGAGCGCAGCGGCGCTCGATAGCGCCTGGGACAGGCTGACCCTCGGCGCTTCGCCTCAGCACTGCCTGCTGACCGTGAAGGGACGCAAGCTGGAGGTGTCGCGGGAGGCGGCAGGCGTTGCGCGCTTCAGCTTCGAGGAGCTTTGCGCCCGGCCGCTGGGGCCGATCGACTATCTCGCCATCGCGGCGACGTTCCATACGCTGATCATCGAGGGCATCCCGAAACTTTTGGCCGACAAACGCAATGAGGCGGCGCGCTTCGTCAGCCTGATTGATGCGCTGTATGAGGCCAAGGTGAAATTGGTGGCGAGCGCCGAGACCGAACCGGACCGGCTGTATCCCGCGGGAGACGGCGCGTTCGAGTTCGAGCGCACGGCCAGCCGCCTCTATGAAATGCGCTCGACCGACTATCTGGCAGCCGCGCGGGCCGAGATCGCACCTCAGTCGCTCTGAGGCTGCCAGCCGAGATCTTCGGCCAGAATGGCGGCAAGCTCCCCCGCCATGCGCGCCTGCGTATCGAGGCCGGGATGCCAGTCGCAGCCATAGATGCGTCCCTCAGGCGCCAGGGAGAGCGAGACACGGCGCACCTGGCTGTCTCTCGGGTCGGCGCGTGCCGCAAACTCTGCCACCGCCCGGCTGGTTTCAGCCTCCATCGGCGCGCGCAGGTCTTCCGGCAGAAGCGGGCCGGTGACGGCGTAGAGGAAGGCGCCGGGATAGGCCGCCGACAGGTCTGACAGCAGGCGGACATAGGTTTCGGCATAGGCCGGACCCGGATGCGCGGTGGAGAAATCATTTGTGCCAAGGGCGATAAGGAC
>JBKBVT010000439.1:0-1006 GCA_046289305.1 Hyphomonas sp. | reverse complement strand
CCGAAGCCGCCGACAGGCTGGCCGCCAGCCTCTTTGCCGAGTTGCTGATCTCGGAGCAGTTGTCGCGCGACCTGATCGGCAAGGCGCTGCCCCGCGGCATGCAGATTTCGCATTTTTCGGTGCTGAACCTGCTGGCGCATGTGAACGAGGAACGCACCCCGGCCCAGCTGGCCGAGGCATTTCACATCACGCGCGGGGCGATGACCAACACGCTGTCCAAGCTGGAATGGGCGGGTCACATCCACATCCGCCCCGATTGGGACGATGCGCGGCGCAAGTTCGTGTCAATCAGCCCTGCGGGTCGGTCGGCCCGCGATGCGGCGCTGTCGTCCTTTATGCCGGTCATTGCGGGCATCGTCCGCGACATCGGAGCCGAGCGTGTGCGCGGCGCCCTGCCCGTGCTGCGCGAATTGCGCCGCAGGCTGGAACAGCAGCCCTAGCGCCGCCGCTTATTTGCGGGCGGTCAGAAGATAATTCACCGACAGGTCACGATCCGACAACCGCCAGCCGAAGGTCAGCGGGTTGAACACCATGCCGCGTCGGTCGGCCACCGCCAGCCCGGCGCCCGTGGCCAGCCCCGCCAGTTCGTCCGGGGTGATAAAGCGGTTCCAGTCATGCGTGCCGCGCGGCAGCCAGCGCATGATCCATTCCGCCCCCAGAATCGCAGCGCCAAAGCTGCGCGCGGTGCGGTTCAGCGTGGACAGGATCAGCAGCCCGCCCGGTTTCACCAGCCGCTGGCAGGTCGCGACAAATCCCGCCGGGTCGTTCACATGCTCGATGATTTCCAGCGCCAGAACCACATCGAACTGCTCGCCCGCATCGGCCAGCGCCTCGGCGGCGGTGGCGCGATAGTCGATGTCCAGCCCCTGTTCCCCGGCATGCAGGCGCGCGATGGCGATATTGCCCTCGGCGGCGTCGGCGCCCGTCACCTGCGCTCCAAGCCGCGCCATCGGTTCGGCGACCCGCCCGCCGCCGCAGCCGATATCCAGCAGCCGCAGCCCCTGCA
>JBKBVT010000438.1:0-1010 GCA_046289305.1 Hyphomonas sp. | reverse complement strand
CGGCATAACCCTTGCAGGCGAGGAGGACGTGCGAAACGTGCCTGCCATCAGTGTAGAGTGACAACAAGAAAAGAGCCATTGCCCATGTTCGACCCCCTCCTGCAATTCGCAACCGGCACCGGCCTGCCGACGGCAATCCTCGCATGCGGCGTCATCGTCCTGGTCATCGAAGCCATCCGCTCCAGCCGCCGCGCCCTCTGGGGCGACCTCTTCACCGAAGATTTCGACGAATAAACGGAACCCGGTCATCCCGGAAGCCGCAAAGCGGCTATCCGGGACCGTCTATCCTTAGCCCCCCACTCCCGAGGGCGAGGGGGTGCGGGGGGGGGGGGGCGGCGGCGCTACGCCCGGACTGGACGATTCAGCGGTGACCTCGCACCCCCTCATCCCCAACCCCTTCTCCCAGGGGAGAAGGGGCTTCACCCTCACCCCCCACTCCGCTCATCCCCGCGCAGGCGGGGATCTCGTGAGGCCATCCCTGCACCCTCAGTTTCGTCACTCCCGACCGGCAAAGCCGGTCTGGGAACCTATCTCGCACCCTCGCCCCGAGCGCGTACGGTAAGTTGAGGTGATGGGCCCCCAGATGCGCTTCGCGCCTCGGGGGTGACGAACAAGGGTGTGGTTAATCCTCCTGTCATCCCGGAAAGCGCGCAGCGCTTATCCGGGACCTTCTCTCAGCCCCCGTCCGCCCCCAAGCAACGCAAAGGTCCCGGATCTCGCTACGCTCGTCCGGGATGACAGGGCTTCTACCCCACCCGCTCCAACACAACCGTCCCGGCCGAATACCCCGCCCCGAACGAACAGATCAAACCCTTCTCCCCAACCTTCAGATCATCCGAATGCAGATGAAACGCGATGATCGATCCCGCGGATGACGTATTCGCATAAGTGTCCAGCACCGTCGGGCTCTCCGCCTCGGTTGCCTCATGTCCCAGCACCTTCGCTGCAATCAGCCGGTTCATACCGGCATTCGCCTGGTGCAGCCACATCCGGCGCAGCGCGTCCGGCTT
>JBKBVT010000437.1:0-1023 GCA_046289305.1 Hyphomonas sp. | reverse complement strand
CGGTGCCCATGCCTTTGTGCGCCCGGGCGATGCGGTCTTGTCCCGCCGTGTCGCCCCCGATACCGCCGCCCTGCCGAGCGCCCGCCTTTGCGATGTGCCGCCCGACCCAAAGCTGGTGGACCTGTCCTTTGCCGGGCGCCTACGGCCGGGCGGCCCGTCGCTGGCAGCTATCGCCTCCGCCCGCTCGGGCGACCCCGTCCGCTTGATCCGCGAGGGCGTCCGCTGGCGGATCGACGACGCCCAAGGCCAAACTCTCGGCCGCCTCTCCCGCGCCTTCGCCCCACCTGAAGGCACCACCTTCCTGCGTGGCGAGGTCGCGGCCATCCTGAACTGGCGGCGCGAGGATGGGGACGAGGACTATTACCACCTGCTCCGCCGCAATGAGTGGGAGGTGGTCTTGCCCGAACTGGTGTTCGAAGTCGAGGCGCACGCTGTCACGGCGGATTAGAGCCGTGGCTGACGGCCGTGATCAGGCGTGGCCCTGGCCAATCCATAACGGATCAAAAAGGGTGGCTTCCGCTGGGTGGCTTCCGGTGAAGTGGCTTCCGCAAAGTGGCTTCCCTGGATTCCACAAAAGAATCCAGCGCAATGAGGTCGAGATTAAGCAAGACATTGATTTTGAATCACTATTTTTAGTTCTGCATCGAAGGTGGCTTCCGGGTGGCTTCCCCGGTGAAACTGCCTGTCGCTAGCAAACTGCTGCGCTGCGCCCCCCCGCATACGTTTTGAGGTGGGGAGGAACCATGCCGAGGGGGGCGGTTTCGGCCGAGGGTGTGTGAAACCTCGACACCGTGATATACTTTGGCATGGCGGCAGGTGATCGGCCTGTAGGGTTTCATTGAGGGTATTGCGCGGGGATAGACTACCCGTTTTCCCGATCGTATCGAGGACTGGATCCATGAGTAGTACCTCGTCCGGGTCGTCGATCTCTTCATTGATGAGCTGGATCTACTTGACCTCTGATCTGCGAGAGGTGCGCCTAAACGGTTCGTACCGAGCATCTTGAACGTTGATACTGTCGAG
>JBKBVT010000436.1:0-1074 GCA_046289305.1 Hyphomonas sp. | reverse complement strand
ACTCGTTGGATGTGCATGGCGATATCAAAGGAGACTCCCATGAGACCCATTCTTGTTACAGCGAGCGCGCTCGCAATGATGCTGTCGGCTGCTGCCTGTTCGGGCGCCAGCGACGCAAACGAAGTGGCCGCCTATGACGCAACCAGCGACGGCTACGAAACCCGCACTGAAGGCGACATGGCTTCGACCTATGATCCCAATGATCCGAACCGTACCGGCACAGGCTACACCGACACAACCAATCGGACTGGTACCGCCTTCGGCGACAACCAGAACGTTGGGACCGCCGGCGCTAACATGGACTCCCGCCCGGCCTTCATGCTGGCTTCGGACGAAGTGAAAGCGTCGAAACTGATCGGCGCTGACGTCAAGAACTCCGCTGGCGATGACTTTGCAAAAGTCTCGGACGTCTGGATGGGTGAGAACGGTGCAGACCCGATGCTCGTCCTCGAAGAAGGCGGCATCATGGGCGTAGGCGCCCAGCGTTACACTGTCAGCTTTGACCAGGTGACCGTGAACGCGGCGACGAACCGCAACGACTCGCCGAATCTGGTTTTCCAGACCGCCGGCGACACGCTGGAGAACCTGCCGCAATTCGAAGAGAACGGCGTCAATGAATACCGTCTCGCCTCCGAGATGATGGGCAAGACGGCCGAATTCTCGCTCCGCGACGAGTCGGCCCGTATTGATGACCTGATCTTCACCACCAGCGGTGAAGCGCGTTATGCGGTGATCTCGCCGGGCATGCTCAGCTCCAACTCGGTGGTGATCGATGCCGATTCCATCACCCGCGCCCAAGGCGACAGTGATGGCGAACTGGTCATCACAGTCAGCGAAGACGTGTTTGCCCAAGCGAAAGCTTACCGCGACCGCTAAGGCGGCATCCGCGACAAAAGTTGAGGCCCTGCCGGAAGGCGGGGCCTTCTCTTTTTGGGGAAGCGTGACATCCTCCCGTATCGCGCCGCGCGCGAAAACGGTAATCTCCCCCGAATGTCCTCTCCGATCCGCATCCCCGATGGCTTTGTCGATGAGCTGAAGGCCCGAATCCGGCCTTCGGACGTGATCGGCCGCAAG
>JBKBVT010000435.1:0-1085 GCA_046289305.1 Hyphomonas sp. | reverse complement strand
TTGCCGCGCGCTGACCGCCGCCCATGGCCGAACACGTCCTGACGCTGATGCAGCACGCGGATGGGTTCGCGGCGAAGCTATGGTGCGGCGGTATCAAAGCCATTCGACAGCGACGTTTTTCGTTGAGCCAAGGCCAATGTGCCGGGGTGGCTGATGCGTTGCTGTGCCAGATCGTCAATGTCGCATATGCGGACGGAGCTGCCATTCAGCCCCATGAGACATTTAGCGGTGGCAATACAGCAATGTCCTCGATGGCGTAGGCAATGCCGTCGACAAGGAGGCCGTCAGGCAGCTCACAACCAAGCGGTTGGTGCGCAATTTGCCGGAAGCCCAGCTTTTGCGCCAGGCGCGCGCTTGCCGTATTGGGCGCTGCGTGGCCTGTCGTTACAAAGCGTGCATCCAACACCTTAAACGCAGTCCGTATCATGGCATTCACCGCCTCAGCTCCATACCCCTGTCCGGAAGCAGAGGATCGCACCCAGTAGGACAGGCGGAATTGGCCCCGTCGCCAAACCGGGATGAGATCGACGGCTCCGATACAGGCGCCTGATGCCCATGCAAGATAGGGCAATCGCTCGCGTCGTTGAGCAGCCTCTGCGGCTTGCGCCAGACGCTGTGACTGCCATTGTGTATCGCGTTCTTGGTCAGGCTGCCCCATCAACTGGTGAAACCACGGCAATAGCTCGGCATAGCTTTCGCCTCTCGCCTGCGCCACCGCTGCGGCGTCATCCACGGTTGCAGGGCGAAGTAGAAGCCGGGGTGTCCGCACAATTTTAGGCAAGAGGTATGACGCGGGATCTATGAGGCGCGCGTAGGGCAGCTGCATAGGTTCCTCCACGGGGCTGATCGCGTGATCATTGCTTGGATGGAAAGCAATTGGAATGACCGCCTAGGGCTCTTCGCGCCGATCATCAGGGCTGCATGTCCCTGAGGGCGGCAATCACCGGAAACGCCACATGCCCAGCCAGTTCAGGTCGGCCAGACAGAGCCCGCCGCCACAATCCGGGTCAGGATCACCGCGCCACCACGCGGCATCTGCCGATCTGCGGCTGATCTGCGGAACTTGGTTGCGCTTTTCCTAACCA
>JBKBVT010000434.1:0-1119 GCA_046289305.1 Hyphomonas sp. | reverse complement strand
CGCTTCATCGGTGACCTGTTCGGCCACCAGATTCTCGACCAGCAGATTGCCGAGGATGCGCTCACGCGCGAGCTCCAGCCGGCGCTGCCCGAACGGGTCGCGGTCGAGCCCCTTACGCAGCGCTTCCTGCGCCATCAGCTTCTGGTCGATCAGCTGGTCGAGCACCTGTTTGTAGGCGTCGTCGTCCTCCCTCATCGCGGCGCCGGACACGACAAGCCCCCGCGCCACCGCCTCAACCTCGATATCACTTGTGTAAATCGCCTCGCCGTTCACCCTCGCTGCGACCTCGCGGCGCACGGTGGCCGGCGCGTCCGACTCGGGCGCAGACGGCGAGCATCCCGCCAGCAGCAGGGCGGCCAGGGCGAAGCAGGCGGCGAATAGAGCAGGGCTTCGGGTCATCGATCTGCCTCCGGGGCGGCTGAGGGCGCCTCATTGACACCCTCCGGCGGCGTTCTTAAGTCTGCCCCGCGCGCTGGTCGAGTGGTTTCAGCCGGAGGAAGCGCGGTGGGAAAGACGGTAAAAATCCTGTAGCCTGTGTGTCAGGATTTGTTTTTTTTACCACAAACTGGTTGGTGCTGTCTGATATGCTTACCTTTGCTCGCAAGATTTTCGGAACCGCAAACGAGCGCCGGCTCAAGCCGATGCAAGCCAGGGTCAACCGGATCAACGCCTTCGAGCCGATCATGGAAGCGATGTCCGACCAGTCGCTCAAGGGCAAGACCCAGGAATTCCGCAAACGCCTCGCCGATGGCGCCACGCTCGACAGCCTCTTGGAGGAATCCTTCGCCGTCGTGCGCGAAGCCGCCAAGCGCGTCAGCAATATGCGCCATTTCGATGTGCAGCTGATGGGCGGCATGGTGCTGCATTCCGGCGCCATCGCCGAGATGCGCACCGGTGAGGGCAAGACACTCGTCGCCACGCTCGCCGCCTATCTCAACGCCCTGGATGGCAAGGGCGTCCACGTCATCACCGTCAACGACTATCTCGCCCGCCGCGACGCCGAATGGATGGGCCGCATCTATGGCGCCCTCGGCATGACCACCGGCGTGATCGTGCACGGCCTGACGGATGAAGAGCGCAAGGCCGCCTACGCGGCCGACATCACCTATGGCACGAACA
>JBKBVT010000433.1:0-1147 GCA_046289305.1 Hyphomonas sp. | reverse complement strand
CCTTCCGTAAGGTAAGGTCGGAACCTGACAGGAACGGCCTGGCGCCGCCCTTTCTGAAGTGCGGGCCTATACGCGGGGCGGGCGGACTTGGCAAGGCGGGGTAGGCATGGACGAGGGATCCGGAGGTCCCCTCTTGTCTTTTTATTGAATTGCGATAACAATCATTATTGTATATCAATATCATGCTGGCCATCGGAAAGCTGGGGCCGTTGTGCAGGAAGCTCTCCCAGATGACCCGCCATATCGCCCGCTTGCCATTTGTAATTCTTCTTTGCCTGCCGCTGATCGCCGGGCTCGCGCATGCCGAGAGGCTCTATGTCGCGCCGGATGCGCCGCTTTGGGCAAGGCTCGGCGCGGACTTCCTGCTCTGGGCTCATATCGGCGGCGGGGCGGTGGGGCTTGCTGCCGGCGTGGTTGCCATTGCTGCCCGTAAGGGACGGAAGGTGCACCGCACCGCCGGCGCCGTGTTCCTCGTCTCGATGGCGGTAACCTATGCGACTGGCGCCGGCGTCGCGCCGTTTCTCGAAACCGGCCAGCGGCCCAACTTCGTGGCGGGCGTCATGGCGCTCTACCTCCTCATCACAGGATGGTTCGCGGCTAGGGAGCGGGTCGAAGTGCGTGCCGGTATGGCGCAGTTGTTCGGTCTCGCCTTCGCGCTCGGACTTGTGGTCCTCGGTGCGACGTTTGCCTGGATGGGATCGCAGAGCGAAACCGGGACGGTCGATGGGTCGCCGCCACAGGCGTTTATCCTGTTCATGGTGGCGGGGACCTTCGCCGCTGCGGGCGAGTTGCATGTCCTCCTGCGCCGGTCCATCCGGGGAGCCGCCCGCACCGCAAGGCATTTGTGGCGCATGTGTTTCTCAATGTTCATCGCGTCGGGATCGCTTTTCTTTGGCCAGCCGCAAGTGTTCCCGCAATGGTTCCATGATACGACCCTGCCAATCTGGCTCGGCTTTGCACCGCTGATTGCGATGGTGATCTGGCTGGTGATCGTCCGTACACCACGCCGGCGGGTGTCAGCTCCTTCTCACTTGGGAGAAGGGACTTAGCGTCTGAAACACCCCGCCACATCCGCCAACCAGTCCTGGACCGCGTCTTTCCGGTCGATCGGGGTTTTGCCATGGCGGACCAGGATCAGGTCGAGGTC
>JBKBVT010000432.1:0-1196 GCA_046289305.1 Hyphomonas sp. | reverse complement strand
GCCTCGACATAGGCCAGAACGTCGTCGGGCGTGTCGAACGGCTCGCGCGCGCAATCGCGCCTGCGGGCCTCGGCCAGCGGCGCCAGCGCCCCCGCCCCGGTGCCCCATGCGTCCCACAGCGGCGTCAGCACGTCATGCAAGGGCGGCGCGGTGCCCCGCCCCATCTCGGCCAGCCGCTCGACCCACCATTGCAGCCGCATCTCGGCCAGCAGCGGTTCCGCCGACTGAAACGGCGCCCGCGCGATCTCAAGGTTCAGCGCATAAAGCGTGACCAAAGCCGCCCGGTCCCCCGGCTCGGCCACCAGCACCGCCCCAAAGCGCAAGGGATCATGTTCGCGCAGCGCTTCGGTGCAGGCGGTCAGGGTCATGTACCGTGGGTCCGTGCCAGATCCGCAAGCTTGTCTGCGTCAAAATTTGCCGCGAAGTCCCACTCTGGCCCATCAGCTTTATCCACTACCTCGATACCTGCAGCAGCCAGCCCATCCCTGATAAAGTCGGCTTTAGCAAAGTCGCGGACCGCTCTAGCCGCCTTGCGCGCGGCGATGAGATCAATGACGAGGGTGTCGATCTTCTGGAGATCAGCTAGGGCACTGACCACAGCACTCGTCCGCTTCGCTGAGTGCACGTCAAGGCGATCGAAGCCCAACAAAGCAAGGCTGTCGAAAAAAGCAATTGCTTTGTGGCTGTCGGGTTCTTGGACTGCTTGCAAGACCTCCTTCTCCATTTCGTAAAGTCGGGTCAGAGCAGCGTGCGTGTTCAAGTCATCTGCGAGAGCAGCCAGGATATCCGGATCGGCCTCAGCCCCGGTAAAGACCCGTCTATTGTCCGACAAAGCCTGCCGTCTGATATTGGCCCATTTGACGATCCGAGCTTCTGCTTTTAGTTGCTTGGCGTCGGTCCAGTCCATCGGTTTGCGATAGTGTGTTTCGAGGAAAACCAGACGGATCACCTCACCAGCGACGCCCTTCTCCAGCAAATCCCGCACCGTAAAGAAATTGCCCAGGGACTTGGACATCTTCTTGCCCTCGACCTGCAACATCTCGTTGTGCAGCCAATAGCGGGCGAACCCCTCATCGGGATGCGCGCAGCAGCTTTGCGCGATCTCGTTCTCGTGGTGCGGAAATTGCAGGTCGATGCCGCCGCCGTGGATGTCGAAAGACGGTCCCAGCAGCGCCGCCGACATGGCCGAGCATTCG
>JBKBVT010000041.1:0-16539 GCA_046289305.1 Hyphomonas sp. | reverse complement strand
CTGACCGTGCTGGTCTCTGGTGCAGCGGGGGCAGGGTGCAGCAGTCCGCCCGCGCCCCGCTCGCCGGTGCGATCCGTCTTGACCCGCTGCGATCGCGCGACATACGCAATCAGACTGTTGGCCTCTTCCCTGCGCGATTGTGCCGGGGCTTGCATCCCGTTTCGGTCCCCGCTAGGACGCTGCCGAGGACAGTTGGCCGAGTGGTCGAAGGCGCACGCCTGGAAAGTGTGTAGGCGGGGAACCGTCTCGAGGGTTCGAATCCCTCACTGTCCGCCATATAACCTCATTAATTATTGATATTATTCTATTTTCTGGGTGAGGAATTTCCCTGCCAACATTGTTGCCAACAACTCGCGAGTGGTAGAATCTGACCACTTCCGTCTCTAGGCCGCGCGGTCAAATTTCGTGGAAATGCCATGAGACAGTGTTCGACCGGGTGTCTATAGCTCTAGGTGAGGGGTGCTTTTGCCCCACCGATCCAGAAGGAGCAGCTATTTAATGAATGCCCATGTCCCGCCCGAAAATCTCTTCCTGACCGCGGATCAAGTCGCCGCCCGCTACGGCGTCTCGAAAGACAGCATCTGGCGGTGGAAGCGCCAAGGTGAATTTCCGGCGGCGGTTGTTGTTGGACCCAATTCCACACGCTGGCGGTTGTCCGACCTGATCGAGCACGAGAGCAAGATGGCAACCTGCCTCGCCACCGTCTTCGAATGGGAGGGCCAGGCGTCACTTGCGTCTCAACCTGGTTGAACGCGATGATGCGATTCGAGCCTGCCGGATCTCGGTCATCTGGCTCCAAGGTCCCACGGCCCCAAAGGAGTCATGAGCCTTTTGAAGGCCGGCAGCATTGCGGCTCTGCCCTCCCAATTGTCTCCGCCCAAGCTGCGCTTGTGGCACTTGTTGAACCTGGAATGGGCAGGGACCGACCGAAGGTCGGTTCGGTCCCCTTTTTCACAACGATGAATGGCTGACCCTAGACGGCGAGTCACGCCAAGCAAAAATTGTAGAGTCATTTCCCGAAGATGGCCCGCAGTGCGCTGCGTGACCGCGTCGTCAACTTGGGGTCTGTGTTTCCTGAGGCATCGCGTATCTCCTCCAACCAAGCGCGTTCGTTCACGGTCGTCGGCACCCCGAACACCTCCAACACTGCGACCGACGCTGTCCGCCCTATGGACTGCTCCAGTGAAAGTCGCATGAGGTAGGCAGGATCGGTTTCGAGGGCCCGCGCGAGGGCGGGGACACGGTCCAGCGGAATCTTCGATGCGCCGGACTTGAACATTGAAACCAAGTTCCCATTCACGAAGCCTGCTTCATGTGCAATTTGCTTTTGTGTTTTCCGGTGCGCTAGAAGCTCGGTTTGTCTGCGTAAAAACACAGCGGCTGCAGTGGTCTCAAAGGGGTTGGTCATGGTTGTCTCGCTCATAAGCTGTTGCTGATGAGACGAATCTAGAGCGATGCGTCGGTGAATGCGTTTGGGAGTTGCGGTGCAGTCGGCGGGAAAGCCGAAGTCCTAGGAAAAACGCGCCGAGGCTATGGGGGTGCTTCGGGACCCCTGACCGTTTCGTGCGCGGACCCTCCACATTCGCGACCTTGGTTTGGCCGTATCATTGTGCTGGTCGGCAAACATCACTTGAAGTCGCGTGTCTTCACCTTGACCGCATCGATGTGTCGGTCCGGCATGTAGATGTCTCGCGTGCGAGGTGTTTCGATCACAGGCGTTCGCGGATCCCGCGCTGGTGCGCCGTGGTGGAGTTCATCGCCTCGACGATGGGGCAGGGGGAACGGGTCGCCCCGCTGACCGATACTGCCCAGTTCGGCGGAAAGATCAGTGAGGCGATGGGCGACCAGATGGACGACCTCACCGACCCGCTGGACCCGCCCTGCGACGGCGAGCATGCCGGCCGACAGGATGATGCGGCGGTAGGCCTCGAAGACCTTTGGCCAGACGACGAAATTGGCGATGCCGGTCTCGTCCTCCAGCGTGATGAACATGGTGCCCTTCGCCGATGCGCCGGACACAGGCGTCACCAACATTCGCAACACGGCTAGCCCCCACTGGCGCCGCTGCTGGGGTCAGAAAACCGCTGCGTGATCCCGGCAGCATCAAGCGGAAGCAGACAGTTGCTGTTCTACGACACCTCCGGTCCAGGCCGGACGCCCAGGACAATGAACAGATGGACGGCCGTGCGGCATCACCCCGGGGATAAAATGGGCAAGTGGAGCGGATGATCCGCGCGATCAAAGACGCGACCGTCAAACACATTCACTACGAAAGCCATGACCAGCTCCGCGCCCACCTCGCCGACTTCATCGCAGCCTACAACTTCGCGCGCAGGCTCAAGACCCTCAGCGGCCTCACGCCCTACGAATACGATTTGCAAGATCTGGAGGTCCAAGTCAGACAGATGCCGGGACTGGAAACCTAACACCTCGGTCGCGGCCGCCGAGATCAGCCGCCATTTTTCGGAACGATGGGCGACCGAGGCGCGGGGCTGAAGACTTCCGAATGGCTGGTGATGGCGCATCTCTGCTATTCGGCTCTTTCAGCGCGCGCGACATCAACGCGCTAATCAGGCTAGACAAAATATCCCAAAATAAAGGCAAAATTGCGGATCGGCCCACTGGAGGCAGGAACCAGCCGAAACTACTAAAGTAAAATTTTCGCGATCAATAAGCTTGTGATTATCATATTTCTGTGATTTCATTTAATGCATTCTTCCTGTCTCGTGCGTTCGTGTGTTTATCCAGTCAAGCGGTGTTTTATGAACAAGTGCCTTGCTCCGGTCATTGCTGCAGTTTTCTTATTCGCCGCTGCACCGGCCGCCTCCGCCCAAGATTGCAGCAGTGACCATGTCGCGGCGAAGCGTCAGCTCACGGCCGATATGGCCGCGGCCGGAAGCACGCTTCGCCGGCTCAAGGCACGACTGGACGCGCAGGAGATGCGGCTGCAGGACAGCGCGACCCAGCCCGGCGCTGGCGGCATTCCGGCCGCACCGACGCTGCCAGACCTGCCGCAACTGGACCTCGCTCCCGAGCAGGGCTGCACCCTGCCCGTCGAGGCCGAGTTGGCGCAGGTCGCAGCGTTGAACGCCCAACTCGAGGATCTGCGCACGGCGCTGGCGGCGCGTGAGATGGCCATCGCCGCGGTCGAGGACGGTCAACCGCTTGACGATATTCAGGCCGTCGCCCCGCCCGAGGGTGAGGCCGCGGCCGAAGTCGGCGACGCGGCGATCAACGCGTCGCCGTCCGACAGTTCCACGGCCAACAGTTCCACGTCCGAAGGCGCGGCTGCAGTCCCGCCGACCCCCGAAGAGGCGCCCGCGACGGCAGACGCAACCCCCGCCGCGCCCGATGCCGCATCCGATAACACCGGCTTCACGCCGCTGACAGTGGCGGATGCGCCCGACCTCTTTCAGCGCGTGATCGCGCTCCCAGGCTTTATGCTGAAGTCGGCGCCCGGCGATCAGGCCGTGGGCCAGACCCTGCCGGTGTTCTCGCTGCTCTACGTCTTCGACCGCCGGGAGGAAGCCGGGACCAGTTGGCTGCACTTGGGCAGTTCGCTGCGCGAGGGTCCGCAGGGCTGGGCCGAGGAATCGCAGGCGCTGGACTGGTCGACAATGCTGGTGATGCAGTTCTCGCCCCGCGGCAAGCGCAACCCAGTCCTCTTCTTTTCGGAAGCGTCGACACTGCGCGACATGATTTCGAACCCCTTCTATCAGCGCGACTCCTCCGCGATCTATGGGAAGCTGCAGGAACAGCGCACCCGACAGGCCCAAGGCACTGAGCCGGAATGGCCGTCCGATCTGGTCGCGGTCGAACCCGAGACGGCCGTGGTCTATGACGACCGGCCCTATCTTCTGCCGATCCTCGACTGGCGCGATGAGATGTTCGACGGCACGATCGACACGACGCTACTCAAGGTCGCGGCGGTGCCCTCGGCCCCTGCCGCCGGCATCGGCGCGCGCGACGAGGCGAGCATGTCCGCCTCGGCCGCGCAGGCGGCGCTGAGCGGCGAGGAATTCCGGGTGGGTGTGGTCTTCGTCGTCGACACGACAGTCTCGATGCGCCCCTTCATCGAACGCACATATCAGGCAATCGAAGGCTTCTACGACGCCTTCAGCCGCTTCGAGACCGCGCAATACGTGTCCTTCGGTCTTGTGGGCTTTCGCGACACGATCGAGTCCGACCCGGAGCGGCTGGAATACGTGACCAAGGTCTTCCAGCCCCTGGACACCGAGCAGTCGGCACGTAGCGTGCTGGTCAACATGCGTGAGATGCGCGAGGCGACGGTGTCAAACCTCGGCTTTGAGGAGGACGCGATCGCCGGCATGGTCGACGCCCTGTCCGAGAACGACTGGTCGCCCTATGACGCGCGGCTGATGATCTTGGTGACCGACGCATCGGCACGGACTGACGGCAAGGCTAAATATCCCGAGATGACGCTCGAACGGCTGCGCGAAAGCGCCCGGGCGAACAACATCACCATCGTGCCTGTCCATCTGCTGACTCCGGCCAACGAGACAAGCGATGCTGCCCGCGCCCGCGAGCAATTCGCCGCCTTGGCCGAAACCGGCGATCTTGCCGCAAACAAGTATATTGCGCTGGATGCGACGGATCCCGACCTCTTTGCGCGCGAGCTGGCGGACATGGCGCAAGAGATCGCCTCCAAGATCATGCTGGCCAATTCCGGTGAGGTCGTGCGCGATCCCGCCGCGCTGATGGAGCCGATGCCCGCGGCCGCAGCCCCTGATGCCGAGGCGCCGCGGCTGGCCTCGGTCGTCGGCAACGAGATATTCCGTGCGCAGCTGGAAAGCCTCGGCCGCGTCGAGGGGGCCGTCGCTCCCGCCTTCCTCGCCGGATGGGCGGCCGACCGCGATCTCGTAAACCCCGAGGCCGAGTCGCTGGAGGTCAGCGCTTATTTGACGCGCAACCAGCTTTCGACCCTCGACAAGCGGCTGGCCGAGATCATCGAGGCGTTCCGCCAAGGCGGGTCCGACCCGCAGACCTTCTTCGTGAACCTGCAGTTTCTCGCGGCGAAGACATCGACCGATCCGGACAGCCTGCGTTCGGGCGATCGCTCGACGATTGAGGCGATCATGCCCAGCTTCCTGCAGAAGCTGCCCTATCGCAGCAAGGTCCTGCAGCTGGACCAGTCATACTGGATGGCGATGTCGGTCTCGCAGCAGCAGGAATTCATCGAGGATCTGGACGCCAAGCGCAGGATCTACGCCGATCTTTTCGGGCAGACCAGCCACTGGGCAGACTTGGGGGCGGGCGATCCTGGGCTCGAGGCGACTCCCGTCCGCCTATCGGTTCTGCCCTGACGGGGCGGGTGCCAAGGTGGACAGTTGCATCCATGTCCGTGGGCTCAAGCTCTCGCGCAGCGGGACGATGAGCAGCCCCGCCTATCGGCTGACAGTGCCAGACTTCCGGATGGGTCCCGGTGACCGCATCGGCCTGGTGGGTGAGAGCGGGGCTGGCAAAAGCACCTTCCTCGATATCCTCGCCTTGGTCCGCCGCCCCGATGAGGTGACGGGGTTCCGGCTCATGGGGGCGGACCTGTCCGAGGACCTGCGCCGCGGTCGGCTGGACGCGCTGTCGCGGCTTCGTGCGCGGCATGTCGGGTACATCCTTCAGGATGGCGGGCTGCTGCCCTATCTGACGGTGCGCCGCAACGCGGCGGTCGCGCAGCGGCTGGCCGGGTCGCAGGAGTGCCTCAAGGCGCATGCCCTGCATCTGGGTCTCGAGTTCAGCCTCGACAAGCTGCCATCGGCCCTGTCCGGGGGGCAGCGCCAGAGGGCTGCCGTGCTTCGGGGACTGGCCAGCGGTGCGCGGATCCTGCTGGCGGACGAGCCGACGGCATCGCTGGACTCGGGCAATGCGCGACAGACCATGCGCCTTCTGGGCGAGCTGCCTCGGGATCGCGCGATCCTCGTCTGCAGCCATCAGGAGGATCTTCTGCGCGAAACTGGCTTCCGGATCATGCGGATGACGACCCGCATGACCGGCCCCGGCCTGATCGAGGCCGAGCTGTCCGAGGCTGCCGCATGACGGGCGCGCTGCTTCTGCCCCTGCTGGCGTTGCGCGATCTGGTCCATGGCTGGCGCGCGGGCTTGTGCCTCGTCTTCGCGGTCTGTGTGGCACTGCTACCGGTGCTGTTTTTGGGCGGGTTGGGGCAAGGTGTAGTGAACACGCTGATCGACCGCCTCAGATCGGATCCGCGGATCCTCGAGCTGCGTCTCGCGCGCGATCTCGAACTGTCGCCTGACTGGTTCGCCGCGCTTGAGGAAGATGTGCGGGTAGGCTTCATGTTGCCACGCGCGCGGCACCTCGCCGCCTCGGTCCGGATGCGCGGTCCGGACGCTTCGGCTATGCAGGAGCCCCGGCTGGTGCCGACGGCGGCCGGCGATCCCCTGCTAGCCGGTCTGCCGGTGCCAATGGGGCTGGATCAGATGGTCCTGACTGAGCGTCTGTCGATCGCCTCGGGGGCGGGGGTGGGCAACCGTGTCTCATTGATCGTGCTGCGCCAGGTTGGCGAGCGGCGGGAAAGCGTGCAGCTGGACGTGATGGTCGTCGGCGTCCTGCCCCGTAACATGTTGCAGAGCGACGACATCTTCGTGGACCGCGCGCTGGAGACGGCGATCGAGCGCTGGCGCGAAGGCTACTCCGTTCCGGAACTGTCCTGGCCAGGCGCGGACGGGCAGCAGTTGAGCGACGCGCCCAATCGCAGCTTCGCCAGCTTCCGCATGTATGCCCGCGACATTCGCGACGTGCCCGGCCTGCGCGACACACTTCTGCAACAAGGGCTCGACGTCAGCACCCGTGCCGAGGAAATCGAGATGGCGTTGGCGATAGAATCCGGCCTGGCCTGGGTCTTCTCGGTTGTGACGGTCTTCTCGGTCCTCGGCTTCGTGCTGACACTCGGGCTGCACCTAGCCGCCAGTGTGATCGAGAAGGCGCGCGAATACGCGGTGCTGCGCCTTTTGGGCTTTCGGGCGTGGCTGGTAGCGATAATTCCGTCGCTGCAAGGCGGGCTCATCGCAGGCGGCGGCGCTGGTTTGGCGGCGCTGGCTGCTTGGAACCTGCAGCCCGTGGTCAACCAGCGGCTGCAGGGGCTTGCCGGGCTGGACGGGCCGATCATGGCGCTGCGGCCAGTTCATCTGGCGGTCGCCGTGGCGCTGTCAGTTCTAGCCGGGCTGGTGGCCGGCTGCGTTGCCGGATGGCGCGCGGGCCGGCTGCAGATCGCGGAGGGATTGCGACGTGACTGAGACCGAACCTGTCCTCGGTGCTCAAATCACCGGCGCTGTCGGACGCATGATCCTGGCCCTGAGTTTGGTCGTGCCCGCGATGGCGGTTCAGCGCGCATTGGCACAGCAGCCCGAGACGGCTCCGGTCGCCGACTGGTGCCAGATCGACGACCCCGCCGCATGGTCGTCCGCACGTGCTGCAATGATCGCCGGGGGCGAGACAGATCTGAGCCGCATCCCCTGCCCTGCAATGGCCGAGCCGGGCGTTCTGGCGCCCGAAATTGCGCTGCCGATGCCCTGCGGCCGCGCGATGATGTTCCGGCGCATCGATGTCCCCGCCGAGAACCTCCTGGATCAGGTGACAGGTCGCTTCGGGCGGGTCATCGACGTCGACGCCGAGACCCCGCAATCGGTCCTGTCGAACAGCCCATGGAATGCGCCGGTCTCCGGCGCATTTCCGCAGGCCGGCGATGGACGCGCAATCAGTTCGGACCAGCTGGACGCGCTAAGGGCCCGCAGCCTTTATCTGGCCAAGTATGAGCTGACGCTGCCACAGTGGCTGGCCTTCGAGGACGGCCTTCTGGCACGGCCAGCGGCCGAGACGGCCGCCGGGCTGTCGCCTGCCTGCGCCGATTACGAACTCGCCCTCTCCCAGATGAACCTACGACAGATCGAGGCGAAGGGCGGCTTGTCCTGGTTCGACGCCGTCGCCTTCGGTCGGGCCTATACGGCATGGCTGCTCGATCTGGATCGCGGTCGCATCGCGGCGGGCGCACCGCCGCATCTACCGTGGAACCAAGGGGCAACGGGCTATCTGCGCCTGCCGACCGAGGCCGAGTGGGAGTATGCTGCGCGCGGCGGGGCGGCCTATGCGACGGCCCAGTCCCGCGGCCGTATCCTGCATCAGGTGGCCGGAGCCGAGGGCCAGCCGCCCCGAGACCCTGCGCTGGACGAGGTCTGTGCCACCCCGCCGCGTTCAGACCGGCCGCGCCTTGGCGCGGTGGGCACCAAGCTGCCCAACATCCTCGGGCTCTACGACATGCTCTGCAATGCAGAGGAGATCGTCTTGGACCTGTTCCGGCCCACGCGGCCCGACGGGCTGGGCGGTCAGGTCGGCGGGGTTCTGACCAAAGGCGGAAGCTCTTTGATCCTGCGTGAGGGCACGGCCGTCGGGCGGCGCAGCGAGGCCGCAGCCCTCTTCACTACCGAGGGCGAGGGTCGCAACCCTGCAATGGGCGCACGGATGGCGGTCGCGGCCCCGGTTTTCGTCGGGCGACGCAACGCAGATGCGGCGCCGGTGGAGGGCATGGTCAATACCGCGATGGAGGCCGGTCTGATGCAGGCGCGACAGGCCCTGCTGGAGGGCGGCGCCTTCGCCGAGGGCGACACTAGCAGCCTGACCGAAGAACTGCGCCGCCTGCGCCAGGAGTTGGGCAGCCGTGACCTGAACCGTGAGGAGTTGCAGCGCAAGACCGACGAGCTTCAGGTCGAACTGGACCGCATGAGCGCGCGCATGACCGACAAGGACCGCGAAGCGCTGCGCTTTTCCATCCGCTCGGGAATTGTGACGGGCAATCTAATCGACCGAATTGGCCGCAATATCGGCATCGCCCTCTTCGAGCTGCAGCGCATCGACGAAGCCGCACGCGCCTCCAACCTGCCAGAAGCCGAGCGCGAGGCCCAGCGCCGCCGCATCCTCGACCTTCTGGCCGCGAACGAGCAGCGGATCGTCGAGGCCTATGATCTCTACCTGCAGGTCCAGTCCGAGCTGGCCACCCGCCCGGCTCCGCTGGTCGACGCGGCCCTGCGCGATGTCGGGACTAATTTTGAAACCGAGGGGGCGGGCAGCCTGCTGCCCAACCTCGACCTGCTCGTGATGCATCTTGCCGACCTGCGCCGCCAGCGCGGGCAGATCACCCCCGCACAGCGCCAGGAATGGCTGCTATCGCTGGATGTCACGCGCGCCGAACGCCAAGCCAGTTTTCCTCAGTTCCACTGATCCACAAGGAGTTTTCCGATGACCACCACCGCACCTCTGCTGCGCCTGCGCCCCACCGCCCTTGCCGTCATCACGGCCCTTTCGCTGCAGGGCTGCAGTGAGACGATGGCGATCGATCCCGCCAGCCGCGACATGGCCGACAGCTGCGGCGCCAGTTACGACACGATCACCCGGGCGCGCACGACCGAGATCAACCAGCAGATCAACAACGCGGTCGTCGGCGCCGTCTTCGGGGCGATGCTGGGCGCGGCTGTTGCGGGCGACGGCAACCGGGGCCGGGGCGCGTTGGCCGGGGCCACGGCCGGCGGGCTTGCGGGCTATTCCGGCACCTATCTGGCGCAGAAGCAGCAGCGGGCGCAGGACGCAACGGCGCTCTTGGCCTCGATCAACTCGGACGCGTCAGCCGAGCAGGCGCTCGTGACCGAGGCCGGGCAGGCGGTAGTCGCGCTGCGTGCCTGCCGCAACCGGCAGGTGGCGGATCTGACCGACCGGGTGCGGTCGGGTCGGACCCAGCCCGCCGCCGCGCGGGCCGAGTTGGAGGTTCTGAAGAAGCGCGTCACTAATGACAATCGCGTCGTCTCCGCCTCGTTCAACGGTATTGAGCAGCGGGTGGATGCCTATGTCGACGCCTCGGCCGCAGTCGCCGATGTCGATCGCGCGGCCTATCTGGCGGGCCGCAACGCGCAGGTCCAGGCGGCAACGCCAAGCGTGCGAGCCGTGTCGAACAACTTTGTCGCGCAGCGCAACGCGGATCAGGCGGTCCGCAGCTCGATCGAGGCGAACATCCAGGCGGTCGAAAGGCTGCTGGGGTGAGAACGCGCAGGGAGACGCGCCGCCGTCCATCCGGACGCGCTTGCGGGTTCGGATGGACGGCGCTACTGGCGCTGGCCCTTCTGGGGCCGGTGCATGCGGCGCGCGCCGATCTGCCGACAGAGATCGTCCGCGCCTTCGGCCTGTCGGCACCCGGTGCCGCCGGTCGGGACCTGGCCGAAATCCAGCAGGACCTACTGTGGATCGGCCAGTATCGTGGCCAGATCGACGGACAGTCGGGCAATGCCACACGGCAGGCGGCGCGCGATTTCCAACTGAGTATCGGCCAGCGCCCCACCGGCCAGCTGACATTGGATGAACGTCAGATCCTTTCGCGGCGCGCCGTGGACACGCGGCGCGACATCGATCTGCGGGTTGAGGATTCCGACTGGACCGGCATCCGCATGCCGGTCCCGCGCGGCTATGTTGGCCCGGGAGAGGTCGACGGCTCGGATCATCTGGACCTGCTCTTCGAGGGGCAGGCGGCGGTGACCTTCAGCATCGCGCAGATTCGCTTCAGAAGTGGTTCCGTGGCACCCGATCCCGGCATGCTGGCCCGCAGCATCGTCGCGGAAGAGGACGATGCCGTGGTGATCGTGGCGGGTAAGGCCGACGGCACAGGCTACTACCTCGTTCGGGTGGGCGAGCTGCGGATCTATGCAATCTTCGAGACCGCCCGTGGCGAGACGCGGGGGGTCTTGGTGACGGTTCCGGACGATCAGGCCGCAGCGATCTCTCTGGTGGTGGCCGAGGTGCTATCAGGAACGACGCTCTTCAGCCGCGAGGGCGTCGCATTCGGCGATGTCGCGCGCCGCATCGCGGATGGCGACTATCCGGGGTTGCGTGACAAGCCCGACTGGTTCCGCACGATGAAGGGTAACGGCTCGGGCTCGCTGGTTTCGACCGAGGGCCATGTGTTGACAAACCACCACGTCGTCAACCGCTGCGACCGGATCACCGTTCAGGGTCAGCCGGCCGACCTGATCGGCTCGGACGTGCGGCTGGACTTGGCGATCGTGCAGGCTGCGCGCTTCTCGGGCCGAGAGCCGATCGCGTTCCGCACCGAACCCGCCCGCCTTGGCGAGCGGGTGACGGTGCTGGGCTGGCCCGTCTTCTCGGTCACGCAGTCGCTGAACGCGACCGAGGGAATCGTTTCTGGCGCACTCGGTTACAAGGGCAGCCGCCTTGGCCACCAGATATCGGCGCCGGTGCAGCCGGGCAATTCGGGGGGGCCAGCGCTGGATTCGGACGGTCGGCAGATCGGGGTCGTCGTCCAGAAAGCCGGAAGTGCAATGCGGGGGTCGGGCGGCGTCGAGAACATCGCATGGGTTGTGCGTGGCGACATCGCCCGCGCGTTCCTCGACCGCTACGCCATCCGCTACAGGACCGACAACGCGACCCGCCCCGAGCAGCCGCTCGGGGACGTGGTTGCCCGCCAGCGCGACAAAGCGCTGCGGGTAGAATGCCATTAGCCGCCGAAGCAGGATCGCGGCAGGAAGGAACGCAGATGAGGACGCCGACGCCACATGATCTTCGACTGGTCCACCTGATCGGCGCCACGATCCTGGTCGTCCTGCTGGTCGCCAGCGCAGGCTGGCTGGCCTTCCATGCCTCGGGCTTCCTGCGCGAAAGCGTCGGCACCCTGAGCGAATTCGGCCTGATCTCCGGCGGCACGATCCTTCTGGCCGACCTGCGCGACCTGTTCCTTTTGGCGGTGCCTTCGGGCACAGATCAGACGGTCGCGGCCGCCTCGGCGGTGGTGGGCCTCGTTATGATCGGCACGGTCCTGACGCTGTTTTTTCTGGTCTGGCTGCGGGCCGCCGCGACCGCCCTGCGGTGGACCGTGAGCGGCCTCCTGTGGCTGCATCCCGAGGATGAGCCCGCTGAGCTGCCCCACGCCTTCGCCGATCCAGACGCCATCGCCCGCCGCATACGCAGCGATCAGGTCCCGCGCCATGATCTGGACCCCTCGGAGCGGCTCGTGCTGGGCCGCACCGCCATATATGCGCCCGCCCCCCTGCTGCAGCTGGCCCGTCGTCTGGCCCATCCGACGCGGACGATCCTCGTCGGTTTGTTCCGACCGCTTTTCTACGGCCTGCTGGCGGCCGCGGTCGGACTGGTCGTCCTGGTGCAACTGGATCAGGCCTTCACATTGGCGCTACCCGATCTGCAGATCTTGCTGCGGCTTGCCGCGTCCGAGGCGCTGCGTCCCCTGCTGGTCTGGGCAGCGGTCTTCTTAGCAATCAGCATTGCGGTCGCGCTGCTGGATCTGCGCTTCGCGCGGGCGATCATGCCAAGACAGTCTCCGGCGGCCGAGATGCGGTTGGGCGTTGTGCGCGACCTGACCTGGAACGGCACCACGACACAGTTGGACCAGATCTTGGAGAGCCAGTTCGCCACCCTCGGCCGAGCCCGCATCTTCCGCTTTTATCGGCTGGTCAACCGCAATGAATCGCGGGCGAACTTCGCCGATCGCAGCGACTTCACCATCGAGATGTTGATCGAAGGCGCAAGCGAGCGCAGCCCCGATCCCGCCCGGGCGGCGGCGCTTTGGCGGGCCTTCACCGCGCTGGCCTGCCGCCTTGCCGCCATCGCGGTGGTCCTGTTCTTATTGGCACCGCCTCCGGTCCTTGACCTGCTGGCGGGGCAACCGCTAGCGCCGGCAGCCTTTACCGGGGCGGGCGTGCATCTGGCGATGGTCCTGTCGTTGGCGCGGCATCTGGCCCTGGTCGGGCGTCGGCTGCAGGCCGAGGCGCTGCTGGTGCTTCCGCGCACGCATTACGCGACGCCGCTGGCCGCGCTGCGGCTCGACGGGACCGTGAACACGCAGCGCGTTCGCGTCGGGCGTGCCCTGCACAACACGACCGAGGCCGAGAAGCAGGTCCAAGAGCTGTCCTTCAACGCCGCGATCCTGTCGACGACGATGAATGGCTTGGCCGAGCATGCCGAGGCTGCGCGCCTGCCTTGGTCCCATCGGCCGGATATGCGCAGCGATGCGCTAGCGGACAGCCTCGCTGATCTCTTCACCCTTGAAGGGGACGTTTCGATCCTGAAGGCCGCCGCCCGCACGCTGAGGGACATGGGCGCCGTCAACGAGATCGCGCGCCAGCAAGCATTGTCCGCCCCGGGCGGCCGGGACCGGCTGCCGCGCCCTCCTGGCCTGTTGCCGCGCGACGAGGCAAAGCCGACCGGCGCCTGAGAAGTGACGCGCCGGACTGCTTCTGATTTATGGCTGATCCCTGATCGACATTTTCTCTCGGCGCCGTCGAAAGCTGGACGTTCGGCGGGGATCGCCAGATCGCGTTTCATGCGGTTGCTGACGGCTCAACTGATGACGCGCCGGGAGTGCAGGATGACAGCGAGATACAGCCACCCCTCACGGGTCCAGATGTAGCTGATATCGCCCGCCCATTTCTGGTTCGGCCCGATTGCACCGAAGTCGCGGTCCAGCAAGTTCGGGGCGATGTTGAACGTATGGTTGCTGTCGGTCGTGGCTTTGAACTTACGCGTTCTTTCAACGATGATCCCGATTTCGCGCATCAAGCGACCTTCGACAACCTGACCGTCTTTACGCTGGTGGCGCTGATCTATCTGGCGCTTAGCCTGCCGCTGACCTTCCTCACCCGGCATCTTGAGAAAAGGTACTCCAAGGCATGATCTCTGTTCAGGACATCCACAAATCATTCGGGTCGCTGGAGGTTATCAAGGGCATGAGCTTTGAGGTCGCGCGCGGCGAGGTGGTGTGCATCATCGGCCCCTCGGGAGCGGGAAAGTCGACCGTCCTGCGCTGCATCAACGGGCTCGAGGCTTATAATCAGGGTCTGATCACGGTGGACGGTCAAACCGTAGATCCGGCCGACAGGTCGATCACCGGCATCCGCACTCAGGTGTCGATGGTCTTCCAGCGTTTCAACCTGTGCCCGCACCGCACCGCGCTGGAAAACGTCATGGAGGGGCCGGTCCACGTCAAGGGCATCCCCGAAAGCCGAGGCCCGGGAGCAGGCCCGCGCCCTGCTGGACGAGGTCGGTCTGGGCCCCGTGCCGATTACCACCCCGGCCAGCTGTCCGGCGGGCAACAGCAACGCGTCGCCATCGCCCGGGCGCTGGCGATGGAGTCCAAGGCCATCCTCTTCGACGAGCCGACCTCGGCGCTGGATCCCGAACTGGTCGGCGAGGTTCTGGGCGTGATGCGCGATGTCGCCACCGAGGGCATGACCATGGTCTTCGTCACCCACGAGATGAGCTTCGCCCGAGAGGTCGCCGACCGGGTGCTGTTCCTCAAGGGCGGCGTCATCGTCGAACAGGGCGAGCCCGCGCAGATCCTGCGCGCGCCTCAGCATCCCCGGACGCAGGATTTCCTGCATCGGGTCAGACCTATGTCACCGCGCGCGCGATCCTGTCTCTGGGGCGCAAGGGGCACTGCGTCGGTGTGGCATCGAACAGCCACGAGGCCGTCCGGAATGTGCTGATGGGCTGTCTCGCCGCGCTGGAAGACTACGATCCGGACATCACACAGGAAGACGTCGAACTGGCCCACAAGGTGAGCGGCGCGGGGGACGGCTATCCCGAAGGCTTCACCGGCATCACGCGGGCCACGTCCAACGACGACGCTGCGTTGACGGAGGCCATGTCGTTGTGGGCACCGCATTCTTCTTCTCGCGCCCGGAGTTCGAGCAGACCCTTGGCTGGCTCTTCGTCGACGAGGCAGGCTAGGTTGGCCTCGCCAACATGGTCGCCATGGGGCGTGCCGCGCGGAACATCGTGCTGGTCGGCGACCCGCGCCAGCTACCGCGGGTGATCCAGGGGGCGCATCCGGACCCCGCGAACCTCTCCTGCCTCGACTGGGTGCTGGGCGATCACGCGACGGTCCCAGCGGATCGCGGCATCTTCCTGCCTGTCTCGCGCCGGATGCATCCAGACGTCTGCCGCTTCATTTCCGACCAAGTCTATGAGGGTCGGCTGACCAGCCACCCCGACGCCGCGCGCCAGGCCGTGGTCAGCACGTCGCTCCCGGCAGCAGGTGCGTTCTGGGTGCCGGTCCCGCATGAGGGCAATGCCCAGATCTCAACAGAGGAAGTCGCAGCCATCCATTCTGGGGCTAGTGACCTGCTGACGGGCGCATGGACGGAGAGGGACGGGGCGACGCGTCCCTTGCGTCAGTCCGACATTATCTTAGTCGCACCCTACAACGCCCAGGTGAACGCTCTACGCGAGGCGCTGCCCGAGGGCATTTGCGTCGGCACAGTGGACAAGTTCCAAGGCCAGGAAGCGCCCGTCTGCCTAGTGTCGATGACAGCGTCATCGGCCGAGGAAACGCCGCGGGGCAGGGAGTTCCTTTTCTCCCTCAATTGGATCAACGTGGCGGTCTCGCGCGCCAAGGGGCTGGCGCTGGTCTTCGGCGCACCGCGTCTGCGCGAGGCGAAATGCGAGACAGTCGAGCAGATGCGACTGGTGAACACGCTCTGCGCGTTGGTCGACATTGGAGTTAACGCTTGAACAAAGAAAAATCCATCGATTGGGACGCGTTTGACCATCGGGTCGGCGAATTAGCTCGAAAAAGAAAACCTTCAGGAAACCGGCGCGCGGAATCCCCCTGCTGGCGGAGTATTTCTACGAGGACTGGTCCAAAGTTGCCGCCGTCCTTGGTGAAACCGGGCAAGGCCAGGCGCGGTTCCTAGAGGCGAGGACCGGCGGCATTATGCGCGGTCTGACCATGGCGCAGCAGAAGAAAGCGGGAATGATCGAACAGGCTCACCAGATCAGACTTTCGCCGGGGGCAATGGGCCAGTCGGTGCGGGACCGAAGCGTGGCCAGCGTGTCAGGGTCGCAAAACGCCGCCAGCATGGTGCGGGGCGCGACCGCCGCAACCAGCGCCGAGGCCTCGGCAAAGGGTGGATGCACGTTCCAGCGACGAAACTCGGCGTGGCCCTGGGTGATCAGCGCCTCGGCGGGCGAGCCATGGGCAACGTGGCCGGTAAAGATGATGCGTGCCCCGCCCGACACCGCAATGCGCAGCGCCAGAGCCTGTGCGGTGCCGCGTTCGACATTCGGACCCGCCGCAACCATAACGCCATGCAGCGGCGCATCTGCGGTCAGATCCCCGGCCCCGTCCAGCAGCGCCAGATCGCGGCGCCCCTCGGGCGTCAGCCAGTCCATGTGAGCGGCCAGCGTCGCGGCCACCCGGCGATGCGCGAGACAGATCGACACCGGCAGACCAAGGCGCAGAAAGGTCGCCGCAATTTCCAGTCCGCGACCGCCTGCCGGGCTGGGAAACAGCACCGGACCATCGACCAGATCGGTGATCGCGGCGATCTGATCACGCAGCGGCCCGGCTGCCAGCCCGTAAGAGGCATCCAGCACCATCGCCGCCGCGCGGGGTGGCAGGCTGGCGCGGAACATCAGGCTTTCGGCGCTGATGTCGCCGGTATAAAGCAGCCCGTCCTCGCCGCCGATACGCATCCAGACCGCGCCGGGCGCATGGCC
>JBKBVT010000431.1:0-1202 GCA_046289305.1 Hyphomonas sp. | reverse complement strand
GACCTGCCGCGGCGCGAGACGATCTTCGAGGCGCTGTCCGATACCGCCGGCCTCGACAGCGATGCCTTCGTGCAGGCCATGGTGACGTTCAACGACAAGCTGCATGTCTTTACCGCGCCGTCGGACATGCTGCCGCTCGACTTCATCGGACCGGAGGATGTGGCGCGCATCATCACCATGGCGCAGGCCAATTTCGACTATGTCGTGATCGACATGCCCAAGACCATCGTCGGCTGGACCGAGACGGTCCTGTCTGCGGCGCATGTCTATTTCGCGCTTCTGGAACTCGACATGCGCTGCGCCCAGAACACGCTGCGCCTCGTGCGCGCGCTCAAGGCCGAGGATCTGCCGCATGAAAAGCTGCGCTTCGCGCTCAACCGCGCGCCGGGGTTCACCGACCTGTCCGGCAAGGCGCGGGCCAAGCGTCTGGCGGAATCGCTGTCCATCGACATCGAGCTGCAGCTGCCCGACGGCCAGCGGCAGGTGACGCAGGCCAACGACCACGGCCTGCCGCTGGCGGAAACGGCCGCCAAGAACGCGCTGCGGCGCGAGATCCAGAAACTCGCCAAGTCGGTGCACGAGCTGAACAAGGCCGTCGAAGCCGGTCGGAAATAGGGGGCCGTGATGTTCAGCCGCTTCAAGAAATCCAACGGCGAACCGGCCCGGCCGCCGGTCTCGTCGGCGCCGGTGGCCGAAGTGGCGTCGGCCCCGCGGGAAGTCTCCCAGCGCGCGCCCGTTTCCGCCCCCCGGCCATCGATGGCGCCGCCCAAGCCGGCGGCGCAGGCGGCCGTGCAGGACAAGGAAAAGAAGCGCAAGGATCGCCTGATGGAGCTCAAGGTCGAGCTGCACAAGCGGCTGCTCGACAACCTCAACCTCGCCGCGCTCGAACACGCGACCGAGGGCGACCTGCGGTCCGAGATCGCCGATATCTCGACCGAGGCGCTGGCCGAGATGAACGTGGTGCTCAACAAGGAAGACCGCACCGCGCTCTACCAGGAGCTTTACGACGAGGTGATGGGCCTCGGCCCGATCGAGCCCCTGCTCAAGGACGACAGCGTCAACGACATCCTCATCAACGGGCCGAAACAGATCTTCATCGAACGCTCGGGCAAGCTCATGCTCAGCGACATCACGTTCAAGGACGAACGGCACCTGCTGCGGATCATCGACAAGATCGTCTCGGCGGTCGGCCGGCGGGTCGA
>JBKBVT010000430.1:0-1243 GCA_046289305.1 Hyphomonas sp. | reverse complement strand
CCTCGCTGAGCGCCGTGACCATGACGACGGGGATAAACGAGGTGGCCGGATCCGCCTTCAGCCGGCGGCAGACCTCATAGCCGTCCATGCCGGGCATCATGACATCGAGGAGAATGATCTCCGGCAGTTCGGCGCGCGCTACCTGCAGCGCCTGGGGGCCGTTCTCGGCCAGAAGCACTGTGTAATACTGCGCTTCCAGCTTCGCCTGAAGCAGACGGCGGTTGGCTTCGATATCATCGACGATCAGGATCCGTGCGCTCATGCCGGCTCTTTCGGCATCAGCGATTCGACGGCGCGAATGAAGGACGCAATCTGTATGGGTTTCGACAGGTAGCCTTCGCAGCCCGCCTCGCGGACGCGCTGCTCATCGGCGCGCATGGCAAACGCCGTCACCGCCAGCACCGGGATATGCGCGACCTTGCTGTCGTCCTTGAGCCAGCGGGTGATATCCAGCCCGGAGACTTCCGGCAGCTGAATGTCCATGATGATGAGGTCCGGCAATTCCTGGCGCGCGATCTCGACGGCTTTCGCCCCGTCGCGGCACTGAAAGGTCGTGAATCCGTAGGCGCCCAACAGGTCGCAAAAGAGGCGCATGTTGAGTTCGTTGTCTTCAACGACAAGCACCTTTCCGGATCGCTTCTTGACCATGAAAATCCGATTGCATTGGCGATTCGCGCAGGGTGAGGATGCGCATCAGTCAGGTATACTGCAAAGTATTAACGCCGCTTTACGCCTTCCGCTGGGCCTCATTGAGGCCAGCGCCGGAACATGTCACGAACAGGCCGTCATGCCGAGTCTCTGCAGGGATTGCCACAAGATCAGCGAGGCTGCCAGCGCGGCCTGCCCGGCCTGTGGCCATACAAGGCTTGTATACCATTCCGAGCTGTCCCGGCTTGGAATTGCGCATGTCGACTGTGATGCTTTCTACGCTTCGGTCGAGAAGCGGGACAATCCGGCACTCAAGCATGTCCCTTTGATTGTCGGCGGCGGGCAGCGGGGCGTCGTGACGACGTGTTGCTACATCGCCCGTCTGTATGGGGTCCGCTCCGCAATGCCGATGTTCAAGGCGCTGAAGGCGTGCCCGGACGCGGTCGTGGTGCCGCCGGATTTCCGCAAGTATCAAACGGCGGCCAAGGCCATCCGCGCCGAAATGGACCGACTGACGCCGCTGGTGCAGCAGGTGTCGATCGATGAGGCCTATCTGGACCTGGCCGGCACCGAGCGCCTGCATGGGGAGCCGCCG
>JBKBVT010000429.1:0-1258 GCA_046289305.1 Hyphomonas sp. | reverse complement strand
GATCTCGTCCGCGAACAGATCCGCATCGCCGAAGGCAAGCCGCTCTCCTTTGCGCAGGAAGACGTCATGCTCGTCGGCCATGCCATCGAGTGCCGGATCAATGCCGAGCATCCGGAAACCTTCGTGCCATCACCTGGCCTGATCACGGATTTCCACGCCCCCGGCGGCATGGATGTGCGCCTCGATAGCGCCGCCTATGCCGGATATCGCATCCCGCCGCATTACGACTCGCTGATCGGCAAGCTGATCGTACATGGCCGTACGCGCCGGGAATGCCTCATGCGCCTGCGCCGCGCGCTGTCGGAAATGGTGGTGGGCGGTGTTCACACCACGCTCGACCTCCACCGCCGCCTCGTCGACAATGAAGATGTGCAGGCCGGCGACTACAACATCCACTGGCTGGAGAAGTTCCTGGCCGAGAACAAGCTGCCACCCGAAGAGGGCTGAGCCGTCTGAACACGGCATTCGCTTTCTGCGCGGCCCGGATTTACTCCTGCCCCTGCGTCAACCATATCTTATCCCATGTCGTCGCGTTTTGGCCCGGAAGAATTGCTTGCCTGCTATCGCCGGGGTGTCTTCCCCATGGCAGACTCTCGGGATGATCCGCGGCTGTTCCTGGTCGATCCAGATACACGCGGCATCCTGCCCCTCGATGCCTTCCACATCCCGAAACGCCTGAAGCGCCGGGTCTGCCAGGACCCGTTCCGCATCACGCTCGACACCGCCTTCACCCGTGTGGTCGAAGCCTGCGCCGAACCGCATGACGGCCGGCCCAACACCTGGATCAACTCAACCATCCTGAACCTTTACAGCGCGCTGCACCGGCAGGGTTACGCCCATTCGGTTGAATGCTGGGACGGCGAAGAGCTGGTCGGAGGACTGTACGGCGTGGCGCTCGCCGGCGCCTTCTTCGGCGAAAGCATGTTCTCGCGCCGGGATGATGCCTCGAAGATCGCGCTCGTTCACCTCGCCGCGCATCTGATTGATCGCGGCTATGTCCTGCTCGATGCGCAGTTCTACAATCCGCATCTCGACCAGTTCGGCCTGATCGAAATCAGCCGCGACGACTTCAAGGCCCGCCTGAAAGCGGCCCTGAAGGTCGACGCCAGCTTCGCCGGGCCGGATCAGTCGAGTTCGGGGATGTCCTCGATCGGCGTTTCCGATTCGTCGATCGCGACAGGGATGTCATCAATGTATGGTTCGGAGGAGCCGATGGTCGGACGGTTCGGCGCGGTCCTGACCGGGGCGGGCGCGGTGC
>JBKBVT010000428.1:0-1269 GCA_046289305.1 Hyphomonas sp. | reverse complement strand
CGAGCAAACCGACGGCCAACGCCGCACCTGTCGCAAGCCCCCACACAAACGCGGATGGCGTCAACGGCCCGGCCATCAGCCATGCCAGACCCAGCAGCAAGATCCCCGTCGCGAGGGAGGAGAGCGTCGCCACCCAGAGCGCTGCAAGCCGCCGCGACGCCAACCCGGCAAGAAAATCGCCTAAACCAAAACCCAACGCCGTCAAGAGCGCCCAACCGATTGCCATGACGAATCCATTATTGATAAGGGCCGAGTGAGGAGGGCCATGGGTGTGGGGAGTTCGAAAGCCGCTCGATTCTCACCAACGCGCGGCGCCGATCACGACGGGCGGACGGTCACCAGAACCTCGTTCAATTCCGCCCGAATCCCTCGCGAAAGGTCATCGATCTGCACGATATGCGTATACAAACCACAGGCCGCGTGCAGCCGTTCGCAGATATCGAACCCCCAGTCGAAGGTCACCAACGAACCTTCATTGGAGACCGGATTGCCGTGATACTCCGGCGGTAGCTGGTATTCGATGTCGCCGTCGGGACTCCGGAGCGCACGGCAGACCGACGCCCGGTGCCGATGAACCAGCGGCACGGTGAAGATATGCATGCCGCCGGGCTTGAGCGTTCGCGCAATCTCACGCGCGGCCACATCCGGATCGAACAGATGCTCGAAAACATCCTGCGTGATGTGAAGATCGATCGACGCGTCGTCGAAGGTCAGGGCTTCGAGATTTTCGCAGCGCACACCGTCGACCCGTGTCCCTGGCGTTTGCCCGGGATAAAACTGCGTCGGCAGATACTGCGCGCACTCGCGAGCCAGCAACAGGCTGGCGCCACGCGGTGCCGGCGACGACTCGTGGATCACACAATCCCGCCAATCGGGGCGGAATTGCTCGATGACCGCCATCAGCGCCCGCTCGCGCGGCAGGCTACCGCAGTTCTCGCACAAAAAGTGATCGCGCAGCCAGGCGTCACGCGCGACAAATCGAGCCGGCTGACAACAGGTCGGGCACTCGCCCTGCGACGCCAGCACCACGGCCGGCGAACCCGACTCGCCGAGGTCTGCAGAGTGACGATCGACCTCGTCGCGTGACCCGCCGCCCGTGTCATACCGGGCCCCGCCTGATGGCGCCGGCAGAGATTCCGCCTCCGACAGCCGCCGCGAACGCCAACGCTCAATCACTCGCTGCAAGAAATTCATCCATCATCCGCTTGAAGGCCGAGTGGCGACGTTACCGCAAACACGCTGCGCAACCCATCTCTGGGCCATGTGCCC
>JBKBVT010000427.1:0-1308 GCA_046289305.1 Hyphomonas sp. | reverse complement strand
CCGGGGATCACATCGCGCGGACCGGTCGCCTCATAGGCCGCCACCGGCGTGCCCGCCGCCATCGCTTCCAGCACAACCAGGCCGAACGTATCGGTCAGGCTCGGAAAGACGAACACATCGGCGCTGGCATAATGCCGGGCGAGATCCTCGCCGAATTTCGCGCCGAGGAAGGCGACATCCTTGTATTTCCGTTTCAGCTCTTCCAGCTGCGG
Source organism: Hyphomonas sp. (assembly GCA_046289305.1). Classification (GTDB taxonomy): domain Bacteria; phylum Pseudomonadota; class Alphaproteobacteria; order Caulobacterales; family Hyphomonadaceae; genus Hyphomonas. The sequence goes on along the minus strand of JBKBVT010000427.1, from coordinate 1,096 downwards.
CCCGTCGCCGACGATCACCTTGGTGCCCGGCAGGTCGAGCTCGGCGAAGGATTCGATGTTCTTCTCCACGGCCACCCGGCCGACATTCAGGAAGATCGGCCGCTTCATCCCCGCAAACGGATCGCCCTCGGCGCCTTCCTCGACCCGCAGGGTGGGCGTGAACATCTCGGTGTCCACCCCCCGGCTCCAGGCCACGAGGTTGATGAAGCGCTGCTGGCGCAGCTCGTCGAGCAGGGAGGGGGTCGCCACCATCACCTTGCCGGAATATTTGTGGAACCAGCGCACAAAGGAATAACCCCAGCTGACCGGCACCGGCAGGCGGGCGGACACATATTCGGGAAAGCGCGTGTGATAGGCGGTCGAGAAAGGGTGCTTCTCGGTCAGGCACACCGCCCGCGCCGCCATGCCGAGCGTGCCTTCGGTGGCGATATGCACGGCGTCCGGCTCGAAGGCGTCAAACCGCTCGCGGATCTTGCGGCGGGCAAACAGAGCCAGCTTGATTTCCGGATAGGTCGGCAGGGGCATCGTGCGGAAACCATCACCTGGGTGCACGATCTCCCAGACATGGCCCATCGCCTCGGCCTCGGCGACGACGCGCTTCATCGTGCGCACCACGCCGTTGACCTGCGGGTCCCACGCGTCCGTTACGAGCATGATGCGCATGCCGGCTCCCTAGGTTTCAGCCCCCCGCGGGCCGCTTGCGGGCGCAATCTGGCGGGCTTGGGGCGGGGCGTAAAGGGGGGCAATGCCGCGCCTGCGGCTTTTGCGCTGCCGTGCCAGAGGGGATATTCCCGTGCGCAGACTGCGCTATAAGCGGCAGAATATTCCGGTTCTCCAGCTCTACGGACCCATCCCATGCCCGATACCCACCCGCCGCACCGCCTCGACTGGGACGCGCTCGACACGCTGAAATTCGCCGATGAGGAGGCGCTCCTTGAGGCACTTCTGAAGGAAGGCGCCTTGCCGGACGGCGTGCGCGAGGGCGCAGTCCGAAGGGGGCGGGAGCTGGTCGTACAGGCCCGCGCGAAGGGGCGCCGCCGCGGGGTGATGGAGAGCTTCCTGGAGGAGTTCGGCCTGTCGAATTCCGAAGGCCTCG
>JBKBVT010000426.1:536-1311 GCA_046289305.1 Hyphomonas sp. | reverse complement strand
AACGGCTGGCCGACGACGCGGAAATGTCGATCTCGGCGCTGAACGCGCATCTGGCCAAACTCGAGGAATTGCGCCTGATCCACCGCGTTCGTGTGCATGATCCGCGCACCCACAAGCGGCAAGCCACCCGCTACATCCTGGGGTTCGAGCCGGGCTTCACACCTGTGGCTGTGGTGCCGTGTCCGGAAATCGGACACGGGGACGACGGTGGCGCGGAAAGCCTCGACGATGCCTATGGTTGTGATGTCGATGGAATGGCCGATGCCTTGCCGTGTCCGGATTTCGGACACGGGGATGATGCCGGAGCCGTGTCCGATTTGCCGGCCGAGCCGTGTCCGGAAAATGCCGAAAGCCGTGTCCGGATTTCGGACACTAACCCTGTAAGGGAACCTCTAAGTAAACCAGTAAAGGAGGAGGAGGGCGCGCAGGCGCGCGAGGCGATTTCGGATGAGGTTTTCGGGGAACTGCTCGCAGCGCTGGGCCTTGACCCCGACGCCCTGCCCGGTTGGTGGCAAGGCTGGCCGCCCCGCCTGCACGTCCAGCGCTGGCGCGACGAGCTGGGGCTCACGGAGGCGGAGATCATCGCCGCGGCCGAGGCCTCCCGCCAGGAGCATCCCGAACCGCCCGATGGGCCGAAGGCGCTGGACCGGGCGATGCAACGGGCGGCGCAGCGCAAAGCCGAAGATGCAACGCGGAAGCGCCAAAAGCCGAAGGCAGCCCCAGCCCCGGCCGCAAAGCCGATCACCGACATGCCCGCCTTCTACGCCGATCTGGT
>JBKBVT010000426.1:0-526 GCA_046289305.1 Hyphomonas sp. | reverse complement strand
GGTCAATTCCGACCGCTACCTGCCGGTCAGTGCGATCAGCAACACCATGCGCGATGCCATGCTGGCCCGCGGGCTGGTCACGGCCGAACGCCTGCGCGAGCGCGGGGTGCGGTGAATGGCATGGTGTCACGTCCCCGGCACGGATTGTCCCTCTGTGCAGGCGGCGGAGGCCTTGATCTGGGCCTCATGCTCGCCGAACCCGGCTATCACACCCGCGCCTTCGTCGAGTGGGAGAGCTGGCCAAGGTCGGTCCTCATCGCCGCCCAGCGCGCGGACTACTTCGCACCGGCCCCGATCTGGACCGACCTGCGCAGCTTCGATGCCCGTCCCTTCCGCGGGGCCTTCGATGCCATCCTCGCCGGATACCCCTGCCAGCCCTTCAGCGCGGCCGGAAAGCGCGGCGGCGTCGACGATCCGCGGCACCTATGGCCCGACGTCGCGCGCGTCATTGGCGAATGCCGCCCGGAATGGGTCTTCCTCGAAAACGTCGCCGGGCACGTCACTCTCGGGCTCGAGACTGTCCTGC
>JBKBVT010000425.1:0-1311 GCA_046289305.1 Hyphomonas sp. | reverse complement strand
AGGCGGCGAGAAAATGATTCGCCAGCGTGGCGGCGAGAATGCCGAGAATGATTGCCGCCGGGCGTTTGAAGCGCGTGGCCAGCACGATGGCGAGAAGCATTGTCTTGTCGCCGATCTCGGCGAGGGCAACGACGGCGGTCGAGGTAAGTAGCGCGTCCATGAGTACAGTCTCCGGGCCGGGCAGGGTTCAAGTCCAACGACATCGTCTCCTCGCCCGGCATGGCAGGAGGCAATGTCATTGGTCTCGCCCGGACGGTGTTGACCGGCCCTCCCGCACCATGACCTCTCGGCCAAGCATGTTGATGCGAAAGCCCGCCTTGCGGCGGCTGGCTACTCCCCAGTGACGGTGCCCGCATAGCGCGTGCGGCAGGGGGAGGCAAGCCCGCCTGCTGGAAACGGGATATTGAGGGATACGGCAGTCCAGCGCATAGCTGAGCGCATGACTCGATCTCTCCCTTTCGGCGCCTGGCGCGCGACGGTCTTCCTCGCAATCCTGTCTGGTCTGGCCGCCTGTGGCGGCGCGCCAGATGCGGCTTCAGATGACCCGGCGGTTGCGGCGGAACCGGAATTCGTCCGCCCGCCTCCGCCTGCGCCGCAGGTGAGCGCAGAGGCGCCTCCGCCTGCCGCGGTCGAGAAGGCCAGCACATACTGGGGCGTGAAGCCCGGCGAGCCGGTGCCGATCAACTGGGACGACCTGATGCCGGAGGGCGGCATGGAGGCGCTGGACGAGGAATTCGCCGCTTTCTATGCCATGCTCGAGGAACGCTATGGCGGGGATGTGATCGCCGGGCTCGATGCGATCGAGGAAGGCTCCGCTGCCGATGTCATGCCGCAGCTGGGCAGTTTTGACACGGTGCCGGAACTGGACGGCTTGTTTGTGCGTCTTCCCGGCTATGCTGTGCCGTTCGACTTCACACCGGACCACAAGCACCGCACCTTTCTGCTGGCGCCTTACATGGGCGCCTGCATCCACTCGCCGCCGCCGCCGCCCAACCAGATCATCCTGATTGAAGCGGATCCGGGGGTGAACCTCGATGATATCTGGATTGCCTACTGGGTTGAGGGTACGCTCAAGGCCGAAACGCAGGAGACCGATCTCGCCGCGGCTGCCTACACACTGACCCTGACACGGATCGAACCCTTCGTTCAGCCGTAACGGGGACAATGTTCCGGGCCACCTGACCCGGTGGGGGTGATTTCTGCGCCTATCTGAAGTGAGGCCGCCCCTGGCCTTGCGCCCGGTCTTCCGACTTCTGGGAGGCTGGCCATTCCGGAGACGCTTCCCATGCTGCGCCTGTTCATCATGACCCC
>JBKBVT010000424.1:0-1322 GCA_046289305.1 Hyphomonas sp. | reverse complement strand
GTCCGGTGCGTCAGGCGGCAGGGAGCCTGTACACGCGCCCCCGGTTCTCGACCTTCTCCGAGGTCACCTCGAGCCCGAGCTTCTTTTTCAGCGCCCCAGCCATCGCGCCGCGCACCGTGTGCGGTCTCCAGTCCAAGGCCGCGACGATCTCCTCGATGGTCGCGCCGTCCGGCGCGCGCAGCATGGCGATCATGGTCGCCTGCTTGGTGCTCCCGCGCGGCGTGCGCGCCTTGGGTGCGGCCTTCGGTTCGGTGGGGGTGTCCGGGGCTGGCTCCTCGGTCGGCGCGTCCGTCGCGCCCGCCGGCGCAATGTTCGCGTCCTCGGGCTCGATGCCGACGGCGGCGAGGCCCGCGTCGGTGATGTGCAGGAGGATGGCGCGGCCGTCCGCGTCGTTGCGCCAGATGCGGTTGAGCGCGGCGTCGGCCTTGGTCTGGCTGTCGGTCGTGCTCTCGGCGATCAGCCCGCGCTTCAGCAGCGCGCCGACCACCTTGGCGGCGGCGCCGCCACGGAGCGAACCGGGGAGCGGCAGGAGGTTGCGGTCCTCGCGCTGTGCGGCGGTGCTCAGGATGATGGCTTGGGTGTCGGAAAGCTTGATCATCGTCGTCTCCCGTAACGGGGCGCGCGGGATGCGGCCCTTCTACGAGGCCGAGCCCGCCGGTCGGCGGGCGGGACCGGGAGCGTGTCGCCTTATTCGGCGTGTTCGCCTTCGCTGAACGCCATGTCGGTGATCTCGCGCAGCTTGGCGCAGTAGTGGTTCAGGGTGCCGACATGGCCCCAGTTGATCTCGTCGGGGCTGGTCTCGAAATGGTCCGCGCTCAGGGCGGCGAGCCGCTCCAGCATCGCGTCGATCTCGGTCTTCGCGGCGATGAAGGCGTCGAGGGCTTTCGTGTTGTCCTGTGCGCGGCGGGTCATTGGGGTGGCTCCGTGGCTGAGTTGCATCGTCGTTGTGCAATCAGAATCGCTCTGCAGGGCCGGAAAGTGTAGGCAATTCGGAGCCATATGATTGCTATCTGGCCGCCTGCGCTCAGATCAGCCCCATCCCGGTCAACGCCGCGCTGGCGGTGGCGAGCTGCGCGGTAGGCAGTTCGATCTTGAGGTGCGAGATGACGTCCGCAACCTCGGCCGCGATCCCGTCCTCGTGCAGGGCGGCCTCGATCACCTCGGCGACGGCATCGGGGCGGGAGCGGTCGAACTGGTCCGGAAGGGCGTCGTGATCGATGCGGATGGTTGTCGTGTTCATGGTGGGGACCTTTTCAGGATTGGCTGGCGGCGCGCCGCCCGGCTTCAAACGCCTCTTCGAGCGCGTCGCGGATCGCCCAGAC
>JBKBVT010000423.1:0-1355 GCA_046289305.1 Hyphomonas sp. | reverse complement strand
AGGGCGCCGAACTCGGCCTCGGTCTGCGCGTTCCAACGGGTGCCGAACAGGAACTCCCAGATCGGCACGACGCGGAAGAACTGAATGCTCTCATACAGCAGCGAGGCGACGATTCCGATGGTGGTGGCGATGGCGACGCCGGCGCAGATGAAGAGAATGCTCTCCATGCCGCGCTCGACCATCGCGCGGGCGCGGAACTGTGCAGCGAGGCGGCGGAGGGCCCAGACGGTGCCAATCGCGGCGCCCGCCGCCACGACCAGCAGGATCACCAGATTCACGCCGCCGCGAATCTCAAGGTAACGGTTGACGATGGCGGTGAAGACCGGGTCGGGGCCGACGGCGGCGCGGGTGAACGCGGCCTGCGAGACGGCGTTAAGGTAAACCTGAAGCTCGGGCGCCGACAGGAGGCCGAAAGCGGCCGGAAGCTCGCCCGTCAGCAGGCCGCGAATGACCGATTCGGCCCCGAACATGTAGAACAGCGCCGCGAGGAAGGCCGGCAGGGCCGCGAACATGGCGACGAAGTAACCATGATAGTTCGGGCGCGAATGCAGCGAGGTCGCGCCGTCCAGAATCAGCCGCTCGGCCCGGATGCGGCCGAGAAAAAAGGCGATGGATGCGACGACCGCAATCAAGGCGATCAGGAGCCAGCCCATCGGCAAATGGCCGAGTGTCTGAAGCATAATAGTCCTTCCGGATGGCGCGTGGCCCCCTCCTAGAAGAACGCGGCGACAGTTATGTGACAATCTTCTGTATTTCACAGCTGCCCGCGGCTCTATTGCACCCGGGAGCCAAAACCGCCATGTGTGCGCCATGACAGACACGCAGGATTCAAAGGCGCTCTGGCACGGAACAACCGTTCTGGCAGTGCGCAAGAATGGCAAGCTCGTACTGATGAGCGACGGCCAGGTCTCGATGGGTCAGACCATCATGAAGGGCAATGCCCGCAAGGTGCGCCGCATCGCCGGCGGCCTGATTCTGGCGGGTTTCGCCGGCGCCACCGCCGATGCATTCACCCTGTTCGAACGGCTTGAGACCAAGCTGGAACGGTTTCCGGACCAGCTGCAGCGCGCCGCCGTCGAACTCGCCAAGGACTGGCGGACCGAGCGCTATCTGCAGAAGCTGGAAGCCCTGCTGATCGTCGCCGACAAGACGACCACGCTGGTGATCACCGGCGCAGGCGATGTGCTGGAGCCTGAACACCCGGTCGTCGCCATCGGATCCGGCGGCAATTACGCCCTCGCCGCCGCGCGGGGCCTCTACGAATACGAAGAGGACGCGGAACTGATCGGCCGCAAGGCGATGACCATCGCCGCCGATATCTGCGTCTACACCAATGCCCATTTCACCTTGGAAGT
>JBKBVT010000422.1:0-1361 GCA_046289305.1 Hyphomonas sp. | reverse complement strand
TCAAGCCGGTTTGACCAGGCATTGAACACGAAGAACGCATTGATGCGTTCGAACGGCGTGATGTTGCTGCCCGAACCGTGCATCGTGTTGCAGTCAAACAGCACAACCGCGCCGGCCTTCGGCGCTGGCCCCACAACGCCGCCCGCCTCCGCCAACCGGGTCAGGCTTCTCTCGTCAGGAATACCGTATTGCTGACGTTTCAGCGACGATTTGTAATTCGCATCCGGCGTTTCGCCGACACAGGCGACATAGTTCATATGGCTGCCCGGCATGAACAGCGTTGGCCCGGCCTGCGGATGATTGTCCGTGAGCATCACCGACATCGAGACAGCGCGCATACGCGGCATGCCGTCCTCGGTGTGCCATGTCTCGAAGTCCGAATGCCAGTAGAACTCCTTGCCCCGGAAGGCCGGTTTGTAATTGATGCGCGACTGGTGGACATACACTTCATCGCCCAGGATGAAGCGGGCAAGCTCCGTAAGGCGTTCGTCCGCCGCCAGACGTTCGAACACGTCCGATTGCCGGTGCGGCGCAAAGACGGAGCGGACGGCGTCCGCGCCGGTCTCGCCGCGCTCGGCAATCCAGCTTTCGGGAATCAGCCCGCTGCGGCAGCGCAGCGCATCGGCTTCCGCGAGCAGCGCGCGCACTTCCTCGGGCGAGAACACATCATCCAGAACGACATACCCATCGCGGGCATAGGCCTCGATAAGGCCAGCCGCCACAGGCGGCTTCGCGCCCGGAAATCCACTGACGACGGGGTCACGCCGCTGCAGCCATTCCGGCGCGCTTTTCAGCCGCGAGGGATAAAGGTCGGGCTCGGTATCGGCCCGCAGGGGATTGCGCGTCATGCGCCTTCCCTCACGGATTCGTCGGCCGGATAGGCGCCGTCAGCGCCGTGGACTTCCTTGCCGGTGACGGGGGGATTGAATACGCAGGCCATGATCATCGGCGCGGCTTCATCTGCCCGCAGAATATGGTGGTCATGCTCGTTGAGCGCATACATCACGCCGGGGCGGATCGCATGGCGCTCGCCGGTGGCAAGATCCTCGATCGATCCGGTACCTTCCATGCAGAAGACACTTTCGAGATGGTTCTTGTAATGCATCTCCAGCTCTGCGCCGGCATGGATCGTGGTGATGTGGAAAGAGAATCCCATCGCATCATCTTTCAACAGCAGGCGGACGGACGTCCATCCCTCGCTGTCGACGCGGCGCTCGGTCTGGGCTTCCTTGGCGAGATCTCTGACAATCATAAGGTCGCTCCCTTAGGCTGCGGACTGGCTGCGGCGCGCCGAAACGGTGCGCACGGCAGTTTCCAGGATCTTGAGGCCGGCTTCGAGGTCGGCGTCGCGGATCGTCAAC
>JBKBVT010000040.1:3133-16725 GCA_046289305.1 Hyphomonas sp. | reverse complement strand
CTTCACCTCCCACGCCTTCGGCGCGGGAGGTGAGGGCCTTCTTATGCATTATAATTCAGTTCAAGACCGGCCTCGGGCCAGCAGGTTTTGATCAGCTGGCCGGTGCCCGAGGCGCAGATATAGGCGTCCTTCATGTCCGCGCCGCCGAAGGCGATGTTCGTGACGAACGGGTCCGGGATTTCGGTGAAACTGTAGGCGCCTTCCGGAGTGATCGTGGTGATGCCGCCATAGCCGCCATTTTTCAGAATGGTGGCCACACAGACGTTTCCGGAGGCGGCGACCGCCAGACTGTCAAAATAGCAAAGCTCCGTCTGCCCCGTAATCACGCGGCCGCGCAGGAAGGGCGGCTTGTGAGGTGTATATTCGCCTGGGCCAGTGAGTGCGAAGCCCCAGAGCCGTGCGGTCATCGTGTCGGCGAAATACAGCGTCTTGCCATCCGGCGAGAGGCCGCAGCCATTCGGCGAGACGTGGTGGTAATCGACTTCCTTGATGAAGCTGCCGTCCGGCTTTGCAAAATAGACGCCGCCATGGTCGCGGGTGCGGGAGAAGCCCTTGCCAAGGTCAGTGAAATAGAACCCGCCGTCTGTATCAAAGACGATGTCGTTGGGCCCGCGCAGGGCATTGCCATCGACACTGTCATACAACCGCTCGACCTTGCCCGTGGACAGATCAATCCGCTCGATGCGGCCGCCGGAATAGTCCTCCGGGCAGTTGCCGGGAATCGTAAGCCCGCCTACCTCGTGATATTCGAAGCCGCCATTGTTGCAGCAATAGAGCGCGCCGTCCGGGCCGATGGCGAGGCCGTTGGGCCCACCGCCGGGGGTGGCGATCACTTCGCGCTTGCCCCCGCCCCACAGGCGCGAAATGCAGCCGCGCTGGATTTCGACAATGATGACCGAGCCGTCGGCCATGACGACCGGCCCTTCGGGAAAACCAAGCCCCGAGGCGATGACTTCAAATTCCATGTGTTCCTCCCGGCATCTTTTGCCGGAAGGCTAGGCGCGCATCGGTAAGGCGTCCATCACTGCCGCTAGGTGAACCCGGTAACGGGCTCGCCGGACGGCATCAGACCTGTACGGAATCCCGGTCGAGGCGGCGGATGGTGAAAGCATGGTCATTGCCCTCGCCGGCCGGGAAAGCCTCGATAACGTCTTGCGCCCAGAGGCGCATGTCGATCTCCGGAAAGCGGACATCTCCCGGCACGTCGGCATCGACCTCGGTCAGATAGATCCGGTCAGCGAGCTGCAGCGCAGCGGCATAGATCTCCGCGCCGCCGATCACGAACACCTCATCGCGCCCCTCGCGCGCCGCGATGGCGCGGCCAGCGTTTACGGCTGCCGGAAAGCTCGAATAAACCCGCGCGCCAGGCGCGTCATAGTCCCAGTCCCGCGTCAGAACGATGTTCTCGCGCGAAGGCAGCGGCCGGACAGGCAGGCTTTCCCAGGTCTTGCGGCCCATGATCACAGGCGCGCCCATGGTCGTGCGCTTGAAAAACGCCATGTCGTCTTTCAGCCGCCAGGGCAGCTGCCCTTCGGACCCGATTATCCCGTTGCGCGCCTGCGCAACGATCAGGCAGAGTTTCACATGTGTGGACATAAGACTTGTCGCTTACTTTCTTTATTGTCCGTTGGGCGCAGTCCCCATTTGCCCGCTTCCTCGCTTTTTAGGCATGAGTTAAGCAAGGACGGAACACAGCCACAGCTGCGGAAAGCTGATACGGGGAGCCGCGTTTTTCATGTTTGATCTCGTCGCTGTGCTGACGAATAACGAGCCGCGCCTGTTGCTGCCAGCACTGATGGCGCTGGGTCTGACCTTCGCCGCCATCTGGTATCTGCAGGGCAAGGGCTGGGCGCTGGTTTATGTCGCGCTGATACCTTTCCTGAACTGGTCATTCGGGGTGATTCCCCAGTTCCAGATCGTGGATCCGGGAGAGGTCTGGCGCCAGGGCATTGCCCTGCATCCCATGACGATGGTCACCGGCATGGTCTTCGTGGTGCGCGATTTCGTGCAGCGCGAGATGGGCCACAGGGTGCTGATCCTGATGGCCATCGCGGTTGCCTGGTCGTTCTTTTACGCCTGGCCGGTCATCGCGCTGGCCAGCGGCATTGCCTTTGCGATCTCCGAGGCGGTCGACTGGCTGGTCTTCACCTTCACCAAATACCGGCTCTCGACCCGCATCCTGATTTCCAGCGCACTCGCATCCCCGGTCGATACCACCGTGTTCCTCTATGGCGCCGACATTGCCCAGCAGATGCAGTTGGGGGCTGAGCCTGGCAACATGCTGCATCCGGCCAACTGGGTCGTCTTCGTCATCGGCAAGATGGTCGGCGCGGTGCTCGTCTCCTGGGTGATCCGCCGGCGCGAGGACAAAGGGCTGATCTCGGCTTACGAGGCATAAGCTGATTGCACGGCGCTGATCCCTGCAACACCATTCGTCACCCTCGACGGGCGAAGCCCGTCTGAGGACCCATCGCCGAACCTCACCCAATGCAGGCACGACAAGGTCAGGCGATAGGCTCCCAGACGGGTTGTACCGGCCGGGAGTGACGACGAGAGCGGAACGCGCCGCTTACTCGACTTCCAGCAACTTCCGCCGGAACAGGAGCCCTGCCAGCGCCGCACCGATCAGGGGTGCGATCAGGAACAGCCAGAGCTGCGAGATCGCCTGCCCGCCCACGAGCACGGCCGGGCCGAAGCTGCGCGCCGGGTTGACCGACACGCCCGTCACCTGGATGCCGACAATATGGATCACCACCAATGTGAGCCCGATCGCAAGCCCCGCGACCATGCCGGGCGCGGCCTTCTGGGTCGACCCGAGGATCACGACGAGGAACAGGAACGTCGCCACAATCTCGAACACAAGCGCGGCGGCCAGCGTATATTCGCCGAGATAGCCCGCCCCCCAGCCATTCTGGCCGAGACCGTTTCCGGCGAGCGTGTAACCCGCCTTGCCGGACGCGATGAGATACAGAACGCCCGCGCCGACAACAGCGCCGATGAACTGCGCCGCCCAGTATTGCAGCATGGTGTTCAGGGGCATGCGCCCCGCGATGAACGCGCCGAAGCTGACGGCCGGGTTCACATGACAGCCCGAAATCGGGCCGATGCCATAGGCCATCGCCACGATGGCGAGGCCGAACGCGAAGGAAATACCAAGCTGGCCGACCTGTTCGCCGGCCAGCACGGCAGAGCCGCATCCGAACAGGACAAGCGTAAAGGTGCCGATGAACTCGGCGATGACAGGTTTCATATGAATGCCTCCAAAAAAAGGGGCGTGTGTATCCTACACCCCAACCCAACCTCCAGATGCATTGGTTCTGACGCTGCCGCAAGCAACTTATGGGTCTTGCCAGACACCGCGCGAGCCGCGACACAGGGCGGGATGAAGATCGTCCCCGTCCTCCTGCTAATGCTGCTCGTCAGCGCCTGCGGCAGCCTTTCTTCGGATCGGTCGCGGACCCCCGACCCTGTTGAAGCTGCACCAGAGAGGATCGCAACTGAACTGCCGGAAACGCAGCCGATATCCCTGCCCTTCCGGCTGGATATCGCCCTGTCCCCGGACCTTGCCGACGCGCTTGATGCGGCCGGGCAGCAGCTGGCTGTGCACACGACTGTCTGGGGGCTGCCGCGCGATCCGGCGGCTCAGTCCGGCAGCATGGTTGTTCTCAGCGAGGACCGCCAACGTCTCGACGTGCGCAATCAGTCGATGATCCTGGAGGGCCGGTACGACAAGGTGCAGGCGGCGCGTGAGACTGCGGACAGCCCGCGAGTTCTGATCACCGTGATCAACACACCCCTTGAGCCGGACGGGCCGCTGATGGATTGCCTCGCCTTCGAAGCGCCCCTGTTCATTACGGTGGAAACCGGCGCGCAGGTCGATTGTAATCTCGCGTCTGACTGAAGCTCAGACCGCGACCGGCGCCTTGATGTGCGGGTGCGGTTCATAGCCCTCGACCCGGAAATCCTCATAGTCCCAGCCGAACAGATCGGTCTTGTCCGGATTGAGGTGCATGACCGGCAAGGCGCGCGGCTCCCGCGTCAGCTGCAGGCGCGCCTGGTCCAGATGGTTGAGATAGAGGTGCGCATCGCCGAGCGTGTGCACGAATGTGCCAGGCTTCAGCCCCGTGGCCCGCGCCATCATCAGCGTCAGCAGCGCATAGGAGGCGATGTTGAACGGCACCCCGAGGAACACGTCTGCTGAGCGCTGATATAGCTGGCAGTTGAGCTTCCCGCCCATGACATTGAACTGGAACAGGCAGTGGCAGGGCGGCAGCGCCATGTCGTTTACATCCGCCGGGTTCCAGGCTGAGACGATCAGCCGGCGGGAATTGGGATTGGTGCGGATCTCGTCCAGTACCCACTGGATCTGGTCGATCGTGCGCCCATCCGGCGCCGCCCAGCTGCGCCATTGCTTGCCATAGACCGGGCCGAGATCGCCGTTCTCATCCGCCCATTCATCCCAGATCGAGACGCCGTTCTCCTTCAGCCAGGCTATGTTAGTGTCGCCTCGGAGAAACCAGAGCAGCTCGACGATGATCGAGCGCAGATGAAGCCGCTTGGTCGTGACCAGCGGGAAGCCTTCGGCGAGATCGAACCGCATCTGCCGGCCGAATACGCCCCGCGTGCCGGTGCCGGTCCGGTCTCCCCGCTCTTCGCCGTTGTCCAGAATATCCTGCATAAGCGCATGGTATTGCTGCATGGGATTACCCTTCCGAATCGGGGACAGGATAAATGAACTGGCCCCGGTCAGGCGAGTCGAAAGTCAGCACGGCAGGCCTAACCCTGGTTCGCTTTGTGCAGGCTTCAGCTCAAACCGGGATGCGACCGGCCATTGCCGCCTGTCATCCCGGCTGGCAGACGAGGCAGCATGCTTGCCTGGCTTCCCAACGCCCTGACGATCTCACGCTGCGTGTTCGCAGCCCTCGTCCTGTTCGGCGCGCTGAGGGCTGCCGGCATTGACGCCATGCTGGCCGAAAGCACCGAAACCGGGCTGGAACGTCAGCGCCTTCTGACACTCCAGCAGCTCTGGCATCAATTTGCACTGCTGGCCTTCCTGTCGGGTGTGCTGACGGACTTTCTCGATGGCTGGGCCGCGCGCCAGTTCAAGGCGGAGAGCCGGTTTGGTGTCTGGCTCGACCCGATTGCCGACAAGCTGCTGGTCGGCGCTGCGCTCATCGCGCTCGCGCTCGCGCTCAAAAGCTGGCTGATTTATGTGCCCGCCGCGCTCATTATTGCGCGCGATGTGTTCATGACATGGCTACGCACACGCCCTGAAGCGGCGGGGGTCGTCGCGCCGTCAAACCTCGCCAAGTTGAAAACTGCGATTGAGATGCTGGCGATTGCCGGGCTGATGTTGCCCCTCGCGCTGTGGCCTGCGCCCGAGACGGCGGCTGCGGGCGATGCTGGCCCGATTGCCCAGATCGGCACGGCAGCGCTGGTCATGATGCTCTGGGGCGCCGCGGCGCTTTCGCTGCTTACGGCAGCGCAATATGTGCGGGCGATCCGCCGCTGAGCCGCAAAATGAAAGCGCCGGCCTGGGGAAGCAGGCCGGCGCGTGACGATAGCGAGCGGTCGCAAGCGAGGAAGTTTAGAGGCCGCTCAGAACAGGGTCGTCATCCATGACGGCAGGGGGAACCGTCACGCGCCCAGATTGCGCCGCAGGTCTTAATCAGGGGTTAACAGCGAGGTTACGAAGATTTCAAAAACTATCCCTAGCTGAACTTTTTCCCGCCTGCGTTCAGACACATTCCCGCAGAAAAACTGGCGCCATGAGACACCGGCCGCGCCCCAGACCGAACATTGCCGCAATCCTTCTGGGAATGCTGGCATTCCTGTGCCTGCCCGCGCTGTTCGCCTTCGCGCAGGCGGCAGGGCTCTAGGGCAGCCTGACTGCCCAGTAAGGCGAGGGCGGCCCGCCGCGATAGAGCTCCTCAAACCGCATCAGGCTGCCGGTCGTGGCGCCTTCGATCGGATCAAGCGGATCGACCCATGCGGTTTCCGCGATTTCGCCGCGCTGCGTCGCCGGCACAGCCTCCCAACTGCCCCAGGGCACGCGGTAGAAGAGGACATGGTCATTCGGGAAAATGTGGTGGTTTGAGTAGAGGCTGATGACCAGCGGGTCCGCGATCAGGCGGACCCCGGCTTCCTCGACCAGTTCGCGCCGCAGCGCTTCGAGAGCCGGCTCGCCCCGTTCAACCCCGCCACCCGGCATATGCCAGCCTTTGACATAGGTGTGGCGCACCATGAAGACGTGACCAGCCTCATTCTCGACCGCCGCGCGCACGCCCAGTGTCATCGGCCGGCTGAGGCGGAACCAGGACTGGAACAGACGCGTGCGAATGGATGCCATTTCCGCGCCTCAATCGCGCACAAACTGGCGCGTTGTGTAGCGCTGGAAATACAAGGCCGCGGTGAGATCTGTGTGGCGTATCGAGGCGTTCGCCTCCGCCGCTACAATCGGCTTGGCTCTATAGGCGACCCCGATACCGGCCTCGCGGATCATGTCGAGATCATTCGCGCCGTCGCCGAGGGCGATGGCGTTTTCTGCCGTCCCGCGGAAGCTTTCGACCTGTTCGAGAAGCGCAATGCGCTTCGCCTCGCGGCCGAGGATCGGGCGGGCGACTTCGCCGGTCAGGGCCTCGCCGTCATCGATCAGCGTGTTGCCGCGGTCGAGTTCAAACCCAGCCAGCCGGGCGACACGGGCGGTGAAGTAGGTGAACCCGCCAGAGACGAGGAGCGTCTTGTGGCCCTGCGCCCGGACGGTGCGGATGAGCGTGCGCGCGCCGGGATTGAGGGTGATCCGTTCCTCGAAGGTGCGTTCAAGCTCGGCGAGCGGCAGGCCTTTGAGCATGCCGACGCGCTCAATCAGTGCAGATTCAAAGTCGAGTTCGCCGCGCATGGCGCGTTCGGTGATCTCGGCGATGACGGGCTTCAGGCCGACTGCGTCCGCGATTTCATCGATGCACTCCTGGCCGATGATGGTGGAGTCCATGTCAGAAACGAGGACGCCGCTCGGCTGCATGGCGCGCGGCGAGCCGATGAAGGCGTCGATGTCGTCCTGTTCGTCGAAGGCGCGCCGAAGGCCGGGGATCGCATCCGCCGGGAGGTCCGCATAGCTGTAGAGGGCGCCGAAAGGCCCGCCGTCCTGCGAGAGGGAAACGATATCGGCGAGCTGACCCCCGGCCTGAGCGATGTGCGCGGTCAGCCGGGCGGCCATGTCCGGGAGGGTCCGGCGCGAGACAAGCGCGATGCCGTAAGCCCGCATTTCCGGAACGTCTGCGCGCGCCGCATGAGTTTCTTCCACGCCTATTTCTCCGCAAGCTGGCACCGGGCGAGGTCTAGGTGGCTTTCCCAATGGCGGGCAAGTGCCTAGTTGTAGAGGATGCATCCAGCAATCCTCATCCACGGCCCGACGGCCAGCGGCAAATCGGCCCTTGCAACAGAACTGGCGCGCCGGCTCGGCGGCGAGGTCATCAATGCCGACTCCATGCAGGTCTACCGCGACCTTCAGGTGATCTCCGCGCGCCCGACTCTGGACGAGATGGCCGGTGTGCCGCATCATCTGTTCGGCTTTGTCGATGCCGGCGCCCGCTTTTCGACCGGCGAGTGGCTGGAAGCGGCCCGCGCCGAAATCCTGCGGCTGCAGCGCCTGAACAAGCCCGCCGTGATCGTGGGCGGCACCGGCCTCTATCTTCTGGCGCTGACACAGGGCCTGTCGGATATTCCGCCGGTGCCGGAGGAAATTCGCGCCGAAGTCCGCGCGATCAGCGAGACGGAGGGCGCCGAAGGCCTGCGCCGCCGCCTGATGCCGCATGATCCGGACCTCGCAGAACGCCTCGGCAGCGGCGACCGTCAGCGGCTGGCTCGGGCCTATGAAGTGTGGCTCGCGACTGGCCGGCCGCTGAGTGACTTCCAGACCGAGCGCCAGCCCGCCGTGCTCAAGGACGGTGAATGGATGGGCATTGCCCTGACGCCGCCGCGGGCTGCGCTCTACCGCAAAATCGACCGGCGCTTCGAAGGTATGCTGATGCAGGGGGCGATGGCCGAGGCGCGGGCGCTGGTCGCCAGAAACCTTGACCCGGAGCTTCCCTGCATGAAGGCGCTCGGGATGCCGTCTCTGGCCGCCTTCGTGCGCGGCGAGATCAGCGCGGAGGAAGCTGCCGAAAGCGCCAAGCGCGACTCGCGGCGCTATGCCAAGCGGCAGTTCACCTGGATCGGGCGGCAATTCCCGTTCTGGCCGCGCATTCCTTCAACTGAGCTTTCGGACCGGATGAGGGTGATTTTTGCCCTCTATCGTGAGATTGACAGAGCCGCAGCAGAAGATTATGCTTTCTGACACGCGATTGAGGAAACGCCAGATGCGCGCAGACAACGTAGTAATTCTTATGTGCCCGTAATTGCCCTTTGCCGGGCAGTTGCGGGTGCGCGCAGAAAAGGGCTTCCTCCGGGAGCCCTTTTTTCTTTGCCAAGCCGCCTCAGCCCACTCTCTCCCTGAAGCCCACCGGACCTGACGCCCATGAGCACGAAAACCCAGGCGAAACCTGCCAGCCAGAAGGCAGAAACCACTTCTCCCCGCATGATGACCGGCGCCGAGATTGTCGTTGAGGCCCTCAAAGAACAGGGCGTAAGCGTCATGTTCGGCTATCCGGGCGGCGCTGTTCTGCCGATTTATGATGCGCTCTATGGTCAGGATGCGATCCGGCACATTCTCGTGCGCCATGAACAGGGGGCGGGCCATGCCGCCGAAGGCTATGCCCGCTCGACCGGCAAATGCGGCGTGGCGCTCGTCACCTCCGGCCCCGGCGCGACCAATATGGTCACCCCGATCACCGATGCGATGATGGACTCGATCCCGATGGTCGTGATCACCGGCCAGGTGCCGACGCATCTGATCGGCACCGACGCGTTCCAGGAATGCGACACGACCGGCATCACCCGCAGCTGCGCCAAGCACAACTATCTCGTAACAGATGTGAACCAGCTGGCCCGGACGATCCATGAGGCCTTCTATATCGCCACCCAGGGCCGGCCCGGGCCGGTGGTCATCGACATCCCGAAGGATATCCAGTTCGCGACCGGTCCCTATGTCGGCAAGGCCGGTATCCACAAACCGACCTATGTGCCGCAGACCAAGCCCGCCCCCGAGGCCATCACGGCAGCGGTCGACATGCTGACCCGCGCCTGGCGGCCGATCTTCTATACAGGCGGCGGCGTCATCAATTCCGGGCCGCGCGCGTCTGAACTCCTGCGCGAGTTGCAGGCTGTGACAGGCGTGCCTGTCACCTCAACGCTGATGGGCCTCGGCGCCTTCCCGGCTTCACATCCCGACTGGCTCGGCATGGTAGGCATGCATGGCAGCTTCGAGGCCAACAATGCGATGCATGATTGCGATGTCATGGTCTGCATCGGCGCGCGCTTTGATGACCGCGTGACGGGGCGGATCGACGCCTTTTCGCCGAAATCGAAGAAGATCCATATCGATATCGACCCGTCCTCGATCAACAAGATCGTGCGGGTGGATATTCCCGTCGTCGGCGACTGCGCGGAGACGCTGGAAGCGCTGCTGCTGGAGCTGAAACGGCAGAAGCGGAAGATGCCGGACCTTGCCCCCTGGAAGGCGCAGATCGACACCTGGCGGGCGCGGCGGTGCTTTGCCTATGCCAACTCCGACGGCGTGATCAAACCGCAATTCGCCGTGCAGCGCCTGTATGAACTGACCCGCGACCGCGACACCTACATCACCACCGAAGTCGGCCAGCATCAGATGTGGGCGGCGCAGTTCTATCATTTCGAGGATCCGAACCGCTGGATGACATCCGGGGGGCTCGGAACAATGGGCTACGGACTGCCGGCGGCCGTCGGCGTGCAGGCGGCGCATCCGGACGCGCTGGTCATCGACATTGCCGGCGAAGCCTCGATCCAGATGATGATGCAGGAGCTTTCCACCGCCGTGCAGCACAAGCTGCCGGTGAAGGTGTTCATCATGAACAATGAATGGATGGGGATGGTGCGACAGTGGCAGGAATTGCTGCACGGCGAGCGGTATTCACACTCCTATTCGGAGACCTTGCCGGACTTCGTCAAGCTGGCCGATGCGCTGGGCGCCTATGGCATCCGCTGCGATGACCCGGCAGACCTCGACGCCGGAATCCTTGAGATGATCAATCATGACGGGCCAGTCCTGTTCGACTGCCGGATCGAACGGGCGGAGAACTGCCTGCCGATGATCCCGTCGGGCTCTGCGCACAACCAGATGATCCTCGGCGAGATAATTGGTAACGAAGTCAGTGAGGCGGGCCGGAAGCTGGTATGATGCATACCGGCTTCAAAAATGACCGCGGCGCGGGGACAGTATGAACGCAGACACGCTCCTCGATCTGGTGCGATCCTATCCCGAGGTGATCATTGCGATCGTCTCGGCCCTGGTTGCGCTTGTCAGCGCCTTCGTCGCCCGCGGCGAAACGGCCAAGCAGCGCAAGCTGCAGACTGAACGTCTGCGCCAGGGCATCGACGGCGCCAGCCTCGACTGGGGCGGCGCGGCGATCGACACGCTCGCCCGGTGCGCCGTCTTCGCCCGGACACGGCACATGCATGCGAATGATGCGAGCTTCGAAGCATCCCGCACTGGCCTACTTGTCACCTTGTCGACGCTGGTGGACCGCGGACGGATGTTCTTTCCCAACATTGCCGCTGACAAGACCGGGGCAGGCAAGGAAAGCGCCTATCAGGGGCAGCGCCCACCGATCCTCGATGCGCTGATGTTCTCCTATCACGAAGTGCAAGGCATTGTGCGGGATGGCGGGCCCTCCGGCGAAGAGAGCGCGGCGTTCATTGATGACTGCCGGCGCCTTCTGGTTTCCGAACTCCAGGCGCATCTGGATCCGCGGCGGCTGGACCAGATTGTCGGGCGTTATGACCAGCAGACTAAAGAGATCCGCAAGCAGGCTCTGGAACGGGCTGAAACGTTGCGTGGCACCCTGCTGGCACGCCGCCCGAATGTGGGCCTTGAGCGCAACTCAACAAGCAGTAATCCGGAGCACTCCAAATGAGCGATGGCGCCACGAGCCCCCCGCCCGGTCCGAAATCAGCTTATTTCCTCTCGCATGAGGACGAGGCTATCGAACGGCGCACACTGGCGGTGATCGTCGACAATGAGCCCGGCGTGCTTGCCCGTGTCGTGAGCCTGTTCTCGGCGCGCGGCTATAATATCGACTCCCTCACCGTGGCCGAAATCGATGAAAGCCAGCACCGGTCCCGCATCACGATCGTCACCCAGGGCACGGCGCACATCCTCGAACAGATCGAGGCGCAGCTCCTGCGGCTCGTTCCCGTGGCCGAAGTCATCGACATCACGAAGTCAAAACGCGGCATCGAACGGGAATTGGCGCTCATCAAAGTCGCAGGCACGGGCGAAAAACGCGTCGAAGCGCTCCGTATCTCTGAAATATTCCGCGCCCGTGTTATAGATACGACTAATGAAAGCTTTATTTTCGAACTGACAGGTGCTTCAGACAAGTTAACGCAGTACATCGACCTGATGCGCCCGCTCGGGCTGGTCGAAGTGAGCCGGACAGGCGTCCTGTCGATCAAGCGAGGGAAAGAAAAAGGGTGATACGCGCGCGCATCCTGGCAGCTGCACTCCTCTTCGCGGCGCCGCCGGCCCTCGCCCTGGCCGAGCCGGCGAGCTGTCTGCCTGAGAATCTGGCGACCTATGACCCGGCAAGCCCGGATGCGCCGCGCCTGCGCTGCGATATTGACCGGGCCAGCGAAATCTCCCGCAAGGCAGAACTCATGCACGGCGCCCTGCCCACAGCTAGGATCGAGATCGTGGACACCTATTCGCCCAGCGGCTCAGCCTATGTCTATTCAGTCTATGAAGAGCATGGCTGGAAGTTCCTGGAGGCCCGCTCGGTGCCCTGGTCAGGCGGCAATGGGCGCCTGCCAGCCTGCCGGATGGGCACGACCCTGCCGGGAGATGTCGTCAGTGAATTGACGTCTCTGCTCGGCAGTATTGATACCGACGCGCCGGAGGCTTACGGCCCGCGCGAAGAAAGTACCTTGAACCCGGACGGTTCGCGCACAGTCCGGCTGATCCTGGACAGTCATGATGTCATCACCCGTATCGACCTGCCCGGCGGCGAAAAACACTTCTCGCGCCATGCCCGCAGCGAGGACGACATCAATCGTCTCAATAATCTCGTCATCGGTGTCGCCAATCTCAGCAGTGCCTGGAGCTGCGACGCCTCCTGACCTGACCCGCCCATAACCAGACAACTCAAAGACCGGAGCTCATAGAAGCCAATGAAAATCTATTATGAAAGCGATGCCGACCTTGCCCTGATCAAGAGCAAGAAAGTGGCGGTCGTTGGCTATGGCAGCCAGGGCCATGCGCACACGCTGAACCTCAAGGATTCCGGCGTTCAGGACATTCGCGTTGCGCTTCAGGAGGGGTCCGCCTCGCGCAAGAAAGCTGAAGCGGCCGGCCTGCAGGTTGTCACTACGGCCGAAGCGGCCAAATGGGCCGACGTGCTGATGATCCTCGTGCCGGACGAGAAACAGGCCGTGCTGTATGCCAACGAGATCGAGCCGCACCTGCGTGCCGGCCAGCACATCATGTTCGGCCACGGCTTCAACATCCATTATAATCTGATCCGCCCACGGGCAGATGTGGATGTGTCCCTGTCCGCCCCCAAGGGCCCCGGTCACACGCTGCGCGCGCAATACCAGATGGGCTTCGGCCTGCCGGGCCTGATAGCCATCCATCAGGATGCGACCGGCACGGCGCAGGCTGTCGCCCTCTCCTACTCCAAGGCCATCGGCAACACGCGCGCCGGCGTGATCGAGACATCGTTCCGCGAAGAGACCGAAACGGACCTCTTTGGCGAACAGGCTGTGCTTTGCGGCGGCATCGTTGAGCTGATCAAAGCGGGCTATGAGACGCTGGTCGAAGCCGGCTATGCGCCGGAAATGGCGTATTTCGAATGCCTGCACGAAACCAAGCTGATCGTCGACCTGATCTATGAAGGCGGCATCGCCAACATGAACTACTCGATCTCCAACACTGCCGAGTACGGAGAATATGTCTCCGGGCCGCGCGTCGTCACGAGCGACACGAAGGCGGCGATGAAGAAGGTTCTGGATGACATCCAGACTGGCACCTTCGCGCGCAACTGGGTTCTGGAAAACCAGGCCGGCGCGCCGGGCTTCCACGCCATGCGTCAGCGGATGAACTCTCATCCGATCGAGGAAGTCGGCGAGAAACTTCGCGGCATGATGCACTGGGCACAGAACGACCGCCTGGTGGACAAGAGCCGGAACTAGCGGTTCATCCTTGAATATTCCGCCCCGTCAGTTCGTACGTAAGCAAGTTTACGGCATCGGATGACGGGGCGGAGATCATTCAATCCCCACGTCACTCCGCCGCGCGGTTGAGATCGACCGGGCCGGAGATGCCGGGCAGTCGCCCCTGCATCGAATATTGCCAGATCGCATGCGGCAGCGCGGGCGGCCCATCCAGCGAGCGAACCCAGAGCGGGTAGCGGCCGAAATCCTCGCCGTCCAGCCATTGAGCATGGAAGGCCGGCGTCGTGTAT
>JBKBVT010000040.1:0-3035 GCA_046289305.1 Hyphomonas sp. | reverse complement strand
AATGACCGGCACGGCGCCATACTCCGCCTCCAGAGCATCCATGAATGTCCGCAACTCGGACAGCGTCTCTTCGCGGGGGCCAGACGGGGCGCAGTTATGCGCGTGCTCAAGATCGACGGCTGGCGGCAGCGTGCCGGCGCGCACCTCGACCTGCCGGATGAAGTTCTCGGCCTGCGCCTCGCCCCCGCGGCAGAGAAGGTAGAAATGATAGGCCCCGGCCTGCCAGCCATGGCGCAGCGCTTCCCGCCAGTTTTCCTGAAACCGCGGATCCGTCAGGCCGGTGCCTTCGCTCGCCTTGATGTAGACGAAGCTGCGATCGGTTGCCGAGAGGCGGGGCCAGTCCACTGGCCCATTATGGTGCGACAGGTCGATGCCTTCGGCGCCGCGCGGCAGGACCGATGCCCGCTCCGGGGCGCCGGACTGCGAGGCTGGCCCGCCGCATGCAAGCGGGAAAAAAGCGATCAGAATCGCACTCAGGAACGGCGCAGCACGCATGCGAGTTGTGCTAGCATAAAATGACCTTCCCGGCGCGCTCCTGCCGCCGGGGGCAACTAGGCCTTACGGGAGAGGGAGCCGAGCCGATGGCAGCACAAACTCAAGCAGATGTGGCCACCAGCCGGATTGCGCCGGACTGCCGCCTGGAAGGCGAACTGGTTTTCAGCGGCCCGGTCCATCTTTCTGGGCACATTCTCGGCAGCCTGACCTGCGAAGGCTGTCTCACGGTTGAAGCCGGCGCGAGCATCGAGGGACGCGTGCGGGCCGCAGACATCATCGTGCGCGGCAGCGTCAAAGGCGATATCGCTGCAAGCCGGCTGATCGAAGTGCATACCGGCGGGCAGATTGACGGCGTCATCTTTGCGCCTTCGATCACGGCCGCTTCGGGCACAAGGATCGACGGCGATGTCATGATCGCGCCGGAACGGCCTGAGACACACATCCGGCGGGCGGATGAGGCCATGGCTCTGCTCACTGCGCGCAGGCGTCAGCCGTCTAAAGCTGAACCGCGTGCGGCGTCACCGGCACCAAGCCAGCCGCCAGGCGGCTGATCACTGGCTCCGAATATCGCGAAGCCGGTCCATCGGCCGGTCACGGGCATCAAACGTGCCGAGTGTGCGCATCTGAGCGCAGGCCCATTCATACTCACGATTACACGCATCGGTCAGCGCCGCCGTTCCGCCATGCACATCCTTCGGGCCGCCCGCGCCAGTAAACGCCATGTTACCCCAGGCCGCGCAGCCGCTGACCTCGCCGAGATCACAGGCCTTGCGATAAAGCCGGCGGCTTTCGGCAGGGTTTGCCGACACGCCGCGCCCGTGAACCGTCATATAGGCAAGACCTGCGCAGCCGCGTCCGTCGCGGGCGTCGCAGGCTTTCCTGTAGCTCACAGCCGCGCCGGCGAGATCCTGCACGCCGCCGCGCCCGGTACGCTGGTATTCCGCCAGCGAATAGCAGGCTGCCGGGTCGCGGCCTGCACATTTGGTCCGGGCCTCGTCGCGGGAAGCTTTCAGCATTTCGAAATCGGCTTCGGCCCGTTCGAGGGCAAGTTCAGCCTGGGTTCGCTGGACGCGCCCGAACGCGTCCTGCGCGAGGGCGGGTGAAGCAATGATGAAGCCGCAGAGAAGGGCGGCCAGTGTCCTGAAAATCGGCATTGTCGTCTCCTTCGAACTCGAACTTAGATCGAGATTTAGGCCATCACGGGGCAATCCGCCATAAACCCGCACAGCCGCTGTGCCGCGTGGCCATTGACGCCGCGGCTGCCTCAGCGCACCAGACGGGGCATGAGTTCCGACGCTGGCTTGCCCAAATCCAACACTACTTCGCGGCGCACAGTGCTGCTGGGGATTGCCCTGCTACTGGTGGTGCTCGCTGTGTTTGGCGCCGGACGGGCCGGACTGCTGCCGGACGCCGAAGAAGCGACAGGTTGGATGCGCGCGCTGAGCGACAGCCCCTGGGGCGTCGTCGTGGTAGTCGCGGTGTTCTGTATTTCGGCGTTTATCGGCGTGCCCCAGTTTGCCCTGATTGCAGCGGCGGTGGCGGTGTTCGGGCCGTGGCAAGGCGCCGGCTATTCCTGGATAGCAAACATGATTTCCGGCGCGGTCACCTTCTGGGTCGGGCGGCTTGCCGGCGAACAGGCCTTCCGGCGCTATGCTGGCGCGCGGGTGCAGCAGCTCTCCCGGATGGTCGGGCGCAATGCGCTCGCCGCAAGCGCCATCGTGCGCAATGTGCCGGCCGGGCCGTTCCTGATCGTCAACATGGCGTTCGGGGTCAGCGACGCGAAGTTCCGCGATTACTGGATCGGCATGGGCCTCGGCATCATCCCGAAGATCGCCCTGGTCGCCTTTGCCGGGCGCAGCATTCTCGCCGGGCTTCAGGGAAATCTCGGCCTGGCGATCCTGGCGGCTTGCGGGGCTGTCGCGGTGTATGTCGGAGCCTTTCTGTATTTCCGGCGGCGCGCGTCCAAAGCCCGGCAAATTATTCCTGCCGAGCCCCTCGTGGCGGTTGACAGCCCCCCAGAGCGCAGTGAATAGAGGGGGTATGCGCAAGTTCCTGCCCCTTAGCCTTCTGCTTACCGGCCCCTGGCCGGGGATGGACGACCGGGTCTGACCGGCGTTCGCGCGGCCAGGGGATCGAGACAACGAACCGTTCCTCTCCATTCTGACTGAGCCACGCCCCATGACCTCCGAAAATCCCGCCGCAACCGCTGCACCGAAACCCCGCGTCTATATCTTCGACACCACCTTGCGCGACGGCGAGCAATCGCCCGGCGCGTCCATGACGCATAACGAAAAGCTCGAACTCGCCAGCCTCATGGAAGACATGGGCGTGGATATCATCGAGGCGGGCTTCCCGGCAGCGTCGGAAGGTGACTTCGCCGCAGTCAGCGCCATCGCCGCCCAGTCGAAAGAGGCGGTCATCTGCGGCCTCGCCCGCTCGACGCCGGCCGATATCGACCGCTGCGCCGAGGCCGTGAAGAAAGCTGCCCGTCCGCGCATTCACACCTTCATCTCCACCAGCCCGGTGCACATGAAGCACAA
>JBKBVT010000421.1:0-1373 GCA_046289305.1 Hyphomonas sp. | reverse complement strand
GCGCTGTGGCCAGCGCATCGGCCGGGGCCGCCTCGTCCAGCATCTTCTCGGCGAAGCCAAGGATGATTTCGACACCGAGCTCTCGAACCTCTCCACTTTTGGGATCGGCAAGGAACTGCCCCGCCAGGGCTGGAACCGGGTGTTTGATGCGCTGATGTTTGAGGGCCTTATTGCCGAAGGCGGCGAGGCGATGCGTCCGGTGGTGATTGTGCCGGATGCCGACGCGGCCAAGGCGCTTTTCCGGGGGGACCGCAGCGTCTCACTGCGCGAAGACCTGACTGCACCGCGGCGCCGCAGCCGGTCGAAAGGCGCGGCCCGTGCCGCCGTGCTGACAGACCTCTCCGAGCGCGACCAGGCCGTGTTCGAGGCGCTCCGTCTTTGGCGCACCAACCTTGCAAAGACACGCGGCGTGCCGCCTTACGTCATCTTCCATGACCGCACGCTGGCCGAAATCGCCCGCGAACGTCCTTCCAGCCCGGAGGCGCTTCGCGAAATCAGCGGCGTTGGTGAGAAAAAGGCACAGGCCTATGCCGAAGACGTCAAGCGGATCGTCAGCGAGGCAACCTGACGCAAGGCGCGCAAGCCGTTGGGGAATAGTGAGACCCGTGCCTTGACCACGTGCCTGTTGCACCGCACCTATACGGCGATATTCGAATCCCACTCTCCGGAGCCCGCATGACCCATTTCCGACTTGACGACGAAGACGACCTCGAAAAAGGGCCCGTCTCGGAGCCGAATTCTTTTCTTGAGGCCGCTCTGTTCAAGGCCCGCACGATCCTCCTGACTGGCGGGATCGACTTCAAGTCCGCCCAACGCGTCTGCGAACGCCTGCTGGCACTGTCATCGATCAGCGACGCGCCCATCCTGCTGGTCCTGTCCTCGCCCGGCGGTCATGTCGAAAGCGGTGACATGATCCATGACATGATCAAATTCGTGCCTGCACCGGTCAAGATCCTCGGCACCGGCTGGGTCGCCTCGGCGGGCGCGCTGATCTATTCCGCAGCGAAGCTAGAAAACCGCTATTCGATGGCCAATACCCGCTACCTGCTGCACGAACCACGCGGCGGCGTCGGCGGTCAGGCAACCGATGTGGAGATCCAGGCCCGCGAAATCATCAAGATGCGCCAACGCCTCAACCAGATCTTCGCAGATGCGACCGGGAAAACTCTTGAGCAGATCAAGAAGGATACCGACCGGGACTTCTGGATGAGCGCGCAGGAAGCCAAGGATTATGGCCTCGTCGGCAAGATCGTGAGCCATCACAGCGAAATCAGCTGATTTTGCTGCCCGGCACGTTTGCCGGACGGTAACACTTGTCGGGGAGGATCGGGCGTTAACCCTAACGCGCCGGTCACCATGCGTCTTCGCCTTCA
>JBKBVT010000420.1:0-1385 GCA_046289305.1 Hyphomonas sp. | reverse complement strand
GGCGTAGGGCGGGCCATCATGCAGGATGAAGGGCTCGCGGCCCTGCGCATCCGCGCGCAGCTTGGCGTAAAGGCCCATATCGTCCCAGCGCTTGATCCATTCGGGCTCAGCCTTGGGGAGGCCGGCGCGCATCGGGAACTCGGTTTTCGGCAGGAACAGCGTGTCGCGGTAATCGCGCGTCGTCTCGGTGTCGGTCATGGGGTCATGTCGTTCTGAAAGGGCAGCAGGGCGCCGGTTGTAAAAAGCGTGAAGGGCAAACGAACTTACCCGGCGACCGCTGAAGAAAAGCCTTCAGCCGGCAGCCGGGCCGGTAATTCGGATCGAGAGAGCGGCGCGCAGCATCAGCATCTGCGGGCGATTAGCATGCCTGCCCCGGCGCTGTCACCCCTGCCCGCGCGGGCTACCAGTCGCCGTAAAAGTAGTCTTCATCGTCCCAGTCGTCCGGATCGGCGCCCGGCGCAAAGCGGCCCGCCTGCCAGATATAGTCGGCTGCCTGCGGCGCGATGGCGAGCAGGTTGATGAGGTTGTCCTTGATGTTGCCGGCCGTAACGCCGCTGTCGAGGATCACGTAACGGGACATGCCGACTGTCGGCCCGCCGCCATTGAAGCCCTCTTCGCTGTACCAGATGGCCGTCGCCGCCCACATCAGATTGGCATTGTTGATACGTTCAAGCGTCTCCCGTCCATCCGCATCATAGCGGACCTGCATGTTGAGGCCGAGGCAGCCATCGGCAAACGCGGTGGCGCAGGCCGTGCCCAGAATGTTGAAGATGATGCCGTCTTCCGTTCGCGCCCGGATGGAGTCTGCGCCGTCGTCCCCGGTGCTGACGACCGTGTAGCCCTCCTCAACCAGCATCGACCGGATCTCGGTAATCTTGACCGAGGTGAGGACGCGGTTGTTATCGGCAAACGCTGGCGCCGTGGCCGCGGACAGCAGGGCGAGTGTCGTTAGTAGGGTGCGCATCCGTTTCCTCTCCGGGAGCAATTGCGCTCGCTATTCAGCGCCGTTTGCAGGCTTTGTGAAGAGCGGTGGAGAGGCAAAATTACGGAAAATTCAAGGTTCAATTCGGCGTTGCTAGGATTTCGCGCGCAGCCTCTGCGTCCTTGTGCATCTGGGCGACCATGGCGTCGAGGGACTCGAAGGTGAGCTCTGACCGGAGCCAGGCGATCAGCTGCACTTCGAGCCAGCGGCCATAGATGTCGCCGGAAAAGTCGAATATGTGCGTCTCGAGCAGTGGGTCGCGCAGGCCGGTCGTCGGCGTGCGGCCAAAATTGGCGACGCCGGAGCGCCAGTCCGCCTCCCCCTCGATGCGCGCGCGGACGGCATAGACGCCGTGCTTAGGATGGAGCAGCGCGCCAAGCTGGATGTTGGCGGTGGGAAAGCC
>JBKBVT010000419.1:0-1385 GCA_046289305.1 Hyphomonas sp. | reverse complement strand
ATGGGCTTCCAGCGCCACTTCGAGGCGTTTCAGGGCTGATTCCAGCCGCGCGGCCGCTGAGTCCATCTGATTCATCAACTTTTGGACTATCTGGAATGTTTCGCTCCGCCAAGCGCCTTGACGCCCCGGCAAGAGTCTGGCCTAGGACGGACGGGCAAAATACACCGGGAGATCAGCAGAATGGCTGTCACGAACCGCGACATGGCCAATGCCGTGCGCGCCCTTTCGATGGATGCAGTGGAAGCGGCCAAGTCGGGCCATGTCGGGCTGCCGCTGGGCATGGCGGACGCGGCAACGGTCCTCTTCCGCAAATTCCTGAAGTTCGATCCCAAGGATCCTTCCTGGCCGGACCGGGACCGGTTCGTCCTTTCGGCCGGCCATGGCTCGATGCTGATCTATTCGCTGTTGCACCTGACGGGCTATGCCTCGGTCTCGCGCGATGACATCCGCAATTTCCGCCAGCTGGGCGCGAACACGCCGGGACACCCCGAGAATTTCGTGACGCACGGCGTCGAGACGACCACCGGCCCTCTGGGGCAGGGGATCGCGACGGCGGTCGGTATGGCGATTGCCGAGCGGCATCTGAATGCGCGGTTCGGGGACGATCTGGTGGATCACCGGACATGGGTTGTTGCCGGTGATGGCTGCCTCATGGAAGGCATCAGCCAGGAAGCGATTGCGCTGGCGGGGCATCTCAAGCTCAACCGGCTGATCGTGCTGTTCGACGATAACGCCGTGACCATCGACGGCTCGACCGATCTGTCGGATTCCACCGATCAGTGCGCCCGGGTCCAGGCGTCGGGCTGGGTCAGCCGCAAGGTCGACGGGCATGACGAGAAAGATGTGGCCGCTGCGCTCAAATGGGCGTTGAAGCAGAAGAAGCCGGTGTTCCTGGCGGTGAAGACCGTCATCGGATATGGCGCGCCGAAACTGGCCGGCACGGGCAAGGCGCATGGCGGCCCGTATGGCGCCGAAGAGATTGCCGGCATCCGCAAGTCGCTGAACTGGCCGCATGCCCCGTTTGAAGTGCCGGACGCCATCGAAAAGGCCTGGGCCAAGACCGGAGAGCGCGGCGCGGAAGACCACGCTGCCTGGAAGAAGCGCCTCGCCGCCAGTGAGCATAAGGGCGAGTTCAACGCAGCGATCGCGGGCCGGCTTCCGAAGAATCTCGGCAAAGCGCTCGCCAAGCACAAGAAATCGGTCGTCGAAGGCGGCGCCTCGAAGGCGACGCGCGTGTGGAGCGGCGAGGCGCTGGAAGTCCTGACTGGCCTGGTGCCGGAGATGGTCGGTGGATCGGCAGACCTGACCGGCTCCAACAACACCCGCACCAGCCATACCGGCCCGATGACGCCCAAGAGCTGGGACGGCCGTTACATCCATTACGG
>JBKBVT010000418.1:0-1400 GCA_046289305.1 Hyphomonas sp. | reverse complement strand
AGATCGTCAACTCGCGGACGGCCATGGCTCTTGGGGAAGTAGGGGCGAAGGCGCGCCATCTGCGCTTCCGTCAGCCAGAACAGGTTGCTCATTGATCGGTCTCCTTGCGGCGGCCTGAATCACGTAAAGGGCGTAAAATCAATGGGTCTGGAGCCTAATATGAGCTATATCAAAGCAAGACGTGAGAGGTCCTATGCACGGATGTCGATCCTCGCCCACCGTGTTTCGTGCAGCCCGTGGTGCCCGCATCTTGCTCGTTGGGCGCCGCAGATCCGGGCACGGAAACCATTAAATCGTCAATCATCGGATCTGCGGCAATGAATCGGCAACCAGGGCTGCAAACCAAGCCTAGGTGTTCCATCCCGGATGATCACATAGACCCTCGGCGCTCTTCGTTTTTCATGGCAAGATCGGTTCTGAGGGACATTCGGGACGGGGTGCAGCGATGCTGATCCATCTTCACAAGCAGGCGACGACGACACCAAAGGTGCGGGCGGCGATCCAGGCCAGCGCGGAGCCTGCGTCAGCCCTCGCGGCGCGCTTCGGCACGACCGAGCAGACCGTCTACAAGTGGAGGCACCGCGACAGCGTTCATGACCGCAGCCACACGCCGCACCGGCTGCAAACCACCTTGACCCCGGCGCAAGAGGCGGTGGCGGTGGTTCTACGCAAGACCCTGCTGGTGTCGATCGACGATCTGCTGGCGGTGGTCAGGGAGTTCCTGAATCCGGACGTCTCCCGATCTGGCCTTGACCGCTGCCTGCGGCGGCACGGGGTCGGCAATCTGCGCGATCTGCAGGGATGCGACCCCCGGCCCCAGCACAAGGCATTCAAGGCCTACGAGCCAGGCTACCTGCATGTCGACGTGAAGTATCTGCCTCAAATGGCGGACGAAACCTCGCGACGCTACCTGTTCGTGGCGATTGACCGGGCCACCCGCTGGGTGTTCATCCGGGTCTTCAAATCCAAGACCGCGGCCAATGCCCGTCGCTTCCTGCGCGATCTGGAACGCGCCTGCCCAATCCGGATCAGGACGGTTTTGACCGACAACGTCCTAGCTCGGGAACAAAACGCGGTTTAGGGCGTCAGATCACGGGCATCCGAGCGACCGGATGCCTTTGGCATAGTTGCCCAGGCGGGCTCCGCCGTCAAGAAGTGGTCTCTTCCATAGCAAATACAGGGTCGGCCTGGTTGCCGCCCTCACCGTCCTTAAGACGAGATCCTAAATCCCAAGCGGAAGGCCCGAACATTATCTACGAGGTCGCGTCATGCGCCTCCACGGCCCTTTGAGAGAGAGGTCCTTCCGCCTGGGCTCGTCCCCTCGAAGAAGGGACGATAGGGTTCGCCGGATTTGATCACTGCGTGAATCGTACGGGCCATCTTTGCAGCGATGGCAGTGT
>JBKBVT010000417.1:0-1408 GCA_046289305.1 Hyphomonas sp. | reverse complement strand
AACCTCGCCCTGGGCGAGCGCCGCGCCAACTCGGCAAAAGACTTCCTCGTCAGCCTCGGCGTCAGCGCTTCGCGCATCGACACCGTGTCCTATGGCAAGGAGCGTCCGATCGCTGGCGGCTCGAACGAGCAGTCCTGGGCCCAGAACCGGAACGCCTGGACACAGATCGTTTCCGGCGCCACCAGCTAAGCCCCGGCTGACAAAAAACTGCTGAAATGTGCAGCCGGGGCCTTAATTTGGCCCCGGCTGTTTCATTTATTGGTCTATGCTCTGACTGGTCCTTAGCCCGGAGAATTTCCGTCATGCTCAAACCTGCGTTCATCGGTATTGCCGCCATCGGCCTCCTGGCCCTGTCTGGCACCGCCCAGACCCAGACCCGCGGCGCCCCCATCACCAAGGGGGTGACGACCGGCGATCTGTCCCAGCAGGTCGACCAGACACGGCAACAGACCGCCGATCTGATGCAGCAGCTGAACCGCAATGCGGACGATATCCGCACGCTGAACGGCCGGATCGAAACGCTCGAGTTCCAGCTGTCGCAGACGCGCAGCGCCAATAGCGACCTCCAGCAGGACAATGAGACACTCGCCCGCGAGCTTGCCGCGCTGCGGGGCCAGGTCGAGGCGCAGGCCCGCGCGATGGTCGCGGTCCAGATGGTTCTCGGCATCGAGCCGGAGGAAATGGCGATACCGGAGCCCGCCATGAATGGCGGCGCCAGCGCCGGCATGGGCGGGGCAGCCCTTCCGCCACTGGCATCGAATGGCGGCCAGGGGCCGGCCGTCCTGACGCCGGGCGGCGGGTCGAATGGCAGCATCGGCCCTGAAGGTTCGCTTGGAACCCTGTCTGCCAGCCAGCTCCCCGGCGAGTCCGGGCCGTTGTTTGCGCTTGCCCGGTCGCGTCTGCTGCAGCTTGACTATGCCGGCGCCGAGGAAGCGTTCCGGTCCTTCATCGACAAGTTCGGCAATGACCCGCAGGCCGGAGAGGCACATTTCTGGCTCGGCGAGGCCCTCCACCAGCAGCAGGCCTATGCCGAAAGCGGCGCGGCCTACACCACCATGATCCGCTCCTATCCGGACAATGAGCGGGCACCGGACGCGCTGGCCCGCCTTGCCCGGGCGATGCGCCTGATCGGCGACACGCAGCGCGCCTGCCAGGCGCTGGATACGCTGCCGCGGCGCTATCCGGACGCGTCACGGGTCGTGACCGATCTTGCCGCCGTTGAGCGGACCCGGTCCGGGTGTCCGAGCTGAACCCAGGCACGGCGTTTGATACGGCGCTGACGGCGCTGCCGCCGGCGCTGCTGAACGCACCGATCGGGATTGCCGTTTCAGGTGGCAGCGACTCGCTCGCGCTCCTGATGCTGGCCGCGCGCTGGGCTGAGGGGCGGGGTGCGCGCCTCACCGTTTTT
>JBKBVT010000416.1:0-1419 GCA_046289305.1 Hyphomonas sp. | reverse complement strand
GAGCACCTTGTCCTGATTGCCGGGGCGTTTCATCGCCTTCAGAACCGGCGCAGAGGCGTGCTGGAACGGAATGTCGAGATAGGGCGTGATCAGGCCTTCGGCCATCAGCGGAATGATGTTGTCCACATGCGGATAGGGATAGACGTAGTGCATCCGCGTCCACACGCCGAGGCTGCCTAGGCCGCGCGCGAGATCGAGGAAGCGAGTCTCATACTCGCTGCCGCGCCAGGTTTCCGGCTTGTAGCGCACGTCCAGTCCGTAGGCGGAGGTATCCTGGCTGATGACGAGGAGTTCCTTTACCCCCGCGGCCACCAACTTTTCAGCTTCCATCAGCACATGGTGGATTGGCCGTGAAGCCAGATCGCCGCGCAGTTTCGGAATGATGCAGAAGGAGCAGCGATTATTGCAGCCCTCTGAGATTTTCAGATAGGCATAATGCCGGGGCGTCAGGCGCAGGCCGCTCTCGGGCACAAGGTCCAGATGCGGATCATGCGGCGGCGTCAGATGCGTGTGCACCGCGTCCATCACCGCCTCATACTGGTGCGGACCGGTCACCGCGAGCACCTTGGGATGCGCCTGCTGGATCACGTCCGGCTCCGCGCCGAGACAGCCCGTGACGATCACCTTGCCATTCGCCTCGATCGCTTCGCCGATGGCCGCAAGGCTCTCATCGCGCGCCGAATCGAGAAAGCCGCAGGTATTGACCAGAACAAGATCCGCCCCCGCATAATCCGGCGCGATCTGATAGCCCTCGGCGCGCAGCCGCGTGATGATCCGTTCGGAATCGACCAACGCCTTTGGACAGCCGAGCGACACGATGCCGACTTTCGGCGTCTTGGCGGAACGGATGGGGGCAGGGGCAGCAGAAATCATGCTCATCCGCGCCCTGCTATAACGGAATTCACCTTCGGGAAAGTGGCAGCTGCTGTCAGCTGGCTTCCAGCGCGATGCCCTTGTCGGCCATGAACTGTTTCAGCTCGCCGCTCTCGAACATCTCCTTGATGATGTCGCAGCCGCCGACGAACTCGCCTTTCACATACAGCTGCGGGATGGTCGGCCAGCTGGCATACTGCTTCACACCCTCGCGTAGCGCCTGGTCTTCCAGCACGTTCGAGGAGACGTAATCGGCGCCGAGATAGTCGAGAATCTGCACGACCACCGAGGAAAACCCGCATTGCGGAAAGGTCGGCGTGCCCTTCATGAAGAGGACGACGTCATTGCTTTTGACGGCCTTGTCGATGGCGTCGAGAGTGGCCTGATCGGTCATGGGGGTAAATCTCCGTTTCTCGCACTGATGTGATGCGGCCCGCTTGCGGGGTCAAGAGGCCCGCCCCGGTCAGGGCGCGCGGGTCTTGAGGGCGAGGGCGTGCAGCACGCCGCCCATTGTGCCTTTCAGAGCCTCATACACCATCTGGTGCT
>JBKBVT010000415.1:0-1448 GCA_046289305.1 Hyphomonas sp. | reverse complement strand
CGATCCCCGGTCAGTGACCAAAGTTCTTCGGTCACGAAGGGCATGATCGGGTGCAGCATGGCGTAGCACTGATCCAGTACCCAGCCCATTGTGGCGCGGGTTTCCTCGGCATCCTCGCCGTCGAACAGCGGCTTGGCGAATTCGACATACCAGTCGCAGACCTTGCCCCAGACAAAGGCGTAAAGCCCGCCCGCCGCATCGTTGAAGCGATACGAGGCCAGCGCCTCGTCGGTGGCCATCAGCACGCGCGCCGTCTCGCCGATGATCCAGCGGTTGACGGTGTTCGTGGGGTCGGGCCGGGCGCCGCCGCCGCGCACGCCGTTCATCTCGGCAA
Source organism: Hyphomonas sp. (assembly GCA_046289305.1). Lineage (GTDB taxonomy): Bacteria > Pseudomonadota > Alphaproteobacteria > Caulobacterales > Hyphomonadaceae > Hyphomonas. The sequence goes on along the minus strand of JBKBVT010000415.1, from coordinate 1,114 downwards.
AGCGGGTGGCGTTCCACAGCTTGGTGACGAAGTTGCGGTTCACCTCGACATGCTTCGGCCCCAGTTTGGGGTCGCGCCCCATCGCCGCCATGCTGGTCAGCGTGAATCGCAGCGCATCCGCCCCGAAATCATCCACCAAGGTCAGCGGGTCGATGACATTGCCCTTGGACTTGGACATCTTCGCGCCCTTTTCGTCGCGCACGAGGCCGTGGACATAGACCGTGTGGAACGGCACATCCTTGACCACCTCCAGCTGCATCATCATCATCCGGGCGACCCAGAAGAAGATGATGTCAAAGCCGGTGACCAGCACGTCGGTCGGGAAGTACTTTTTTAGTTCCTCGGTGGGTTCGGGCCAGCCGAGTGTCCCGATGGGCCAGAGGCCGGAGGAGAACCAGGTGTCGAGGACGTCGGGGTCGCGCCAAATAGGATAAACTAGTGCGCTAAGGTCGTCGTTAGCTGCATGTGCGCTAAATCCTTGGATAAGGACCTCTATAGCCTCTTGTTTGTTTTTGACCTCAATTGGTTGCATGTATCGCAAAGGCTCAGGCATTCCGGCTAGCCTGCTTTGATACAGACGAACCACTCCATTAAAGTCGGCTTCGCATTCATATACCTCTCCCGGTTCGATTGGACCGGGGCCTTGGGCCTTGTAACCGAGAGAAATGGACTCCAAATCCCATGTTCTTGCGGTGTCTGGGTTGTTGAAAATATCTAGCCCATACCAAACCGGAATCTGATGCCCCCACCACAGCTGGCGGCTGATGGTCCACGGCTCGATATTCTCCAGCCAGTTGAAATAGACCTTCTTGTGCTGCTCGGGCAGGATCTGGGTGCGGCCGTCGCGGACGGCCTTCAGCGCGGGGCCGACGATCTTTTGCGTGTCGACGAACCACTGGTCGGTCAGCATCGGCTCGATCACCACGCCCGAGCGGTCGCCGAAGGGCTGCATGATGGGCTTGGCGTCGACCACGGGTCGGCGTTCCAGATGCTCGGCGCCGGTTTCCGGCTCGATCTCGCGGTGCAGATAGGTGACGGCCAGACCCTCGGCAGTGACCTCGTCCACGACGCGCTTGCGGGCGTCGAAGCGGTCCAGACCGCGCAGGTCGTCGGG
>JBKBVT010000414.1:0-1450 GCA_046289305.1 Hyphomonas sp. | reverse complement strand
CATCGCCGTGAACTTCGCAAAGCGCCTCGTGCTGATCGGCGGCACATCTTATGCCGGCGAGACCAAGAAATCGGTCTTCACCATTCTCAACTATCTGCTGCCCGCCAAGGGCGTGATGCCGATGCATTGCTCGGTGAATACGTCCGACAAGAATGATGCGGCAATCTTCTTCGGCCTGTCCGGCACGGGCAAGACGACGCTGTCGGCGGACGCTTCGCGCACGCTGATCGGCGATGATGAGCATGGCTGGTCGGAGAATGGCCTCTTCAACTTTGAAGGCGGCTGCTATGCCAAGATGATCAAGCTGTCGGCTGAGGCCGAACCTGAAATCTTCGCGACCACGACACAATGGGGCACGGTGCTTGAGAATGTCGTGATGGACGCCGAGACGCGGGAGCTCGATCTCGACTCTGCCGCGCTCGCCGAGAATTCGCGGGGCGCCTATCCGATCTCGGCCATTCCGAACGCGTCCGAAACCGGGCGCTGCGGCCAGCCGAAAAACCTGATCATGCTGACGGCGGACGCCTATGGCATCATGCCGCCGATTGCCAAGCTGACCCCGGCGCAGGCGATGTATCACTTCCTCTCGGGCTATACCGCGCGCGTGGCCGGCACCGAGAAGGGTGTCACCGAGCCGTCGGCGACCTTCTCGACCTGTTTTGGCGGGCCGTTCATGCCGCGCCACCCGTCTGAATATGGTAACCTGCTGCGCGAGTTGATCGCGAAATACAAAGTCGATTGCTGGCTGGTTTCGACCGGCTGGACGGGCGGGCCTTACGGCACCGGCCACCGGATGCCGATCAAGGCGACGCGCGCGCTGCTCAACGCCGCGCTCGATGGCTCGCTGAACAACGCCCAGTTCCGCAAGGACGAGACGTTTGGCTTCCTCGTGCCGACGGCTGTGCCGGGCGTCGATCCGAAAGTGCTCGATCCGCGCACGACCTGGGCCGATCCGGCGGCGTATGATGCACAGGCCGCGAAGCTGGCCGAGGAATTCGTCGCAAACTTCCGCAAGTTCGAGGCCTATGTCGATGAGGCAGTGAAGACCGCCGCGCCGAAGGCGAAAACCAAAGTCACGGCCTGATCCTGCCGGACGATCCAACCAGAAAGCCCGCCAGACCTTGTTGGCGGGCTTTTTTGAACCCGAGATTGCCGCGTTGACGCTAAGGGAAGTCTGGTACTGACCGGCCTTCGTCTCTACGGTGCACCGCAACAAAGACACCAGCCTACAACCGGAGGAAATCCATGCGCGAAGCCGTTATCGTATCCACAGCCCGTACCCCCCTGACCAAAGCCGGCCGCGGGGCCCTGAATGACACGCACGGGATCATCCTGGCGGGTCACGCCATCAAGGGCGCGCTCGAGCGGGCCGGCGTCGAGCCGGAAGCCATCGAGGACGTATTCCTCGGCTGCGCCACGCCGGAAGGCGCCACCGGCCACAACGTCGCCC
>JBKBVT010000413.1:0-1471 GCA_046289305.1 Hyphomonas sp. | reverse complement strand
GCGCCCTGGCGCTTGCGATGTCAGGGTCCTACCCTCGCCGCCGCGGGTAGTTATAACTCCCGGCGGCGGTCCCAGTCTGACCAAATCAGACGCAAAAGCCATAAGACAAGCGAAGTCGAAGGATGGACCAAGTAGAACTGCGCCAAGCCCCGGCTCGTCCTTCGACTTCGCTCAGGATGAGCCGTTCGGGGGATCGGTGCAGACTTGCCGACCGCGTCGCCTAGATTTCCTCCGGCACCCATTTCGTCCGCATCGTGACGAGTTCTTCGGCCGCCGAGGGGTGCAGCGCGCAGGTGCGGTCAAAATCATCCTTGGTGGCGCCCATCTTGACGGCGATGGCGGCGGTCTGGATCATTTCGGCCGCGTCCTCACCGACAACATGCACGCCGAGGACAAGCTGGTCGGAGGCGCGCACGACGAGTTTCATGAAGGTGCGCGTCTGGTCGCCGTTCAGCATGTTCTTCATGGGGCGGAACTTCGATTTGTAGATATCGATCTCGCCGAAGGCCTTGCGGGCATCCGCCTCGGACATGCCGACCGTGCCGACTTCCGGCTGAGTGAACACCGCAGTCGGAATATTCTCGTGATCCATCGTCCAGGGCTTGCCGCCGAATTCGGTGTCGGCGAAGGCATGGCCTTCGCGGATCGCCACCGGGGTCAGCGCCGCGCGGCCCGTGACATCGCCCACAGCCCAAATGTTCTCGATGTTGGTACGCGACCATTCATCGACGATCACATTGCCGTTGCCGGCGAGTTCGACGCCGGCCTTGTCGCAGGCGAGTTCATCCGTGTTCGCCCGGCGGCCCACGGCCATCAGGACGGTGTCGGCCTGCAGGTCATGTCCGCTCGTGAGCTTCACCGTCAGGCCATCCGCATCCTTGCTGATCGACTCGAAGATGCACTTCGTCACGACCCGAATGCCGGCCTCCTTGAGGCCTTCATGCACGGCGAGGCGGATCTCGTCATCAAAGCCGCGCAGCACGGTTTCGCCTCGATAGACAAGTGTGACCTCGGAGCCGAGCGCCGCGAAGACATGCGCGAATTCGACCGCGATATAGCCGCCGCCGGCGACGACGAGGCGTTTCGGCACCGCGTCCATTTCAAACACTTCATTCGAGGTAATGGTGTGCTCGACGCCCGGTAGCTCGGCCGAATCCGGCATCCAGGGGCGTCCGCCAACGGCGATCAGAATCTTCTGTGCCGTGACGGTCTTGCCGGAGGATTTCAGGCGCAGCGTGTGGGCGTCGACGAATTCGGCGCGCTCGTTGAACACGGTTGCGCCCGCATTCTGGAGGTTTCGGTCATAGATGGCGGACAGGCGTTCGACCTCGGCATGCAGACCGTTCATGAATTTGGCATGGTCATAGGACACATCGCCTACGGACCATCCGTATCCGGCGGATTTCTGGATATGTTTGCCATAGCCGCCGGCATAGACCATGAACTTCTTCGGCACGCAGCCGCGCACGAC
>JBKBVT010000412.1:0-1479 GCA_046289305.1 Hyphomonas sp. | reverse complement strand
GCGGAGGTGTGCCGGAAGCACGGTATTGCAGCCGCGACGTTTTACAAGTGGAAGGCAAAGTTCGGCGGGATGGACGTGTCGGACGCGCGGAAGCTGAAGGCCCTGGAGGCGGAGAACGCGAAGTTGAAGCGGATTGTGGCCGACCTCAGTCTTGATATTGTGATGCTCAAGGACGTTAATTCAAAAAAGTGGTAACGCCGCAGGCCAAGCGTGAAGCGGTGGCGTATTTGCAGAGAGCATGAGGTAAGCGAGAGACGAGCGTGCAAGGCGCTCGGGTCTTTGCGTGCGCTGATCCGCTACCGCTCCACGCGCCCGCCTGACACGCAGCTGCGTGAACGGCTGAAAGCGCTGGCCGGAGAGCGGCGGCGGTTTGGCTATCGCAGGCTGACGATTTTTCTGCGGCGGGAAGGCTTTGCCGACAACATCAAGAAGATCCACCGGATTTACAGGGAAGAGAAGCTGATGGTCAGGCGCAGAAAAGGCCGTAAAAAGGCCACCGGAACGCGGCAACCGCTGCCGCGGCCCGATAGCGTTCATCAGGTCTGGTCTTTGGACTTCATGAGCGATGCCTTTACGGACGGCAGGCGGTTCCGCGTACTGGCGGTGATGGATCAATGCTCGCGGGAGTGCCTGACGATCATGGCGGATACATCGATGCCGGGGTTGCGCGTCGTGCGGGAACTGGACAGGTTGATCGCCCTGCACGGGAAGCCCAAGGTCATCGTCTCGGACAACGGGCCGGAGCTGACCTGCCGCGCCGTGCTGATCTGGGCATCGGAACACAACATCGACTGGCACTACATCCAGCCCGGCAAGCCGCAGCAGAACGGATACACCGAAAGCCTCAACGACAAGATCCGCGATGAATGCCTGAACGAGCACTGGTTCGGCAGCATCACGGAGGCACGCGCCATCGTCGAAGACTGGCGGCAGGATTACAATCACGTCCGCCCGCACAGCGCGCTTAACTATCTGACGCCGATGGAATTTGTTGCCGCAAAAAAATCCGCCGGGGTTAACCCCGGCACCATCAAGATTGACGGGCGGCAGTCGCCCGTCTATAAACCGGCAAGGCTCTACTCTAAACCGGGCTAGTTATTGGGAGCAGGTCAGGTGGGTCACCTTCAACTACCAATGTTACCGAGTATCAAGATCCGTACTCTATGCCTTCTTTCTATTTCGCTTTAAATTTTACAATCACTCGGTAAACAGCAAATGGCACGATGGCTGATATAAGTGTCAGCAGTATCAATCCTCGCAGACCGTATTCCGAAGGATAGCGCAATAACAGCCATAGCGCGGGCAGGCTATGCAAAGTACCCCATATCTGCGGTGCATATAAATATATAGCCTTGAACGGCGATAACAGTGAGAACACCACAACCATCGTGGCAAAACCGCATGGAAACAGCAGAAAGATGGTAAGGAATAGCATTCGCTCAGCGGGCAGTGAACGATCGACCACTGCCTCCTCCGGTC
>JBKBVT010000039.1:0-16871 GCA_046289305.1 Hyphomonas sp. | reverse complement strand
CGAGCCCGAAACTTCCTCAGCTTCGTCGTCCTCGCCGCAGCTATGATATGGATGCGTTGAATGTCGATTCTGCCTAGGGCAGGCGCTCCATCACGACCCGCTCGATCAGCAGGGCGCGGGACTTGTCCGGGACAACTGGGCGCAGGGCGAGATAGTCGACGCCATTTTCACCCTGGAGGGCGGGAACGTCGTATTCGAAGCTGAGCTCGGAGAAGCCGGGCTCCAAGGCCAATACCTGCCAGCCGGACTCGCCGAGCCGGCCGGCGGAATAGTTCACCTGGATCTGCTCGGCGCCGCGCATGTCGGCGGGCCGGGCGGTAACCGTGACGCGCACGCGCCGTCCGGCAAACTGAAGCTCGATATCCGGCGCGAGCCGGAAATGCGGGCCCATTTCCGGCGCGTCCGACAGGGCGCCGTCCTCAATCTCGATATAGAGAAGATACTGCCTGTCATCGCGCAGAAGCCGGGTCGTGGCCTCCCCGCCGGCGATGATCCGGTTCAGATACGGGCCTTCGATGACGATGCGGTCATAGTTCACCCCGTCCCCGGCGACGGCGCCGGTGGGCAGGCGGCCAAAACCCGGCAGCACCGCGAGGGCGACCAGCAATCCAACCAGCAAGGCTGCGAGGGGAAAGAACAGGTAATCGCGCATCGCCGGGCTCTCTCTCAGACGGGCCAGGGCGGGGTGCTGGCCAATGACGTTTCTTCCTGTTAGCAGGTGCGCAGCCCGGTTGGCGAGCCATCAGCAACCGAAGGATGTCAGCAGAGGTCTCTTATGTCGGTGTCAGCTCTCCAGAGGCGAGCGCGCGAGGCGCGGACATGGCTGTTCGATAGCTGCTTCCCGCTCTGGGCCGATCATGGGCTGACTGAAGCGGGCCTGTTCCCCGAAGCGCTGACGATGGACCTGGATGAAGCGCCGGGCGACGTCACTCGCGTGCGCGTGCAGGCGCGCCAGACCTATGTTTTCAGCGCGGCCTGGCAGCTTGGCTGGAAGCCGGATACCTCGGCGCGGCTGGTGGAATCCGGCGTGGGGGTCCTTGCCGGTTCCTGTCTTGGGCCTGCTGGTCTAGCTGGCCGCACGCTCGCGGTTGACGGTTCGGGCCTGATCGATGCCGCGCCTGACCTCTACGACACCGCCTTCGTGCTGCTCGCCCTGGCCGAAGCGGCGCGCGGTCCGGGCCCGGCCCGCCAGGCGGCGGAAACCTATGCGGCGATCCTGACCGCCCTGGACGCTGAAGGGCGCGACACCCTCAATGGCGGCTATCACGAGCAACTCCCACCCGGCACTGAACGGCTGCAGAACCCGCACATGCACCTGTTGGAAGCGTGCCTCTCGCTGCATGCAGCGGACGCTTCCGGCGATCATCTGAGCCGTGCAGCCGAGATCATTGATCTGTTCGAGACGAAGTTCACGGCCGGCGAGAATGGTCTGCTCGGCGAGCGGTTTGCGCCGGACTGGTCAATGTTGACGGGCGATGCCGCCCGGATTGTCGAGCCGGGTCACCAATTCGAGTGGGTCTGGCTGCTGCATGCCTATGCCCGCGCGGCCGGCCAGCCGGTCTCCCCCGCGGCTGAACGGCTCTATACCTATGCTCTCTCCACGCTGGATGTTGACGGGCGCGCGATCCAGGCCGCTGCGCGCGGCGGCGCGCCGATCGATGCCACGCGGCGCACATGGCCGCAGACCGAAGCCCTCAAGGCGCACCTCGCCATGTTCGAGCAACGCGGCGATGAGCGCTTTGCCGCCGCCGCCTGCCGGAGTTTCGATATCCTGATGGATGAGTATCTGACCGAGGATGGCGGCTGGATCGACCATTATGCCGCTGACGGTTCCGTGCTGTCCTCAAGGATGCCTGCCTCGACCGGCTATCATGTCGTGCTGGCGCTTTCGGACCTGATGCGCGTGATGAATGCTTGAACTGAACCGGAATCGCGGGAATTAGACCGCTGCGGGCCTCGCCGCCCCGACCTGAAACGCAAGAAGGATCGCCATGACCAAGCTCGCCCTCATCCGCCATGGCCAGTCGGCCTGGAATCTCGAGAACCGTTTCACGGGCTGGTGGGATGCTGACCTGACCGAGAAAGGCGAGGCCGAAGCGCGCCATTCCGGACAGCTGCTGGCCGCGGCCGACGCGGACTTCCGGACCGCCTTCACCAGCGTCCAGACCCGCGCGATCCGTACGCTCTGGCTGGCCCTGACCGAGATGAGGCGCGTCTGGATTCCGGTGGAGAAGAACTGGCAGCTGAACGAGCGCCATTATGGCGGCCTGACCGGCCTCGACAAGGCCGAGACGGCGGCGAAGCATGGCGAGGACCAGGTACATGTCTGGCGGCGCAGTTATGACATTCCGCCCCCGCCGCTGGAAGCGGGCGGCGAATACGACATCGCCTCTGATCCCCGCTATCGCGGCATCGATATTCCGGACACGGAGAGCCTGAAGACGACGCTGGAGCGCGTGCTGCCCTATTGGGAGTCGCAGATTGCGCCGGTTCTGGCGGCCGGGACCGACACGCTGATTGCGGCGCATGGAAACTCGCTGCGCGCACTGGTCAAACACCTGTTCAATGTGCCGGATGACGGCATCACCGGCGTCGAGATACCCACGGGCAACCCGCTACTGATCGAACTCGACAGCGCCCTGAAGCCGATCTCTGTCCGCTATCTCGACGCAGCCCGCGCTCAGCCGCTGCCGGATCTGCCTTGAGCCGCCCGCCAGCCCGGCGGCGCGACCGGCGAATGATGGGCCGCGCCCTGGCGCTTGCCCGGCTCAATCAGGGCCTGACCGGCGAGAATCCGTCCGTGGGCTGTCTGATCCTCAACGCTGACGGCCATGTCGTCGGCGCCGGCATCACCGGCCGCGGCGGACGCCCGCATGCCGAGGAGATCGCGCTGGACGAAGCGGGCAGCGCCGCAAAAGGCGGCACGGCTTATGTGACGCTGGAGCCTTGCCGCGAACGGTCCAGCGGCGCGGCATCGTGCGCCACGCGGCTTGTCGAGGCCGGGATTGCCCGCGTCGTCGTGGCGATCGAAGACCCGCACCCCACAGCGCGCGACGGCCTGCGCATCCTCGCAGACGCCGGCGTCAGCCTGACGGTCGGCACCGGGCATCTGCGCGCCGCGCGCCTGTATGACTGGTTCTTCCGGGCGAGCCGCGACGAGGCCTGATCAGTCCTTGAAGGGCCCGGCCTGCGCCAGCACGCGCTCATAGAAGGCGAGCGAGTCGCGCTGGAAGGCGGCCTTGGTGAACTGCGCCTCATAGCTCGCGCGGCCACCGGCGACCAGTTTGGCCGCAAGCGCCTTGTCTGTGATCACGCGGCGGAGCGCGGTCGTCAGCGCCTCCACATCATTCTTGGGGATGAGCAGGCCGTTCACCTCGTTCTTCACATAGGCCGCCGGCCCGACCGCATCGGCCGCCACAAGGGGACGTGACGCCGCCCAGGCATCGACCGTAACCGTTCCGAACGGCTCGTAGCGTGAGGGGAAAGCCACCACGTCGCAGGCTTCCAGCAGCGCGCCGCGATCATTCCGCCAGCCGAGGAAGCGCACGCGGTTGCCAAGGCCAAGCCGCGCGCAATGGGCTTTCAGTTCCGCTTCGAGCGGCCCCTCCCCCGCGATCCAGACATACAGGCCGGGGATTTTCGCGGTTGCCTCGAGCAGGGTATCGAGCCCTTTCTTCTCGTGCAGCCGGGCGAGTGCGAGCGCGACGGGGGCATCCGCCGGCGTGTCGAGCGCCGCCCGGTCTGCGGGCGCCGTGCCGGAAAAGTCTGCATAGGTATGCACGATGGCGGACCGGTCCTCGGCGACGCCCTGTTCGCGGATGTGCCGCAGAAGATCGATCGTCAGGCCGATATGCCAGTCGCAATTCGTAAAGCGGGCAAGCTTGTAATAGCCGCCATACCAGGCAATCGAGCGCGCCTTGTACGCGGCAGGCGCAAACTGGCCGGCGCGGCCCATCCAGTATTCGATGACATCCGGCTTGAAGGCGTGGATCGCCCGCTTGAGCACGCTTCGGGTTGGGAACGGCCAGACCGGGCTGAAGCCGGCGGTATCGACCCCGATCCCGGCATCCCTGAAACGCTGGATGCGGAAACTGTTGTCCGGACGTGTCACGACATGCTGGGCGTGGCCGGCCTCGGCGAGGGCCAGGACGGATTCCAGCATGATGTTCTCTGCGCCGCCTTCCGGGGCGCCCGCCATCACATGCATTACGCGCATCTTGATCTCCTGCGGCCTGTGATCTGTAGCGACTGCGCATATCGGGGAAACGCCCGCGCGGCAAACGGTGCTTGGCAGCGGGGGGTGAACTGCCTAGAGAGGCCCCACGTTTCGGGAGATATCACAGATGGCCGGCTACCGACTTTTCGGCGCAGAGACCTCACCCTACTCCCTGAAAGTGCGCTCGGCGCTGCGCTTCAAGGGGTTGGACTTCGAATGGATTGCCCGGACGGCTTCAAATGAAGCGGCGTTCCGGGAGCTTGCGGCCACGCCGACCGTGCCGCTTCTGATCGCGCCCGACGGGACGGCGAACCAGGACTCGACCGAGATCCTCGCCGCGCTCGAGACGGGACATGCCGAGCCGCCCGCGCAGCCGGACGATGCGGCCCTCGCCGCGATTTCGCTCATCCTTGAGGAATATGCGGATGAATGGCTCAACAAGGCGATGTTCCAGCAGCGCTGGGGCCAGTTGCCGGACCGCGATGCGGCGGCGCTGCGCGTGCTGGTTCAGCTGAACGGCGGCAAGCGTCCCCGCGCCTACAAGGCCGCGACGACGCAGATTGCGGGTCGCATGACCGCACGCCTGCCGCTCGTAGGCGCCGACCCGGACAACGCGGTCACGCTGGAGACCTCCTTCCGGCGCTTTGCCCTGCGGCTGAACACCCATCTCAAGGATCATCTCTTCATCTTTGGTGGGCACCCGTCTGCGGCGGACTTTGCAATCGCCGCCCAGTATCAGCAGATGCTGACGGATCCGACCCCGGCCGCCTGGCTGACCGATCATGCGCCCTTCGTGGTTGCCTGGTGCGGCCATATGGACGATCCGAAAGCCTCCGGCCCGTACGCCGATCTCGAGACCCTGCGCCCGACCCTCCTGCCGCTGTTTGACGGCGAGGTCTCGAACACCTTCCTGCCCTGGGCGAAGGCGAACACGGCCAGTGCGCTGCGCGGCAAGAAGCGGTTTTCCGTTACGCTGGATGACGGCCTGTTCGAACAGACGACCCAGATTTATGCCGGCCGCTCCTTCCACAGCCTGCGCGAGCGGACCGAGGCGGCCAAGGAGTCGCCCGGCCTGGCAGACTTCCTGAACGACAGCGGCGCTGCGCCCTTCTTCTTCAAATGATAAAATGCCCCCGCAGCGACCTGCGGGGGCATCAAAGTCACTAAGCCACAGTCGGCTTTGGTCGGGATCAGGCGGCGTTGCCGCCGGCCGCTTTCTTGCCGATCAGCTTGGGACCGGTATCGGCCGCCTGTCCGATCTCGATGCGGCGCGCTTTCTTCTCTTCCGGAATCTCGCGGATGAGGTCGATGCGCAGGACGCCGTGATCCAGGGTCGCGCCGGTCACGAGGACGTGGTCGGCCAGCTGGAAGCGGCGGATGAAGCTGCGCTGCGCAATGCCGCGATGCAGGAAATTGCGGCCATCCCCATCTTCAGATTCGCCTTTTTTGCCAGCGATCGTGAGCTGGCCTTCCTTGGTTTCAATGTCGATGTCGGCTTCGGTGAATCCGGCGACAGCGATCTCGATGGCGAAGGCGTTCTCATCGACGCGTTCGATATTGTAGGGGGGGTAACCCTGGGTGCCGTCGAGGCGCGAAGCCTGGTCTATCATGCCGGCGAGCCGGTCAAAGCCAACCATCGTGCGGTACAGGGGGGTCAGATCAATCGTATTCATGAAAACAGTCCTCTCGGAAAGCAACTGCAGATGTATCGGAGCGAGGCGAAACCCCAGCCCGGACACCGGCACTGGCACCTTCCCCGGTCCCGGCCCGCTTTGCGGCGCCGTGACAAAGGCTATGTGGGTAGCGTAAAGGGTGTATCAAGTGCCCTGGGATGGAGACGTGAATGAAAAACCGCATGATGATTTCGGCTGCCGCCGCGCTGCTGCTGGCCGCCTGCAATTCTGCAACGGCGCCGGCTGAGACGGGGACGGAGGGGGGCGCAGCGACCGCTGAACCTGCTGCCACCGCAATGAGTCTGGAGGCAGTGATAAATTCGGAGCTGCGCTCCGAAACCGAGAAAGCCCGCGACACCTGGCGCAACCCCGCCGCGACGCTGGAATTCTTCGGTGTGACGCCGGACCAGAAAGTCATCGAGATCTGGCCGGGTGGTGGCTGGTACACCAACATCCTCGCGCCCTGGCTGGCTTCCGGCGGCGGCACGCTGGTCGCAGCCGGTTTCGACCCGGCATCCGTAGACGATCCGGAGCGCCGTGCGCTCGTGGAACAACGCCTCGAAGAATTCCGCCAGACTTATGCCGACCCTCGCTTCGGCACGATCGAGCATGCGTCCTTCTCGGCTGTCTCCGGCCCGCTCACCGAGGCTGGCACGGCCGACACCGTTCTGACTTTCCGCAACATCCATAACTGGATGTCGGGCGGCTATACCGAGAAATTCTTCCGCGACGCGTATGATGCCCTGAAGCCCGGCGGCGTGCTCGGTGTGGTCGAGCACCGCCTGCCGTCGACCCGCACCCAGGACCCGACGGCCGCCAGCGGCTATGTGCATGAGGACTTCGTGAAAGGCCTCGCCGTGGCTGCCGGGTTCGAATTTGTCGAGGCAAGCGAAATCAACGCAAACCCGGCCGACAATGCCGACCACCCGTTCGGCGTGTGGACCCTGCCGCCCAACAGCCGCACCTCCGGTCCCGGCGGCGCGACCATCGAAGGCTTCGACCCCGAGGTCTACAAGGCCATCGGCGAATCCGACCGCATGACGCTCAAATTCCGCAAGCCGGACTAAGCGCCCTCCCCATTGCTGAGAAAGCCCGCCCGGTTCGCCGCGGCGGGCTTTCTCTTTATTGGCAGAGGACTCCCAGAGTCAGCTGAGCCGCTTGCCGCGCGGGCGTGGTCGCCGTATGGCGCGGTCAGACCCTGCGGAGCCCCCTGCCCCATGCGCCTGCTATTTGCGAGCCGGATCGACGAACGGCAACTCGGCGACGAGGCCCTGCGCGAGGGACTCGCCCGCTGCGCCTGGTCGATGGAAGACGAGGACGAAGCCGGCAATGCCTGGTGCGAGGCCGAGGGCTATCCGGGCTACACCTCCTATGCCTCGCTTGATGACCTGCCTTCACGCTTCCCGGAATTCGCGGAGCTGAAACGCCATCTCGACAAGGCCGCGGCCGCTTACGCGAAGGCGCTTCACTGGGATCTGGACGGCTTCACCCTCGCCCTGGATGCGATCTGGGTGAACATCCTCGGGGAAGACGGGCACCATACCGGCCATATCCATCCCGGCAGCGTCATTTCCGGCACCTATTATGTCGCCGTTCCGGAAGGCGCCGGCCGCCTCAAATTCGAAGACCCGCGCCTCGCCATGATGATGGCCGCCCCGCAATTGAAGGAAGGCGCGCCCGAAGATGCCCGCCGCTTTGTCTATGTGCAGCCCCGCGAAGGCCACTGCCTCCTCTGGGAAAGCTGGCTGCGCCATGAAGTGATGCCCAGCCGGAGCGAGGACGCGCGGATATCCGTCAGCTTCAATTACGCGCTGATGCGGAAAACCTAGCACCCCCATTGACCGTTTCTATATTTCTACTATCTTGGAAATGTGGAAACGAAAGCTGCCCTCGCACAACTCTCCGCGCTCGCCCAGGAAAACCGGCTGGCCCTCTTTCGCCTCTTGGTGAAGGCGGGGCGTGACGGGATGCCAGCCGGGGAGATTGCTGCGGCACTCGGTGTGCCGGCGAACACGCTGTCAGCCCAGCTCAATATCCTGTCTCAGGCCGGGCTGATCGAGGGAATGCGTCATGGCCGATCCATCATCTACACGGCTCGATACGACGCCATCAGCGGGCTGATCGTCTTCCTGATGGAAGACTGTTGTCAGGGCCGCGATGAAGTCTGCGCGCCGGTGCTCGAGGCGGCCCATTCCGGCTGCTGATCATTTATTCCGGGAAAAGAAGGACATCCCATGAAACGCCTGCATGTTCACATCGCTATCGATGATCTTCAGAGATCGGTCGATTTTTGCTCGGCCCTCGCTAACACCGCCGACTGCGTCTGATTGCACCATGGGGCTATTTGAAAAATACCTGTCGGTCTGGGTCGCTCTGGCGATCGGGGCCGGACTTGCGCTAGGCCAGATTGCGCCGGGACTCGTCGGATTTCTGGCATCGCTGGAATACGGCTCGGTCAACTTCGTTGTCGCGGTGCTGATCTGGTTCATGGTCTATCCGATGATGGTGGCGGTGGACTTCTCCAGCCTCGCCAGGGTGCATGAGCGCCCGAAGGGCCTGATCATTACGCTGGTGGTGAACTGGTTGATCAAGCCGTTCAGCATGGCCGCGCTCGGCGTCCTGTTCTTCGAGATGGTCTTTGCTCCTTTCATCGAGCCGGGAACAGCAGGCCAGTATATTGCGGGCCTGATCCTGCTGGGTGCGGCGCCCTGCACGGCTATGGTGTTCGTCTGGTCGCAGATGACGAAGGGCGATCCGAATTATACGCTGGCACAAGTGTCGGTGAATGACGCGATCATGGTCTTTGCGTATGCGCCGATCGTGGCGCTGCTGCTGGGTGTAACCGATATCACCGTGCCCTGGGCCACGCTGCTCCTCTCGGTCGGGCTTTATGTCGTCATCCCGCTGGCCCTCGGTATCCTCACCCGCGTGCTGATGACGCGCAGCGCTGACAGCCCCGCTCAGGCCGAAGCCGCCGTCAGCGCCTTCACAACACGAATCAAGCCCTTCTCGGTCGTGGGCCTGCTGGCCACCGTGGTCTTGCTGTTCGGCTTCCAGGGCGAGGTGATCCTGAGCCAGCCGCTGATCATCTTGCTGATCGCCGTCCCGCTGCTGATCCAGTCCTACGGGATCTTCGCCATTGCCTATTGGGCCGCGAAGGCCTGGCGCGTACCGCACAATGTGGCGGCGCCCTGCGCGATGATCGGCACGTCGAACTTCTTCGAACTCGCGGTGGCCGTCGCCATCGGCCTGTTCGGCCTCAACTCCATCGCGGCCCTGGTAACCGTGGTCGGCGTACTGGTCGAGGTGCCGGTGATGCTGTCGCTCGTCTGGTTTGCCAACCGGACGCGGCACTGGTTCCCGGCCGAGGAAACTGCCATCCGCGCCTCCAGAACCAAGGAACAGACCTGATGTTTCGCTCCGCTCTCATCGCACTCGACTATTCGGCCGCGCAGGGACCGCTGCTCGAATGCCTGACTGACCTGCGCGATATGGGCGCAGCACGTGTGATCCTGACCCATGTTGTCCGCATCGGGTATGGGCAAGGCGCCGGCTATGGGCAGAAGGACGCTCTGGAAGAATGGCTCCATCAGCGCGCGGCGCCGCTGCGCGAGTCCGGACTTGAGGTCGAGATCGACATCCGAGCGGCCGGTGAGGTGGCAAAAGACATCCTGCTGGCTGCGGAAGAACACGGCGCCGACCTGATCGTAATCGGCTCGCGCGGTCAGAACATGATCCGGGGCCTGTTCCTGGGGTCTGTTGCCCGTGAGGTGCTCCGCCTCAGCCGCCTGCCGGTGCGGCTTGAATGGATCGAAGCGACGGGTGAGGACGGCGCAGCGGCCTGCGAGCGGGCGTGTCACGCCGGACTACAGCAGATGTTGCTCGCCACCGATTTTTCGCCCCAGGCCAGCGCCGCAGAAGCTGCCGTGAGCCGGCTCGCCCGCGCTGCCGGCGAGGTGCATCTCGTTCATGTCATCAACCCAACCGACAGCGCGCGCTACACGCGATGGCCACTGATGGCCCGCGCCGCACTCGACAGCATTGCGAAAGAAGTCGCCGCTGCGGGCGGGCAGGCCGAGGCGTATCTCGGAGAAGGCAAGCCGGCGGAGGAAATCGCCCGGCTCGCGACAGAGCGCGCCGCGGATCTGATTGTGGTTGGCAAGAATGGTCAGGGCTGGCTGAAAGATCTGGCCATCGGGTCCACCGCGGCTGCCCTATGCGAAATCGCACGCCGTCCCGTTCTGGTGGTGCCCATCAAGGAAGAGAAAGCTTAAGCCGATGCGTCTCCTGTTCATGTGCGTGGCGAACTCCGCCCGCAGCCAGATGGCCGAAGGTCTGTCCCGCCAACGCTTCGGCGGCCGGGCCGAGATTGCGAGCGCCGGGTCGGCGCCAACAAAGCCCAATCCCCTCGCCATCGAAGCCATGGCAGAGATCGGCATCGACATCACGGGCCATACATCAAAATCCGTGGACGGAATGAAGGCTGAGGATTTCGATTTCGTCATCACGCTCTGTGCCGAGGAGGTATGCCCCTGGCTGCCCGGCGCCACGAAACGCCTCCACTGGCCCATTCCCGACCCCGCCGCCGCCGCTGACATCGCCGCCTTCCGCACCGCCCGTGACCAGATCAGCGCGCGGATCGACGTCCTCTCCCGTCTGATGGATTTGCCCGAAGGACCACAGAGCACGGAGTTTCATACCAGCCTCCGGGTCCGCGACCTGGCTGAAAGTACGCGCTATTATGCCTGGCTCCTGAATACATGGCCGAAAGAATGGACGCACCGGTTCGCGACCTTCATCCGGCCTGACCTGAACCTCAACTTTGTCCTGATGGTCGCGGACGGCAAGGAACTGCACCATGATACGCTCTACCATGTCGGCATCGCCCTGCCGGGCAAGGCTGAGGTGATCGAGGCCTATCACCGCGCCCTTGCCTTCGGCGCCCATGTCGAGAAGCCCCCGCGCACGACGTGGAAGGGCACGCCGCTGCACGAGTTGTGGCTGAGCGATCCGGACGGCACGCTGATCGAGGTCTATGCCCGCCTGACCGAAGAAGAACTCGCGCAGAAACCCGAGGACGAGCTGCCGGTTTACCTCGTTGCCGGCACTGAACCGGCCAGCTGAAAGGATACCATGATGCTGGACTATAACGTCTCCGCGCGCCGGATCGACGCGCACGGCGCCGAGGCGACGAGCCAGGAGGCGCGGATCGTACTCGACACCGACCTTCAGGGCCGCCCGGACGCCTTCAATCCGGCAGAGCTTCTGCTCGCCTCGGTCGCCGCCTGCATGCTGAAAAGCATCGAGCGTGTGACGCCGATGCTGCAGTTCCGGCTCGAGGGCGTTGATATCTCCCTCACGGGACAGCGTCAGAACACGCCGCCCCAGATGGTGGCGATCCAATACGAGATTGTCGTGGAGACCGGCGAGACCGACCAGCGCCTCGACCTTCTGCACCGGAACATCCGGAAGTTCGGCACCATTTCCAACACCGTCGCCGCCGCGCTCGACCTTCAGGGCACGATCCGGCGCAAATCGGGTAACAGCGAAACGGAAACTCCATGATCGTCATCCATCACAATCCGGACTGCGGCACCTCCCGCAATGTCCTCGCCATCATCGAGGCGAGCGGCGCCGCGCCCGTCGTCATCGACTATCTGAAAGAAGGCTGGACCCGGCCCCAGCTGCTCGGCCTCTTTGCTGCCGCCGGCCTCACCCCGCGCGCCGCCCTGCGCGAGAGCAAATCCCCCGCCATAGAGCTCGGCCTGCTGGAGCCCGGCGTCAGCGACGAAGCAATCCTCGCGGCGATGCTGGAACATCCCGTCCTGGTCAACCGCCCCATCGTCTGCTCGCCCAAAGGCGTGCGCCTCTGCCGGCCGAGCGAGCTTGTGCTGGACCTTCTGGAAAAGTTGCCGCCCGGGCCGCTCTACAAGGAAGACGGCGAAATGATCATTGATGAGAAAGGCCAACGCATTGGCTGATCCGGATACCTCCCTCCCCGCGCTAGACGAAGCCAGCTTCCACGAGATCGACCGCGGCGCGCTCCTCACCCCCCCGCCGAAGACCCATCCGCCGCGCATACTGCTGCTGCATGGCTCGCTGCGGGAGCGGTCTTTTTCACGGCTTGCGAATGAGGAAGCCGCGCGCATCCTGCAGCGCTTCGGCTGCGAGACGCGGATGTTTGATCCGGCCGGCCTCCCCCTGGCGGACGGCGCGCCGGATGATCATCCGAAAGTCCGGGAACTGAGGGATCTCGTCATCTGGTCGGAAGGCATGGTCTGGTGCTCGCCCGAGCGTCACGGCGCCATGACCGGCATCATGAAAACCCAGATTGACTGGATACCCCTTTCCCTTGGCGGCGTTCGGCCCACGCAAGGCAAGACCCTGGCTGTCATGCAGGTCTGCGGCGGCTCGCAAAGCTTCAACGCCGTCAACCAGCTGCGCATTCTCGGCCGCTGGATGCGCCTCATCACCATCCCCAACCAGTCCTCCGTCGCCAAGGCCTTCATGGAATTCGACGAGGCGGGCCGCATGAACCCCTCCCCCTATTATGACCGGATTGTCGACGTCATGGAGGAGCTCGTGAAGTTCACCCTCCTGACGCGCGACCGGGCGGACTATCTCGTCGACCGCTATTCCGAGCGCAAGGAAAGCCCCGCTGCCCTCTCCGCCCGCGTCAATCAGAAGAGCATTTAGGCGCTGATTGGGGCGATTGGCCGCCCCTGCCCTTGACCTTGGGGCGATGCCGGTTCATCGACGCGCAGCTTTTCTACCCCAGTTTACCGAAGGAAATGCCTGTCATGGACCTCTCGAAAATCTCCACCGGCCAGAACCCGCCCGACGACGTCAATGTCCTCATCGAGGTTCCGCTGGGCGGCGACGCGATCAAGTACGAGATCGACAAGGATTCCGGCGCGATGTTCGTCGACCGCTTTCTCTACACTGAGATGCGCTACCCCTGTAATTACGGCTTCATCCCGCACACGCTGAGCCTCGATGGCGACCCGATTGATGTGATGGTCGTGGGCAACCGCCCGCTGGTGCCAGGCTGCGTCGTGCGCGCGCGCCCTGTCGGCGTGCTGCTGATGACCGACGACAAGGGCCCGGACGAGAAAATCCTCGCCGTGCCGCACTCCAAGCTCACCTCGTATTACGACAAGATCGCGACCTATCACGACCTGCCGCAGATCCTGTGCGACAAGATCCAGCACTTCTTCGAGCACTACAAGGATCTCGAAGGCGGCAAATGGGCCCGCGTCGAAGGCTGGCACGGCATCGAGCGGGCGCGCGAGTTGATCCGCGAGGCAGTCGACCGCGAAACGGCCACCGGCAAGAAGCGCTGAAATCTTCTGGCGCTCTTGCTGCGGCTCGCAGATGCGCTAGGCTGTCATCGGGAGAGACTGCAGGAACCAGAACTTTTTGCCGCCCGTCCGGTGGTCAAGCTCCCGCTTGCTTATGGTCCGCGCAGACAGGCTGAAGGTTCATGTGTTCCCCCTCCCCGGCATCCGCGGTTTCGTCCAGCTTCGTCCTGGACGTCTGGTATGTCGCGGCGCGGCTGGAAGAACTGGCGAATGACCGCGCGAGCCCGCTGACAGTCTGTAGCCGGAACCTGGTGTTCAACCGCCGCAAGGGCGCCGTTGAAGCCATGGACGCGGAGACGAACTCGCCGGTGGCGACCTGCCTGAGCGAGGGACTCGTCTGGGTGTTCATGGCAGCACCTGGCCGCGATCCGGCAGCGCCCCTGCCTCCAACACCCTGTTTCGGCGGCCCGAAAGGCCGGGTCCGATTCATGGAGAAGGTCGTCGTGCCCGCGCATCAGGATGATGCCGTCTACGGACTGCTTGACCCCGCCCATACGCCTTTCGTCCATCGTTCCCCGATCTGGCGGGGCAACGGCATCCTGAAGCCCAAGACAAAGGACTTCGTACCGAGCGAGATGGGCTTCACCATGGAGCCGCACGCCCCGGTCAACAGCGACATCTACAAGCTCATCGGCGGCGCCATCCGCGTGAAGATTTATTTCCGCCTGCCGGGCCTGCGCGCCGAATATATCAGCAACAGCAAGCATACCGTGCTGGGCCTCACGGCGCTGACCCCAATCGACGCGCGCCACACAGCGCTGCGCCAGATCTTCTACTGGAACTCCCCGGTCCTGAACCTAGTCCGGCCCTTTGCGCGCCTCGTTGCCCGGCCGTTCCTGCAGCAGGATGTGGACATCATGGCGGCGCGCCGCCTGAACGAGCCATTCGGCGGTAAAGGCATGCTGCTCGGCGATTCCGACCAGCAGTTTCTTTGGTACATGAAACTCAAGCAGGCATGGGATGCCTGCGGCCATGCCGAGGCGGCTTTCGTCAATCCTGTCCAGCCCGCGACGCTGCGCTGGCGCACCTGAGGTGCCCGCGATGAATGATCCCGGCCCAGACCACCTTGCCGCCCTGTTTCGCCCCATCATCGAAGCGGAGCTTGCCGACCTCACCGCCCTGCGCGCGGCATCCAAAGGCGACCGCGCACCGGTGGAGCTCGACCAGCAGAGCATCGGCCGCGTCTCCCGGATCGACTCCCTGCAGGTCCAGGCGATGTCTCAGGCGGCGGAAGCCCGCCGGCAGCAGCGGATGCGCATTCTTCAGGCGGCCCTCGAACGGCTCGGCGGCGACGAGTTCGGCTATTGCATCGAATGCGGCGAATTCATCGGGATGAAGCGGCTGGAAGTCGATCCCGCCGCCCTGCGCTGCATCGGCTGCGCGTCCTGACGGGCGGCGAAACTGCGAGGCGCAGGTCGGCTACGGCGCAACGATCTCGAACTGCCGCGTCTCGGCATTGCGCCAGTGCAGCTCGCCGTGCCGGATCGCGAACCAGGCGCCATGGATTGCCAGCGTGCCGGCCTCGACCTTTTCGCGCACAAACGGAAAGCTCATCAGATTCTCGATCGAGGTCTCGATGCCTTCGAGCTCCAGCGCAAATTGCGGGTTCTCCGGATTGCGCTGGGTCACCCGCTCCCGCGCGTCATCGAGCAGCTTCACCCAGGGGGCCACGAATTCGCCGATCAGCGGGCTGTCATTCTTGGTCAGCGAGGCCGTGACGCCGCCGCAGCCGCCATGGCCCATCACCACGATGATCTTCACCTTGAGGATGTTCACGGCAAATTCGAGCGCCGCCGACACCCCGTGCAGCCCGCCATTCGGCTGGTAGGGCGGCACGAGATTCGCCACATTGCGCACCACGAACATCTGCCCCGGCGCGGCATCAAAAATGTCGGACGGGTCGGCGCGGCTGTCGGCGCAGCCGATCAGCATGATGTCAGGGTCCTGCCCTGCCCCGAGCTTCAGATAGAGGTCGGCCTGTTCGGCATACACCCCGCCGCGGAAACGCCGGTAGCCTGCGATCATGTCATCGACGGATTTCATATCTGCCTCCACGCTTGCCGGACGGGCGGATCGCCCAGAATCTCAAACCACGCAAGCGATTTCGAAACAATTCGGTGCCTAAACGGTACGGGTAGTCTCGCGCTGGTACGGTTTCCACGCTATCAGATGCTGCTGCGATGGAGAAATCTGCATGACAACCCCGGCCGAAACGCCCGGCACGCCTTCCCGCTCCCGCAAGGGACCGACGCGCAGCGAGGTCTCCAAATCGGCCATCCTGGACGCGACGCGGGACGAAATGGCGGAGAATGGCTGGCGCGGTTTCAGCGTCGATTCCGTCGCCAAGCGGGCAAGCGCCTCGAAACAGACGATCTATCGCTGGTGGCCCTCCATCGGCGCGATGTGTGTCGATGCCGCCCTCGCCCTGATCCCGGACGCGCCGGATGGCGGACGCGACCCGCAGGAACGCATCACCGCCCTGATCATTCCGATCGAAGCGGCTGCCCGCACCGGGCATGGCCATGCCGTCCTGCGTGTGGCGCTGCTGGCCGCCGCCGATGACAAGGATGCCGGCGAGGTCTGGCGCGCATGGGTTGGCCGCGACATCCGCCAGCCACTGCGCATGCTGCTGGCCGAGCTTGCCAGCAAGCGCGTGATCCGGCGCGACTTCGAGCTGGATGATGTGATCGAGCAGCTGCTCGGGCCGATTTTCCACCGGCTGACAATTTCTCGGGCGCCCGTTAAGGAAGGCTTCTGCGCCGAGCAGGCAACGGCCTTCCTCAGAACCTACGCCGCTTTCTGAAGCCTCAGCGCGCGCGGCGCCAGACCATCAACGGATCGAACGCGCCGGTATCGGCGGCTTTCTGCAGCGCCGCCATCTGTTCGGACACCGCATTCGGTGCAGTTGCGGCGCGGGCCGGGTGGTAGAGCGCCTGGTCCAGCCGGCAGACCTGCTCGAACAGAGCTTCAGACCGCGCCACGAGTTCCAGGAAGCGCGGCGGCAGGCCCTTGCTCTCCGGGGATGAGCTGTCGAGCGCCGGCTCGTCCCGGCGGATCCGGTATTTCCGGGCGCCGGCATCTTCCATCTGCATCTCACCGTCGCGCACGGCTTTCTGCATCACCAGCCAGGAGGCCGCCTGCATCAGCCGGGTCGTCAGTTCCATGCTCCAGGATGCGTAAGTCAGGCTCGCCTCGCGCGGCAGCGCCTTGGACTGGTCGCGCCCCGGCCCGTCGAGATAGGCGGCGGTCTCTTCCACCAGCGCCATGCCGCGGGTGAACACCGTGTCGAACAGCTTGCTGCCGGTGAAGGCATCTGGCACCGCCTGCAGCGCGGCTGGTTCAAATTCTGCCATCACAACCTCTCCACGCTCATCCGCGTCCTGTTTGGCCACACTAGGCCGAAGCCGTTTCCCGCCACTTAACCGCCCTTGCCAAACAACGCATCTGCGGCGCGCTTCTGGGCTTTCTTCTTCTCGATCTCTGTCTCGCAGGCGGCAATCTCCGCTTTCAGCTGCAAGATCCGGGCCTCGAGTTCGTCCACCGACATCTGGTCAAGCGCCTGCGCCTTGCGGACAAGGACCGGCTCTTCATCATTGAGGGCCATTCGTGTCATCTCCGTCT
>JBKBVT010000411.1:0-1486 GCA_046289305.1 Hyphomonas sp. | reverse complement strand
GAGCGACCTGTAGCGTCCCGTGCCGACGATGAGGCGCGAACGGAAGCGCCGCCCCGCCACCGCCCAATGGTCGTCCTCGGGCTGGATCTGCGTCATCTCAGCCACCTCCGATGAAGTGCACGATCTCGATGGCGTCGCCCTCGGACAGCAGCGTCCCGCCATAGGCCGAGCGCGGCACAATCTCGAGGTTGCGCTCGACGGCGACGCCGCGCGGGTCGCGGCCCGTCTCGCCGGAAATCCGGTGCACGAGCTGCGCGATGCTGGTGCCGGCTTCGATCTCCAGCGCTTCGCCATTGAGCGTGATGTTCATGCGGATTGATCCTGAAGTGTTGCCCTCTTGCCACGCCGGGCGTTACAGCGCAAACGGGGCAACATGTTGAAACCGGTATATGTCCTCGGCGGACCGAACCTCAACCTGCTTGGCACGCGCGAGCCGGAAATCTACGGGCGGGACACGCTCGAGGATATCCATGCCCGCCTGATTGGCCTGGCTGGGGATGTGCCGCTGGTGATGCGCCAGACCAATTCCGAA
Organism: Hyphomonas sp.; assembly: GCA_046289305.1. GTDB lineage: Bacteria > Pseudomonadota > Alphaproteobacteria > Caulobacterales > Hyphomonadaceae > Hyphomonas. Next base: position 954 of record JBKBVT010000411.1, on the reverse strand, counting down.
GGCGAACTGGTCACCTGGGTGCAGGAAGCCGGCCGCGAGGGCCGGGCGCTGATACTCAATGGCGCCGCGTATACACATACCTCGATTGCCTTGCATGACGCCTTGAAATCACTGAAAATTCCAGTTGTAGAGGTACACCTGTCGAACCCCGCCGCGCGCGAGGCCTTCCGGCAGGTGAATTATGTCGCCCCTGTAGCAGCCGCAACGATTGCGGGGCTGGGCGGCTATGGATATGAACTCGCGCTGAGCGCGGCCCTGAAGCTTTCGGGAGAGGCGAGGAGCTGAATAGATGAGCACACCGAAGAATAAGCTGGATACCGGTCTGATCCGGGAACTGGCAGCGATCCTGCGCGAGGCCGATCTTGGCGAGCTCGAGGTCGAATATGAAGGCCTGCGGGTCAAGGTCACCAAGCCGGTGCCTGCCGCCGTGATGCAGGCTGCCTATGCGCCGCCCGCCCCGGCGATGCAGGCCCCCGCCGCTGCCGCCCCGGCCGCCGTAGCCGCAGCTGCCGCCCCTGCTGACGCCTCCGACAATGCCGTGAAATCCCCCATGGTCGGCACCTGCTATCTGTCACCAGACCCGAATTCAAAGGCCTATGTCTCCGTCGGCGACAAGGTGAAAAAGGGCGACACGCTGATGCTGATCGAGGCGATGAAGACCTTCAACCCCGTCGAGGCTGACCGCGCCGGTACCGTCAAGGCGATCTATGTCGAGAACGCCCAGCCGGTCGAATTCGGCGAAGCCCTGGTCCTGATCGAATAGATGACCCCGCCGCGCCCCATCCATAAGGTCCTGATCGCCAATCGCGGCGAAATTGCCCTGCGCATCCACCGCGCCTGCAAGGAAATGGGCCTGTCGACCGTCGTCGTCCATTCCGAAGCCGACCGGGACGCCATGGCCGTGCGCCTCGCGGATGAAAGCGTCTGCATCGGCCCGGCGCCATCGTCAGAAAG
>JBKBVT010000410.1:0-1487 GCA_046289305.1 Hyphomonas sp. | reverse complement strand
GCCGACTTCTTCTTCCGCCTCGCGCAGGGCGGCGGCAACTTCATCAAGATCGATGGGATCGACCTTGCCGCCGGGCAGCGCGACCTGGCCGGCATGGTCGGACATGGTCTGCGGGCGCAGGGTGAGAAGCGCGGTGGCGCCTTCCTTGCGGGGGATGACGCCGAACAGGACAGCGGCCGGGCGGATGATGGCGACTTCCTCAGGGGTGAGGAAATCCATGTCGCCCATTTCGGTGAGGCGGCCCTGCCCCGCGGGCGGGTCGAGCCGGGTCGTGACCCGCTCCACGAAGTCGTCCAGATTGCGGAATGACATTGCCGGTCAGCCCGCAGGGCCAAGTGGGAAGAACTCGCCGCCGCTCCAGACGCCGAGCAGGTTGGCGTCCTCCGGATCGGGCACGGCCATATCGACAAGCTCATAGAAGACGGGCCGGGCGATCTTCGCTTCCAGACGGCCGCGTACGAGCACGTAAGGTGAGGGCTCGCCGGTTGTGGTGTCGGTTTCGACGCGGATTGGGGCGTCCGGGCCGGCTTCGGTGACATCGCCGAGGGTAGTGGTGAAACGGAGGATCTGGCCGGGGCCGGGTTCGCCCTGATGTTCTACGCTCACGGCGAGGAAGGGCGCGTCCTCGACATGCACGATCACTTTCTCGTGGGGGGTGACAAGCCAGGTGCGGCCATCGGCGTCACGGCGGAGAATGCGGGCGAACAGCTTGACGAGCCGTTCGCGCTTGATCTCGCCGCCCTCATGCCACCAGCGGCCGTCTGCGCGGATTTCCATGCCAATATCTGAGGTTTGAGCGGGATTCCATGTCTCGACAGGCGGCAAAGCACCGCTGAACTTGCCTTCCGGCAAGATGGCCTTAAGCGTGTCTTCCATGCGGATATTACTGCCGGGACTGGATGTCACATCTTTCTCCGCCAAAATCACGCCTTAGACATAGGGCTGATAGCCAGATACGTGAAGCCGGAGGCGCCTGATCAAAATGGCCGATACAACCCTGAATGCCGAGACCCCTGTTGCAGATGCCGAAGCGGCAGCGGCAGCGCTTGCCCGGGTGAAGGCCGAAATCGGCCGCGCCGTATTCGGCCAGGAACGGGTGGTGGAGCTTTCCCTCTGCGCGGTGCTGGCCGGTGGCCATGCGCTGCTGATCGGCGCGCCGGGCCTGGCCAAGACGCGGCTGGTGGACGCGATGGGCACGGCGCTGGGCCTTGCCAGCCAGCGCATCCAGTTCACGCCGGACCTGATGCCCTCGGACATCCTCGGCTCCGAAGTGCTGGATGAGAGCCCGTCTGGCGAGCGGTCTTTCCGCTTCATTCGCGGACCTGTGTTTACGCAGCTGCTGATGGCTGACGAGATCAACCGGGCGAGCCCGCGGACCCAGTCTGCGCTTCTGCAGGCGATGCAGGAGCGGCATGTGACGGTTGCGGGTATGCGCTATGACCTGCCCGCGCCCTTCCATGTGCTGGCGACGCAGAACCCGATCGAGC
>JBKBVT010000409.1:0-1495 GCA_046289305.1 Hyphomonas sp. | reverse complement strand
ATCTTCGACACGACGCCTGCGCCGACAGTCCGGCCGCCTTCGCGGATGGCGAAGCGCAGCTTTTCTTCCATGGCGATGGGCGCGATCAGTTCGACTGTGAACTTCAGGTTGTCGCCCGGCATCACCATCTCGGTGCCTTCGGGCAACTGGACCATCCCGGTCACGTCCGTCGTGCGGAAGTAGAATTGCGGACGGTAGTTGGCGAAGAACGGCGTGTGACGCCCGCCTTCTTCCTTGGTCAGGATATAGGCTTCGGCTTCAAACACAGTGTGCGGCGTGACCGACTTGGGCTTGCACAGCACCTGGCCACGCTCCACGTCTTCGCGCGCAACACCGCGCAAGAGCGCACCGATATTGTCGCCGGCTTCCCCGCGGTCGAGCAGTTTGCGGAACATTTCCACGCCCGTGCAGGTCGAGGTCGTCGTCGGGCGAATGCCCACGATTTCAACCTGGTCGCCCACATTGATCACACCGCGCTCGACACGGCCCGTCACCACCGTCCCGCGGCCCGAGATCGAGAACACGTCTTCGATCGGCATCAGGAAGGGCTGGTCCACGGCGCGCTCAGGCGTCGGAATGTAGCTGTCAACGGCTGCAATCAGCGCCTTGATTGATTCCTCGCCGATTTCCGGACGGGTGCCGTTCATCGCGTGCAGCGCCGAACCCTTGACGATCGGAATGTCGTCGCCCGGATAGTCATAGGAGGACAGAAGCTCGCGGATTTCCATTTCCACGAGTTCGAGCAGTTCCTCGTCATCGACCTGATCGACCTTGTTCATGTAGACGACCATGTAGGGAATGCCCACCTGACGGCCGAGCAGGATGTGCTCGCGCGTTTGCGGCATGGGGCCGTCAGCGGCGTTCACCACCAGGATCGCGCCGTCCATCTGCGCAGCACCGGTGATCATGTTTTTCACATAGTCAGCGTGACCGGGGCAGTCGACATGGGCGTAGTGACGCGCTTCCGACTCGTATTCCACATGCGCGGTCGAAATCGTGATCCCGCGGGCCTTCTCTTCCGGCGCACCGTCGATCTGGTCATAAGCGCGGAACTCGCCGAAATACTTCGTGATCGCCGCCGTCAGCGTCGTCTTGCCATGGTCCACGTGACCAATCGTGCCGATATTCACATGCGGCTTCGTGCGTTCAAACTTCTGCTTTGCCATTGGCGCGGCACCCCTTTTTTGCTGGACCGCAACCGGCCCCGATTTGACACGGGGGGCAAATACTTGCGAAAGGGGGGAAAATCAAGCAGGCATCACCGGAATTTCTGCGCGCGACAGGCTTTGAGATGCGGATTGTTCCGTCAAGGCGAAGGCTGCGCTGCCGGGGCGGAAACCGCCACAGCCGCGGCGGCTTGCTCGGCCTCTGTGCCGGGGCGCGGGGCAAACCAGCCCTCTTGCTGCGCCATCCAGCGCTCGATGGCCCCCACAGCATTTTCCGACAAGTTTTGCATTTGCTTTTCCGCCGTTTGGGTCAGGCCGGAGGAGACAAC
>JBKBVT010000408.1:0-1507 GCA_046289305.1 Hyphomonas sp. | reverse complement strand
TAGTTTTATCGCTTGCTGGACACTATTCATCTGCTCAAACCGTATAATTTTGCGGTTTCGATAGTCCTGTAGGAACTGCCTTTGCGCCCCTGGCAGATACAGGAAAAAGCCTGCCGGTGGTCGCTTCCAGAAAACTCCGTCCTTCCACCTCGGCGCGCCCCTACTCCACCGGCGGTGTCCAGTTGGGGCCGAGGAGCATGACGAGTGGGGCGGGCAGCTGGACGTGGTACTGGTCCTGGATCTTGTCGAGGAAGCCGAAGACCAGGACGAGACCGATAAAAGGCGGCACGAACCAGCGGATCAGGAAGCGCCAGACATTCATGATCATGCCTTCGCCCAGCTCTGATGTGAGCATGTCGCGGCTGAGGATCCAGCCGGCGAAGATCGCGGCCAGTAGGCCGCCGAGCGGCAGGAGCAGGCCCTCGGTCATGAAGTCCATGAAGTCCAGATAGTCGAGCGAGAAGACATAGGCCGCCCCGACCATGAACAGGACAAAGCCGACGCCGGCTGCCGCGCCGAGCCGGGTGACACCCTGGCGTTCCTCGAGCCAGGAGACGGACACTTCCATCAGCGAGATCGAGGAGGTGAAGGCCGCAAACAGCGCAAGCGAGAAGAAGACGATGGCGAAGATGCTGCCGCCGGGAATCGCCTCGAACGCCACAGGCATCGAGATGAAGAACAGGCTGGGGCCGGCGGCTTCATTGAGGCCGGCGGCAAAAACGATCGGGAAGATCGCAAAGCCGGCGATGAGCGCGACAAAGGTGTCCGAACCCGCCACGATGGCGGAGGACGCCGGGATGTTGGTCTTCCGGTCCAGATAGGCGCCATAAGTGATCATCAGGCCGACGCCGACGCCGATGGAGAAGAAGGCCTGGCCGAGCGCGGCGAGGAAGGTCTTGAAGCCCACATCCTCCCATTTCGGCTCGAAGATGAAGGAAACCGTGCGGGCGACATCGCCGTTCGCCAGCGAGAAGCCGACGACAACCAGCACCATGATGAAGAAGGCCGGCATCAGGATGGTCGCGACCCGCTCAATGCCGCCCTTGATGCCGCGCCCGACGACGGCGATGTTCGTTATCACGAACAGGCCGAGCAGCATCAGCATATACCATTTCGAGGTCATCGGGTCTTCGCCCTGCCCGATCGTGTTCAGGAAGTTCTGGCCGGACTCCTCGGCGGTCGTGCCGTTGAGATCGCCGCCGAGCGCCTGGATCAGATAGGCCAGGAGCCAGGTCGAGATCACCATGTAGAAAGTGAGGATGAAGAAGGCCGTGAGCGAGCCGACCCAGGTGACGATGCCCCAGTTCTGGCTCTTGCTTTCGGCGCGGGCGAGGGATTGGACGCCCTCGATGGCCGACATGCCGGATTTGCGGCCCATGGAATATTCCGCCATCAGCAGCGGCAGGGCGATCAGCAGAACGCAGAGCAGGTAGATGATGATGAAGGCGCCGCCGCCATTCTCACCGGCCGTGTAGGGAAAGCGCCAGAAGTTGCCGAGCCCGACGGC
>JBKBVT010000407.1:0-1513 GCA_046289305.1 Hyphomonas sp. | reverse complement strand
CCTCGGCCGCATTTTTCGCCAACGCGTCGCGGACCTTCTGGTCGTCCCACGAGTTCATCGACGTCCGCTCCAGCAGCGGGGCATCGGGGAAGACATCCAGCAGTTCGGGATAGGTGTGCCCCGAGAAGCTGTCCGTCTCGACCGTGGTGATGACCGTCGGGATATCGAAGATACGCGCTGCCTTGGCCAGTCCGACCGTGTTGTTCTTCAGCGTCTGACGATCAATCGACTGAACGCCGAAGGCCATCTGCGGCTGATGATCGATGAAAATCAGCTGGCTGTTCTGCGGGGTAAGCACTTCAAGCTTCGACATGTGGGCTTCCTTAATGGGTCTGCTTTATTTGCTGAGCTTGGCGGCAAGGCTCGCCACGTGGCGCCCCTGATCGGCGGCCAGCTTCAGCTCTGTCTCACTGGGCATGCGCGAGCCGTCCGCACCGGCAATCGTCGCCGCGCCATAGGGCGAGCCGCCGCGCACCTCATTGATGATGGTCAGCTCGCCGCTGGAATAGGGCAGCCCGGTGATGACCATCCCGTGATGCGCCAGCGTGTGCCAGAACGAGGTGATCGTCGTCTCGCTGCCTCCGCCGGTGCCGGTCGAGGTGAAGACCGAACCGACCTTGCCGATCAGCGCCCCCGCCATCCACAGCTTTCCCGTCTGGTCCAGAAAGCTGCGCATCTGCGATGCCATATTCCCGAACCGGGTCGGCGTCCCAAATATGATCGCGTCATAATCCGCAAGCTCGGAAGGCGTCGCGATTTCGGCCGCCTGCTCGGTCTTGAAACCTGCAGCCGTTGCTGCTTCGGACGTCATGATCTCGGGGACGCGCTTGACCGTCACGTCCGTTCCGGCAACATCTGCAGCACCTTTGGCCACGGCCGCGCTCATCGCTTCGACATGCCCGTAGGACGAGTAGTAGAGAACAAGTACCTTTGTCATGGTGTAACCCTTCTCGGCTTTGACTTTATCTGGAATTCGTGAGCGAACTGTCATCAACCTGCGCCCGGGTCCGCTGTCCGGTCGCGTTAGCCTGATCTTAGCGAAACCGTCTTGGCTCGACGGCGCTCAGGCTGCTGCCTTGGTGCTGGTCTTGCTGTCTTTCGCCGTCGCGCAACCTGATCCTAAGGTCAGGCACGGCAGGGCCGGAGTTATCTCCGGACGGCGGCGCAGCCTCAAGCAAGCTGAGCATCCCGCCGCTGGATTTCAGCGTACGCACGTAGGATCCCAAGTGACCCTCGCTGTACCATTGCGAATAAGACGAGTAGACAGGCTCGCTCATTGCCGGGTCTTCACTGCGGCTTCGCGAGCCTCATCACGAACAGTCCGGCGGTAGTCGGTCGGGCTCATATACCGGTGTTTCAGGAACGTCCGGGCCAGAACCTGATTGGAAGAGTAGCCCACCTCCTGCGCGATCTCGGTGATGGACATGTTTGCATGCTCCAGAAGCTCGCAGGCTTTTTCGATCCTCAGCTGCGTCAGATATACTCGCGGGGGCACTCCGACACTTTGCTTGAA
>JBKBVT010000406.1:0-1532 GCA_046289305.1 Hyphomonas sp. | reverse complement strand
GAAGGTAGTATCGAGTCAAATGGTCTTCGATAATGCCTTCGACATCACCGAGCACCATGACCGACCCCGTGGGTCGGCCGCGTTTGCGGGGAACTAGTGTCCCGAGTCTGACACTTGCTACCGATTTCCCCTGATTTCATCGAGGGCATCAAGGGCGCGGCGCTCGCGGGCGATGATGTCTTCGGCGGTCTTGCTCCAGACAAAGGGCTTCGGCTTGGCGTTGTGTTGCAGAAGGTAGTCGTAGATGGCGCCCTCGAGATCGGCGACGCTGGAGTAACTGCCCCGTCGGATGCGCTTCGCGGTGATCTCGGCGAAGAAGCGCTCGACCAGGTTCAGCCAAGATGCGCTGGTGGGCGTGAAATGCAGGTTGAAGCGCGGATTTTTTTCCAGCCAGGCCCGCACCTCGGGCGTCTTGTGGGTCGCGTAGTTGTCGAGCACGACGTGGATGTCGCGGGGTCTCTTCACCGCCCGGTCGATCCGGCGGAGGAAGCTCAGGAATTCCTTTGCGCGGTGGCGCGGCATGCAGTCGCCGATGACCAACCCCGACTTCACGTCGAGCGCCGCGAACAGGGTGGTGGTGCCATGGCGCTTGTAGTCGTGGGTCATGGTCGCCGCGCGCCCCTTCTTCAGCGGCAGCCCCGGCTGGGTCCGGTCGAGCGCCTGGATCTGGGATTTCTCGTCGACGCACAGCACGACCGCACGGTCTGGTGGGTCGAGGTAGAGCCCCACAATCTCGGTGACCTTGGCCTCGAACATCGGGTCGTTCGAGACCTTGAACCCCTTGACGACATGTGGCTTCAGCCCTGCATCCGCCCAAATGCGCCCCACGCTCGAAGGCGATATGCCCACCGCCTCGGCCATCGCCGCGCGGCTCCAGTGCGTGGCATTGGGCGGCGTTTCCTGGACTGTCTTCGCGATCACCTTCAGTCGGACCTCTCTCGGCAGGGGCGGCACACGCGAGGGCCGCGTCTTGTCGCGCTTGAGCCCCGGCGTGCCCTCATCGAGATAGCGCGCCTGCCAGCGCCACACTGTCGGCTTCGACATGCCCGTCCGCCGCATGATTTCCACGGTGCCCTGACCGTCCGCCGTCGCCAGCACGATCCCGGCGCGCCAGGCAATCTTGCGCGGCGTGTTGCGGTTGCTCAGCAAAGCTTGAAGCTCAGCACGGTCGGCGGGGCCAAGGTAAAGGCAGATGTCGGAGCGTCTCATCCGCCGACCATGCCACAGCAGGGCGCCGTCCGGAATCCTATGTCAGGTGCGGAACACTAGAGCGCTTGTCCGGCCACCTTCTTCCGCAAGTCGTCGGATCCAGCGCCAGACTGTGGTTTTGCTGACGCCAAGCTCCCAGACTGCATCACGTATACCGCTCTCCAAGCTCCCAATGCGGCTGAGATACGCCTGTACAAGCGGTCGAAGGACCGATGCCCGGCGCAGCGCCTCAGCACCAGCATCCCCACAGTCTTCGTCATTACCCACTATCGCTGCCAACCGTCCAACCCCGCGCACCCTGTGTCAGCTTTAATGGCAAGAAT
>JBKBVT010000405.1:0-1550 GCA_046289305.1 Hyphomonas sp. | reverse complement strand
ACATCGACAAACCAATCTTTTGCCGAAGGCAAACCCAAAGCTACGACCCGCAACAAATGTCCCTCAAACTCAAATGATGTACTTTCCCCGGACAGCCCTGCACTTTGTGGGAGAGGGGTTCAAGGGTTCGCCTTACCCCTCTCCCGCTTACGGAAGAGGAGGGGCCCGCACCCGAAGGGTGTGGGAGGTGAGGGGCGCCCGGCAGGGCGTGCCAGTTGCGGGTTCTCAGCAAGCCAACATGAGCGATGGGCCAGGCCTTGACCGAGGGGTTTCCCAGGAGGGACGCTGGCATGGCGGCTTGCCCCGGCGGGCTGGGCGCCTTAATCGCGGAGTTGATGGTCAAGATTACGCCAAAACCTCTGCGCCGCTCGCATGTTGCGCCGGATCTGGAGACGCCGGCCGGCCGGGCGCGGGCCTGGCGGGAGCTGTATCTCGGGGATCATCATTTCCTGCGGGCGCGGTTTTCGAACCTGCATCAGATATCGAACGAGATGTGGCGCTCGAATCAGCCCTCGCCGCGCCAGATCCAGGACCATGCCGACAAGCGCGGCATCCGCACGATCCTGAACCTGCGGGGGGTGAGCACCAAGGGGTTTTACCTGCTCGAGAAGGCGGCCTGCGAACAGGCGGGGATCGCGCTGGTGGACTTTCAGCTGTTTTCGCGGGAGCCGCCGAGCCGGGAGAAGATCTTTGCCGCGCGCGACCTGTTCCGGACGATTGCCTATCCGGCGCTGATGCACTGCAAATCCGGGGCGGACCGGGCGGGAATGGGCGCGGTGCTCTACAAGCTGCTGCAGGAACGCGCGCCGTTCGAGGAGGCTGCCGGGCAGCTTTCGGGGCGCTATCTGCATATAAAACACGGCAAGACCGGCGTGCTGGACGCGTTTCTGGACGCCTATGCGCACTATAATGAGAGCCGGGGCCGGGCGCGGGACGACTGGAAACCTTTCCTCGAATGGGTCGAGGAGGACTATGACGCGGCGGCCGTGAAGGCGGATTTCCTCAGGACGCTGGGGCGCGGGCCGCAGCTCGACCAGATCCTCCGGCGGGAATAGCGCTTTCGGCGGCGGGGGTTTCGTGCCAGCAGAAGGGGTCAAGAGGAGGTGCGCCGCGATGAAAACCGGATGGGCAATTGGACTGGCCGCGCTGGGTCTGGCGGCCTGTGGCAGCGCGGGGGTGTCAGACCGCCAGGCGCTGGTCGACAGCTGTGTCGCGCGGGGCGAGGCGCCGGCGAGCTGCGCCTGCCTTGCCGATGCGTTCGAGACCAACCTGCCGCCGGAGCTGTTCCGCAAGACCGCTGAGCGGGTCGGCCGGCAGGGGATCGGGGTCGAAGTCTTCATCCGCGAGCTCGAAGTTGAGGAGATGCTTGCCTTTTCGGCGGCAGTAGAGGACATGATGGCGTGCCCGCTGAGCGGACAGGGCGCTTGAGCGGGATATAAATGCGCCCCGGTCTTGCATCTGTCTGCCGGGCAGCAGAATGTGACGACGCTGGTTAAGGGATCGCAGTAGCAGCGGTCAGCCCAGAATGGGACTGAACAAGGAGGGGATGT
>JBKBVT010000404.1:0-1560 GCA_046289305.1 Hyphomonas sp. | reverse complement strand
ACGTCAACATGCTGGTCGCCTCCGGCGCCTGGGATGACGAGAACGAGCTAGGCGATGCCTTCTCCAAACGCAAATGCTTCGCCTACGGAATAGACGGCCGCCCCACGGCGCAGCCCGTCATCCTCGCGAGCCTTCTGGCCGATGTCGATCTCGCCTATCAGAACCTCGAATCGGTCGAGACGGGCCTGACCACCATCGACCATTATTTCGACACCCTCGGCGGCATCACCCGCGCCGCCACCAAGGCGCGCGGGCAGGGACCGGCGGTCTATATCGGCGACCAGACACGCGGCGACGGCATCGTCCGTACCCTGTCCGAACAGGTCGCGCTCGAGACCCGCACCCGCACCCTCAATCCGAAATGGTATGAGGGCATGCTGCGCCACGGTTATGAAGGCGTCCGTCAGATCGAAAGCCAGATCACCAACACGATGGGCTGGTCGGCCACGACCGGCCAGGTCGCCCCCTGGGTCTACCAGGAAATGACCGAGACCTTCGTGCTGGACGAAGCGCTGCGCCGGCGCCTCATGGACCTCAACCCCGCCGCCACCGCCAAGGTCGCCGGCCGCCTGATCGAAGCCTCCGAGCGCAACTACTGGTCGCCGGATCCCGAAACCCTAGCCGCGCTTCAAGCCGCCAGCGCAGAGATCGAAGATCGTCTCGAAGGCGTCACCCATCTGCAAGGAGCAGCCGCATGACAACACTTTCCCTCAATCGCCCCGGTTCACGTCCTGACGGGGAGGGTAGTGTTCAGGTAAAGCTGGATGCCCGTTTCGACGCGGGCACAGCCAAGGTCTTTGCCGTGTACGGCAAGGGCGGCATCGGCAAGTCCACGACCTCCTCGAACCTCTCCGCCGCCTTCTCCAAGATCGGCAAGCGCGTCCTGCAGATCGGCTGCGACCCGAAACACGACTCCACCTTCACCCTCACCAAGAAGCTGATGCCAACCGTCATCGACGTGCTCGAATCGGTCGACTTCCATTCCGAAGAGCTGCGTACGGAGGACTTTGTCTTCCAGGGCTATAACGGCGTCATGTGCGTCGAGGCTGGCGGCCCACCCGCCGGAACGGGCTGCGGCGGCTATGTCGTCGGCCAGACCGTCAAGCTCCTGAAAGAGCACCGCCTGCTCGAAGACTCCGATGTCGTCATCTTTGATGTGCTCGGCGATGTCGTCTGCGGCGGCTTTGCCTCGCCCCTCCAGCATGCCGAACGCGGCCTGATCGTCACCGCCAATGATTTCGACTCGATCTTCGCGATGAACCGCATCATGGCGGCCATCCGTGCGAAGTCCCAGAACTATGCCGTCCGCCTCGGCGGCGTCATCGCCAACCGCTCGAAGGACACCGACGAGATCGACCGGTACTGCAACGCCACCGGCATGAAGCGCATCGCGCATTTCCCGGATCTCGACGTCATCCGCCGCTCGCGCCTGAAGAAGTCCACCATCTTCGAGATGGAATCCTCGCCCGAGCTTGACGCCGTGCAGGCTGAATATCTCCGCCTCGCCGCCGCCCTCTGGCTCGGCAGCGATCCGATCGATGCGATCCCGATGAAGGACCG
>JBKBVT010000403.1:0-1567 GCA_046289305.1 Hyphomonas sp. | reverse complement strand
AAGAGTTCCGAGAAGCTGTCACCCGACCAGTTCAATCTGCCGCTCGAGGACGCCGAACTGGCCCAGGGCGTGCTTGAGGCCGCACAGGAGAAGGCCGAGGCGGCGCTGCAACGGGCTCGAGGGGAGGCGCCGCTGAAGCCCGCGCGCAACCGCGGGCATCTGCCACCGCACCTGCCCCGGGTCGAGCGCGTGATCGAGCCCGCCAGCACCCTTTGCCCCTGCGGCTGTGGGGAGATGGCCCGGATCGGGGAGGATATCTCCGAGCGGCTCGACGTGATCCCGGCGCAGCTCCAGGTTCTGGTGACGCGGCGCCCCAGATACGCCTGTCGCCGCTGCTCGCAGGCCGTGGTGCAGGCGCATGCGCCCGAGCATGTCGTGCCCGGCGGGCTGCCGACCGAACGGCTGATTGCGTGGATCATCGTCTCGAAGTTCGGCGACCACCTTCCGTTCTACCGCCAGGCCGGGATCTTCGAGCGGCAAGGTATCCACCTCGACCGCGGTACGCTCGGCAACTGGGTTGGACGCGCGTGCTTCCACCTGATGCCTGTCATCGACCACATGAAGGCTCATCTGCGCGGCGCCGACCGGATCTTCGTGGACGAGACCCGCGCGCCGGTTCTGGACCCGGGCAGGAAGGCCACCAAGAGCGGCTACTTCTGGGCCGTTGTATCGGACGATCGCGGCCATGGTGGTGCCGGCCCGCCCATCGTGCTGTTCCACTACGCCCCCGGCCGAGGACGGGAGCATCCGCTGAAGTTCCTGGCCGGATACCGCGGCAGGTTCCTGCAATGTGACGCCTACCAGTCCTACAACGCGCTGACCGAGGTCGCGCGCGACAGCGGCCCGTGGCAGCTGGTCTATTGCTGGACCCATGTCCGCCGCCGCTTCGTCAAACGTTTCGAGAGTGAGGGCTCGCCCATCGCCGAGGAGATGCTGCGCCAGATTGCTTTGCTGTATCAGGTCGAGAAGACCGTGCGCGGCCAGGCTCCCGCCGACCGTCTCGCCGCCCGGCGCGAACATGCCGCGCCGATCATCGCCGCACTCAAGCCGTGGCTGGAGACCCAGCTCTCGCGCATCCCGCAGAAATCCCTGCTGGCCGAAGATATCCGCTACACCCTTGGCCACTGGCCCGGCCTGATCCGCTTCCTCGACGACGGCACCCTCGAGCTCGACACCAACCCGGTCGAGAACCAGATCCGCCCGATCGCTCTGACGCGAAAGAATGCCCTCTTCGCCGGCAACGAGGTCGGCGCCGAGAACTGGGCTATGCTCGCCTCGCTTGTCGCCACATGCAAGATGGCCGGCGTGAACCCCGTCGACTATCTCGCCGACACTCTCCGCGCCATCCTCGACGGGCACCCCAGATCCCACATCGAGGACCTCATGCCCTGGCGGCACGCACAGCCGTCAAGCCTCGTCGCATAGGGCCACGCCGTCGCGCTTACGGATGTTGGGCGGTCCCTACAAAAATGGAAATGTCGTCAGACGCGGCGCGACCAAAACTCCGCCCGATCGAACTCAGCGACTCTCCGCGCTGCCATCGATCCCACATCTCCGACTTCTGCGC
>JBKBVT010000402.1:0-1569 GCA_046289305.1 Hyphomonas sp. | reverse complement strand
CCCGCAAGAAGCTGGGCGAGGCGGTGATCGCCACCGGTACGCCCTGGATGGGCAAGAGCGAAGCGGCGCATATCGCCTTTGCGCGCGAGATGGCCGCGATCACGCCGGTGACCGCCGGCATCCGCCGCTATGGCTCAGCCGCGCTGGATCTTGCCTGGGTCGCCGCCGGACGTTTCGATGGCTTCTGGGAGCGCGGTCTCAAATCCTGGGACATTGCCGCCGGAATGGTCATCGTGCGCGAAGCGGGCGGGTATGCCGAGGATATCAACGGCGCCAATGTTCTCAAAACCGGCGACATCATTGCTGGCAATGAGGACATCCTGCCGGCCCTGAGAGCGCAGCTCGCGCGCGCTGTGCCAGCCGCGCAGGCCTAAGCGGCCAAATCAGTCGCGGCCGCCGCGTTCGGGCTGGCCCGGCGGCATGTTTGCCATTAGTCTCCGCTCAGGCTGTTTCGGGGGAACATCATGCAACCGGCTTTTTTCGGCATCGCCATCGTGCTCGGGCTGGTTGCGATCTGCAGCTATGTCCTGGCCGGTTACATGTTCCTCCAGGACCAGGGCGAGGGCGCCATGCCTCTGATTGTCACCGCCACGACAACGCTGGGCATGATCGTCGTGCTCGGCGCCGTGATGCGGAAGAAGAAAGAGTGACGCCTGCGTCACCTATTTCATTCTGGTGAGATTCGCGTAGTCTGGGCCAATGACCCAGCTCGACACAGACGTTCTCATCATCGGCGCCGGCCTGTCCGGCATTGGCGCCGCCGTGCACCTCACCAAACGCTGCCCCGGCAAGCGCTACCGCATCTATGAAGCCCGCGACGCCGTGGGCGGAACATGGGACCTGTTCCGCTATCCGGGCGTGCGCTCGGATTCGGACATGCACACGCTGGGCTATAATTTCAAACCCTGGACCGAGGCCAAAGCCATCGCCGACGGCCCGTCGATCCGCAATTATGTGAACCAGACCGCGGACGAGCATGGCATCCGCCAGCATATCCGCTTCAACACGAAGATTGTCGCCGCCAACTGGTCGAACGCGGACCAGGCCTGGAGCGTGACGAGCGAGGACGCCGTGACCGGCGCGCGCGAGACGACGACCTGCCGCTTCCTGTTCATGTGCGGGGGTTACTATCGCTATGACGAAGGCTACCGGCCGCATTTCGAGGGCGAGGCGGCCTTCCGGGGGCAGATCATCCATCCGCAGCACTGGCCGGAGGACCTCGATTACAGCGGAAGGCGGGTGGTGGTCATCGGCTCGGGCGCGACGGCGATGACGCTGGTGCCGGCGATGACCGACACGGCGGCGCATGTGACGATGCTGCAGCGCTCGCCGACCTATGTGGTCTCGCGGCCTGCCGTGGACGGGGCGGCGAATTTCCTGCGCAAGATCATGCCGGACACATGGGCCTATACGCTGATCCGTTGGCGGAATGTCGCCTTCCAGCAATTCTTCTTCCGCCAGACGCGCAAGAACCCTGAGAAGGCGCGCGAACGTCTGCTCGGCATGGTGCGCGAGGAGATGGGGCCGGACTATGATATCGAGACGCATTTCACACCGAGCTATAATCCC
>JBKBVT010000038.1:0-16983 GCA_046289305.1 Hyphomonas sp. | reverse complement strand
GTCCTGGGCGGCCCGTTCCTGTTCGGTATCCTTGGCGCGTGTGGCTTCTTCAGCCTTGCGCTGCTCGAGCACCTTCTGGCGCGCCTTGAGTTCGGCCACGGTAATGCCGAGCTTCGAGGCGAGTGCCACGAGCTTGGCTTCCATGGAATCGGCCGCAGACGGCGGGCCGCCAGAGGCGCCCCCCTTCCCGGCTTCGGCAGTCACCGGACGGCGCTTCTTGGTCTCGACGACCACCTGTTTGGAGCGCCCATGGCTGAAGCTCTGCTTGACCGTGCCCGCTGCTTTGCGTGCTACGGTAAGCGGCTTGCGTCCGCCGGAATTGCTGCCTTGATCGTTCGTATCGCTCATTCGTCCTACATATCATATGTTGCACCAGCACGCCCGTGCGTCCTGGCAGTTTCCGCTACTGGTCCGGATCCGGGAACCAGGTCAATTCCGGTGCCGGGCGAAAACCGGTCAGGCGTCTATAGACACTTTCCCAGTTTCCCGCGATGGCGCCCCTGCGGACGAGCCCGTGTATCACACGGTCGCGTCCAAATGCCATGCCCAATTCCTCAGCGCTAAGCGCACCGGCGACTTTCACGCCGCTATATAGGGCTTTTGCGAGAAAATATACCTTCATACGCCCGTCTTCCGCACCATCCAAGGCTTCCAGAAGGAAAGCGGGCCGGGCGCCCTTGAGCGCATCGCGCACCTGGTCGAAGCCGGCGACGACCTGCCCGGCCTTGCGGGCCATGCCCAGAAGGTCGATGCAGCGCCGGACGAGCAGGCGTTCCACCTGATCGGGAAGATCGTCCGCCGCGCGAACCTGCGTCTTGAATCCGCGGGCGAAAGCGCCCTTGCGGACCGCCAGAGACAATGTCTCACGGTCCGCGCGCACCCAGACGCCCCTGCCCGGCAGACGCATCTGGATATCCGGCGTAACTTCGCCGTCCGGAGACAGGACAAAGCGGATCATGGCCGACTGGGGCAGCCGGTCGCGCGTTACCGCACACTGACGTTCCGGCGGGGAGGCCTTGCCTGCCCCCGCCGGTCCGTCATCGGCAATGTCTGACGTCAGTCCAGGATCACTCTCGGGGTGCGGTTGTGTCATCACCGCCCTCCGATGCCAGTTCAGCCAGATCAAAGCCCAGCTCTTCGGCCAGGGCTTCCTCATCCGTCTCGTCATCGGTCGAATTGCCGAGTTCGCCGAGCGCCAGAAGCGCGCGTTCTTCCTCGGTCAGCTCCGGCGCGTCTTCGACCACCTGCTGGGCCAGCAGGGCCTCAATGGCCTCCTGCTCGATCCAGCCAGCGGCGACACGGGCCTTCATGACGAACATCTGCGCGTCATCCTTGCGCATTTCGCCCTTCTTCAGGATGCCCTCGACCCAGACGGGTTTACCATCCGGACCGGGTTCGCGGTAGCCGGTGATATCGTCCGGCACGAGGCCGGCGACGTCTTCCAGCGTCTTGACGCCCTGCAGGCCGAGTTTCACGGCAAAGCCCGGCGTCATGTTGTCGAGTTCCATGACGGCATCTTCAACGCCGAGTTCCTGGCGGCGGGCATCATTCTCGGCCGCAAGACGGTCGAGAAATTCGCGGGCGCGCTCCTGGAGCTCTTCGGCGACGTCCTTGTCGAAGCCTTCGATCGTGATGAAGTCATCGGCTGCCACGAAGGCGATTTCCTCGACCGTCTCGAAGCCTTCAGAGGCCAGCAGCTGGGCGAGGGTTTCATCTGCATCCAGCGCTTTCATGAACAGGTCGGTGCGCTCCTGGAAGTCTTTCTGGTAACGCTCGGAATCGGCCGTCTCGGTGATCAGATCGATCTGCCATCCGGTCAGCTGCGAGGCGAGACGCACGTTCTGACCGCGCCGGCCAATAGCCAGCGGGAACTGGTCGTCCGCGACCACGACTTCGACCCGGCGCTCATCTTCATCGAGCACGACTTTCGAGACTTCCGCAGGCTGCAGCGCGTTGACGATGAAGGTCGCCGCATCATGGCTCCACGGGATGATATCGATCTTCTCGCCCGAAAGCTCGCCGACAACCGCCTGAACACGGGCGCCGCGCATACCGACACAGGCGCCGACCGGATCGATCGAGGAGTCGTTCGAGATCACGCCGATCTTGGCGCGCGAACCGGGGTCACGGGCACAGGCCTTGATCTGGATGACGCCTTCATAGACTTCCGGCACTTCCTGCGCGAACAGCTTGCGCATGAGATCGGGGGCAGCGCGGGACAGGAAAATCTGCGGCCCCTTCACCTCGCGGCTCACCTTGTAGAGATAGGCGCGCACACGGTCGTTCGGCTGGAAGTTCTCGCGCGGGATACCGTCATTGCGGCGGACGATGCCTTCGGCGCGGCCGAGATCGACGATCACATGGCCATATTCCACGCGCTTGACGATGCCGGAGACAATCTCGCCGACACGGTCCTTGTATTCATTATACTGACGCTCGCGCTCGGCATCGCGCACTTTCTGCGTGATGACCTGCTTGGCCGTCTGCGCTGCAACGCGGCCGAAATCGAAGGGCGGAAGTTCTTCCGTCAGCTCACTGCCGATTTCGAGTGCCGGGTCGATCTTCTTGGCATCCGCGAGGCGAAGCTGTTTGGCTTCGTCATCGAAATGCTCTTCGTCCACGACCGTCTGCACACGCCACAGCGTCTGCTCGCCGGTGACGACATCGATCTTTGCCCGGATGTCGTGCTCCTGGCCATATTTTGCCTTGGCGGCTTTTTCGATTGCCTCCTGCATCGCCTCAATGACGATGCGCTGATCAATCGACTTCTCCTCCGCCACAGCTTTGGCGATCTGGAGGATTTCGAGCCTGTTGGCTGAAACGCCAGCGCTCATGGGACATCTCCTGTCTCTTCGTCTTCTTCTACTTCGTCGTCGGTCTCGTCGATCTCGAAATCGGCGAGGGATTCTTCATCGTCGAACTGCGGCGGCATAGTGCCGGCCGCGCGCGCGGCGGCGATCAGCTCATCGGTGAGCACGAGGCTCGCCCGGCTCATCTCGTGGACGCCGGCGACCAGTTCGGTCTCGTCATCCAGCTCGATATGCACGCCCTGATCGTCTTCGGACATGATCGTGCCGCTGAAGCGGCGGCGGCCATCGATGGGCCGGATCAGTTCGATCCGGGCCGTATGACCAATCCAGCGCGCAAAATCGCCGGGGCGCGTCAGCGGCCGATCAATGCCGGGGGTCGAGACTTCCAGAATATAGGCGTCCTGGATCGGATCGATCGTGTCGAGCACGGGCGACATCGCCCGGCTGAGGCGGGCGCAATCCTCGACATCCGTGGGCGCGCCGCCGGCCTTCTCGGCCATGACCTGCAGGTGAGGCCGGCGCCCGCCGGACACACGCAGCCTTACGATCTCCATCCCGAGCCCTTCGGCGGCGGGCTGGATAAGATCGAGCAGGCGGCGTTCCTGTTCGGTAAGGACAATCATCTGGGCCTGTTGGCCTCCGGCTTAAAGAAAAGCGGCGGACCCGTTGCCGGACCCGCCGCCGATATATTTCGACTTGTTGGCCAAATAAGCTCAAACACGCCGCATGTCGAGAGGGCTCGTGCAAGCCATTATCCGAGAGCGAAGACGAATTCCTGGATCACACTGTTGTGGTCCAGCCGGCATCCGGACTGAACGGGATCCTCGCTTGGCCTGAAATACCACTGCGAGACTGTTCGCAAGGCGTCTTCCCGGAAGCCGTCGGAAGGCACGGCCGCCAGAACTTCAGGATCTCTGACCTTGCCGTCTTCAAAACGGAATTTGACAATGACTGACCCGAAACGCCCGCGCATCCCCTGCCCGACCGGGTAGCGCATCGCGGGTTGCTGCACCATTTCACCTTCGCAGAAGCGCGCCCGGACCGTGCCGGCCTCGCCCTCAGCGGCTTCGCTGACCTCAATCGGAGCGGCTCCACCTTCATAACCCGCCAAGATCTCTTCCATGCGGGCAGCGCGAAAGCGCCGATCCGTTGAGACGAAATAGGCCTGCATGGCGTTCTGCCAGGCATTGGCCAGCCAGTACGCGTCATTCATCCAATCTGGCCTGTCGCGGCCCGCTGCCCGGCGCAGCTGGCTGAGCTCACCTCGCAGGTGAACCATCTCTTCAACCTGCGCGGCGCGGGGGGACGAATTGAACCTTGAGGTAATGGCTATACCACGCGCCTCGAACTCGAACCGTTGAAACGGCTCACCTCCCAATGCGAAGTGTGACTGGGCCTGTTTGGCCAGCCGCTCGGCCCCCGCATAGTCCCTGGACAGTAGCCTGGCCCCGTAAAACTCCCGGAATGCGGAGACGGACATGCCTGAGGGCGCAAGTGGCGCCGCGTCATTCAATGCTGCCTGCAGCGTGCGCGCATTCGAGGACGACGATTGCACTTTCCACGCCGCAAAAGCTGAAAGCAATCGGTCCTGGGCCGTCGCACCGGGCAGCCCAGCTGCGAACATCGCAGCTGGCAGGGCCTGTTCACATGCCCCGGTCCGGCAAAGCGTCCAGGCCGCCTCATAAGCTGCGATACCAGAGTCCGGATTGTCCGGGTCGGACATCGCGCCATTCGCAAGCTGCATCGCTGCCGTCTGGATCATCGAGGCGTCGCCTGCCTGAAGGGCCGCGTTGTACGCAACGATATCGGCTTCGGTAATTTGCGCCTGACTTGGTAAGGCAACACCGATCAGGACCGATATGAGGACCGGAAGCATACGCATCGATCTCTCCTCTTTCAGCTGAGCCTGGAACCTACTTACCCCCTCCCCGCGGGTCAATTTAGGATTGATGAAACTTAAATGAAACGGCCCGGGGATACCGGGCCGCTTGCTGTCGTGTCTATGGTCTGAAAGCTTTAGAGGATCTTTAGGTCCACCGCCGAGGTCTTGCCGCGGCGCTCGTCCTTGTAGAGCTCATAGGAGATCGCCTGGTTCTCAGCGAGGGTCCGGAGGCCCGAACGCTCGACCGCAGAAATGTGCACGAAGACGTCGGCGCCGCCCTCATCCGGCTTGATGAAGCCGAAGCCCTTCTGGTCGTTGAACCATTTTACTTTTCCGGTTGCCATGATGGCCTTCCTTTACCGTTCCAAATGGCGACCCGCGGGAGCGGGATTGCCCCCTTACGGTGCCCATCGAAATCGGACAGGGAAAGTCATAACCGTCGGTCTGACGGGGTCTTGATATTCAGACCGACCGCTTTCGATGCACATTATTCGCCATAATTGGCCGAAAACGTCAAGGAAATCCGGTAGACTCAGGTTGCAATACAGTCGAGCCAGACCGGCGCACAATCGCCGAGCCGCTTGGACTCGTAACGGGTCGTGACATGATCCGCCGGCGCCTCGCGCCAGTCTGCGGCTGAGCCAGCGGTCCAGTGAAATCCAGCGCCTGAAAGAAAAGTCAGAAGCGCCTCATCAGCATAGCTGCGAACGTCCGTGGCGAAGCGGATGGCTGCGCCGGGGCGTAGTTTGGGGCGCAGGAGCTGAAGGAATTCCGGCTGGACGAGCCGGCGCTTCTGCTGACGGCGTTTTGGCCAGGGATCCGGAAACAGGATGAAGACCCGCGACAGGCTCGCATCCGGCAGGCGGGCGAGCAAAAGGCGCACATCGTCGGGCCAGAGCCGGACATTTTCCAGACCCTCGTCCTCGATGCCGATCACGGCCTTTGCGACGCCTTCGACAAAGGGCTCACAGCCGATGAAGCCTGTTTCGGGATGGCGCTTTGCCTGCGCGATCAGATGCTCCGCGCCGCCAAACCCGATCTCCAGCCAGATTTCGGACTTTCCCGGAAACAGCGGCGCCAAATCGAGAGGATCATCACCCGCCGGGATCTGCCAGAGGTACAGCCGCTCAGCCATGAGGGTTTTCTGCCGCGCCGAGAGCGGGCGCCCACCCGTGCGGCCATAGCTGCGCAGGACATGCGTGGGATTGGAGGTATCAGGCATCCTCATCCCGGGCGTCGAAGGCCGAGGCCGCGGCCTTGACCGTGTCCAAGAGCGACTGGCGGAGCGCTGCGTCGCTGATTTTCTGGAACGCGGCGATGAGCTCAACCTCCTCATGAGAGATCGTGAGGGGCGCAGAGAAGGTGTCATCCGGTTCGGCGAGCATCATCCCGGCCTCGGACACCTCGGCATCCAGCCCGTCGAAGAAATATCCGACCGGAACATCCAGCACGCCGGCGATTTCATACAGGCGGCCGGCCGACACGCGGTTCACGCCCTTCTCGTATTTCTGAACCTGCTGGAAGGTCAGCTCGAGGATCTCGCCGAGCTGTTCCTGGGTCAGCTTCCGCTCGCGGCGGCGCAGGCGAATGCGTTGTCCGACAGCCCGGTCGATCCCGCTCGGTAATTTGCTCTCCGACATGACCCGCCCGACCGTTTCAAACTCTCCAGAGAACTGGCTTATCGCCTCCAGGTGACGAAGGCCAGAACCGCGAACAGGCAGAGCGAAACCCAGAACAAGGCAGCGCCGAAGCGGCTCTGGAAGACGGTGACATCTGCGGCCGCCGGAAGGCGCGCCCGGCCATAGGTCGTGGACCAGCCTTCGGGCGCAGTTTCAGCCGGCGCGGTTCGCATCACTTCCCGGCCAAAGCCGTCCACGATTCCGGACGTCCCGCGATTGGCCGCCCTGACGAGGGGCAATCCGGTCTCGATGGAGCGGTAGCGGTTCTGGGCATAGTGCTGGGCGGGGCCCATGCCGCCGCCAAACCAGGCATCGTTGGAGATCAGGACCATCCATTGGGCGCGGTCGGTCAGGTTGGCGTTGCGGGCAATCTCCGGAAAGAGCCCTTCATAGCAGATCAGCGCCACAAAAGGCGGCAGGCCGCCGGTATCAATCGCGGTGGCCCCTGCCCCAGGGCGGAAGCCGTCCGCCGCAAGACGTTGAACCGCCGGCGGCAGGTATTGGGTGAGCCGCGGCCCGAAGGGAATGAAGTTGACGGCCGCGAGCTCGCCAAACGGCACCAGCCGGTGCTTGTCATAGAGGGCGAGGGGGCCGGTCTGGTTGACCGTCTCATCGGCGACCGAGAGGCTGTTATAAAAGGTCCGGCTGTCCGTTGTCGTCAGCTCGTAGCGGGTCGTGCCCGCGATCAGCTTGCGCTGGCCGATATAGGCGGCAATCGCGTCGAGCGCATTGGCATCCTGCAGCAGATAGGCCGGCACGGCGCTCTCTGGCCAGACCACGACATCGCCGGGCCGGCTGTCGGGATAGGTCAGCATGCGCAGATATTCATACAGAACGGGATCCGCCCCGATCCGGTCCCACTGATCCTGGGGCACGCCGGCATCCATCACGACGACCGCCTGATCGGTCAGGGGCGACGGGGCGGAAGTTCTGTCAGAGCCCCAGGCCCAGCCGAGCGCCAGCGCGAGCACCGATATCAACGCTGGGGTCACCCGCGCCGGGATGCCCTTGGCGTCGCGGGTATCCACGAGGGCGGCGGGAGAGGCCATGACAAACACCGTCACGAGTGTCAGCCAGTAGACCCCGCCAAGGGAGGCTGCCTGCGAGAGCGCGCCGCCAGGCGTCCAGGTCGTGCCCGGCAGGTTCCAGGGAAAGCCGCCAAACAGATGACCGCGTGTGAACTCCGCCAGGGCAAAGAACAGCGAGAAGATAAAGATCCGCGACGGAGACGCCGACCAGAACGCGCCGGCCATGGCGGCAAAGGCGCCCCAGATGAGCGCCATGCCGGCCGGCAGCAGGACCAGCGGCATCCAGATGAACCAGATCGTCCGGGCCGGATCGACCAGGAACGGCATGGCGGTCCAGTGAAGGCTGACCAGAAAGAAGCCTGTGCCGAACGCCCAGCCGCGGAGGAAAACCGCCCTGCCCCAGCGTGTCTGCGAGCGGGCGCCGTCGATCATCCAGACCAGTCCGGTGAAGGAGATGGCGAGCACCGCGCTGAAATGGAAAGGCGCAAAGCCGACCGAGGCGAGCGCGCCGAGGCCAAAAGCGACAGCCGCTGCCGCCCAGCCGGACAGGCGCGCAAAGGTCTCATGCAGAGGCCCGAGCGCAGTGAATCCGTGGCTGCGCACTGCGGAGGTCATGTCGGCTTACTCCTCGGCGGACGGCTGTGGGGGCGGCTCAGGCAGGCGAAGCCGCAAGCGGCGAATGCGGCGCGAATCCGCATCGACGATTTCGATTTCCGCGCCGCCTGGATGCTTCAGCACTTCGCCGCGCACCGGTACCTTGCCCGCCAGCGCGAAAGCAACCCCGCCGAGCGTATCGATGTCAGCGCCGTTCTCGTCCAGCGCAAGATCCACGCCGGTTTCTTCAAGAAAATCCTCGATCTCGGTCCGGGCGTCGGCGTCCCAGATACGGGCAGACCGGCGCACGAACATCGCTTCTTCTTCGTCATGCTCGTCTTCAATATCGCCGACGATGACCTCGACGAGATCCTCCATCGTGACCAGACCGTCGGTGCCGCCATATTCATCCACGACCAGGGCCAGATGGATGCGGGTCGCCTGCATCTTCACGAGGAGGTCGGTGAGCTTCATCGAGGGCGGGACATAGAGCACCGTGCGATGCAGCTTCTCCAACGGGCGGCGGGGCGGGGTGCCTTCCTTCGCCAGCGCGCCGACAAGATCCTTGATGTGAACAAAGCCGATCGGATCATCGAGATTCTCGCGGAATACCGGCAGCCGCGAATGCGTGACTTCGGCGAAATAGGCGATCAGCTCGTCGATCCCCGTACCCGCCTCGACGGCCTTGATCTCCGCGCGGGGGACCATCACGTCATAGACGCGAAGCTCCTGGAACTCTGCCAGCCGGAGCCGCATTTCCTGGGGCGCTGCCGCAGCTTCTGCCTCCGCCGCTGTCAATACGACAGGCTCGTCGGCCTTCCTGCGAAAGCCGAACAAGCTACGCAATCGGCCGGATGGCGCGGCGTCGGAAGGGTCTGAATCACTCATCGTCCGGTCAACAACTCTCGTATGGATTAGCAATGCCGAGGGACGCAAGCGCCATTGTCTCCAGCGCCTCCATCTCATCGGCTTCGGTGTCGGCCTCGTGATCATATCCGAGCAGATGAAGGTAGCCATGAATGATCAGATGGCAGAGATGATCGCGGATGGTCTTGCCCTGCTCTGCAGCATCGGCGGCGGATATGTCGTAGGTAATGGCAATGTCACCCAGGAAAGGGCGGTCCATCGGCAGGGACGGAAAAGACAGCACATCGGTGGGCTTGTCCTTGCCGCGAAACTCGCGGTTCAGAGCCTGAAGCGCCGCATCATCCGCCAGCAGGATGGCGATTCGCCCTGTGTCTGACGCAGTCTGACCGGCAGCCGCATCCAGCGCCTTCCGGCACAGCGCCTCAAGGTCTCCGAGGCCGGTCCATCGGTCATCTTCGACAAGCAGATCGAATGCGATCATGGCAGGCAGGGTCAGCCCTCTCCCGAAGCGGCATAGGCATCGATGATCCGGCTGACGAGCCCGTGGCGGACCACATCGGCGGCGGTCAGCGTGTGCACGGTGATGCCGTCGACATGTCCGAGAATCCGCAGCGCCTGTTTCAGCCCGGAGATCTGGGTGCCGGGCAGGTCAACCTGGTCCGGGTCGCCGGTGATGACCATGCGGCTGTCCCGGCCGAGACGGGTCAGAACCATCTTCATCTGCGCGGCGGTCGTGTTCTGCGCCTCATCGACGATGACAAAGGCATTCTTCAGGGTCCGCCCGCGCATGAAGGCGATCGGCGCAACCTCGATCTCGCCGCGCGCCATGCGCCGCTCCATCTGTTCCTGGCCCATGAGTTCCCGCAGGCTGTCCCAGATGGGCAGCATGTACGGATCGACCTTCTCTTCGAGCGTGCCGGGCAGGAAGCCGAGTTTCTCGCCCGCCTCGACCGCGGGCCGTGTCACGATGAGGCGCTGGCGGAGGCCTGCGTTCAGTTCAGCCACGCCGGTTGCGACCGCCAGATAGGTCTTGCCGGTCCCTGCCGGGCCAACGCCGAACACCATTGCATTGTCGGGATTGGCGAGGAGCTCAATATAGCGCGCCTGGCCGCGTGTGAGAGCCGAGACAGAGCGCTTCAGCCCGCGTAGGGCCGAGAAGGTCTGGGCCGGGGTCTGAGCTGCTTCGAGCGCGCCATCAAGCTCCATCTCGGTCGGGTCTGCACCGGCTCTGAGCCGGCGCTCGAACTCGGCGAGGGTCGCTTCGGCGGTCGAAACACCCTCCTGCGTTCCCTGAAGAAGGATGCCGCCGCCCTGGCTTTCGGCGCGGAGGTTGAACGCCTTGAGGCGGGTTTCGAGGAGGGTGAGGTGGCGATGATGCGGACCGCACAGATCGCGCAGCCGTTCGGCCTCGCGCACCTGATAGAAGCGGCGCACAGTCGGTGTTTCGGGCTCAGCGGGAGGCCGGCGCTTTCCGCTCACAGAGCGACCTCGCGCTGCTCGATGAACTCGCCGGTCAGCGAGTTGAGGCTGGCGCCGCGCACCTTCACGTCCACAATTTGTCCGGCGAGGCTTTCAGGGCCATCGAAATGTACGGCCTGGAGATAGGGCGAGCGGCCGTGCATCTGGCCCGGATTGCGGCCCTTGCCGGTCACCAGAATGGGAAGGGTGCGTCCGATCTGCGCGGCATTGAACGCCGATTGCTGCTCGCGCAGCAGCGCCTGAAGCGCCTGCAGCCGCGCATCCTTCACATCTTCCGGCACATGGCCGTGCATGTCGGCCGCCGGGGTGCCGGGGCGGGAGGAATATTTGAACGAATAGGCAATCGCGAAGCCGGTATCGCGGACCAGCTGCATCGTGGCCTCGAAGTCCGCATCGGTTTCGCCGGGGAAGCCGACGATGAAGTCTGACGCTACGGCGATATCCGGCCGCGCTTTGCGCACATCTGCGATGATCGCGCGGTACTGATCGGCGGTATGGCCACGGTTCATGGCCTTGAGGATCCGGTCGGAGCCCGACTGAACCGGCAGGTGCAGGAAGGGCATCATCGCCGGCGTGTCGCCGTGCGCCGCAATCAGGCCGGCCTGCATGTCGCGCGGATGGCTGGTCGTGTAGCGGATGCGATCGATGCCGCCGATGCGGGCGAGGTGACGGCAGAGCTGGTCCAGGGTCCAATCGTCGCCGCCTTCAAGCGCCGGGGCCGCGCCGTGGAAACCGTTCACATTCTGACCAAGCAGGGTGATCTCGCGCACGCCCTGGAAGGCCAGGCTGCGCACTTCGGTGACGATATCATCCACCCGGCGCGAGATTTCGGCGCCGCGCGTGTAAGGCACCACGCAGAAGGTGCAGAACTTGTCGCAGCCCTCCTGAACCGAGACGAACGCCGTTGGCCCATCGGCTTCGCGCGTCTTTGGCAGGGCGTCAAACTTCTCGATCGTGTCGAAATCGGTCTCGAGCCGGTCGCCGATGGCGCGGCTGGCGCGGGCGATCATCTCGGGCAGCTTGTGATAGGCCTGCGGGCCGAGGACGAGATCGACCGCGGGCTGGCGCCGGATCAGCTCCTCGCCTTCGGCCTGCGCAACGCAGCCGGCAACGGCGATTGTCATCCGGCCGCCGGAGGCTTCCTTCACCCGTTTCAGCTGGCCAAGTTCGGAATAGACCTTCTCGGTCGCCTTCTCGCGGATATGGCAAGTGTTCACCACCACGAGGTCGGCCGCTTCCGGGCTATCGACCGGCGCATAGCCCAGCGGCTTCAGAACATCGCGGATGCGTTCTGAATCATACACATTCATCTGACAGCCATAGGTCCTGATAAACAGGCCCTTCATGCGCTTCTCTTCGGGGGTGCCGGTCATCCGGCGGCTTATGCCTCAAAAGCGGGCAAGCCGAAAGAACCTTCCTCCATCCAAGGGGCTTCTAAGCACTCTCAGGCTTCACAGCCGGGAGAACCGGGCTAGTGTGCCCCCAAATTGACAGACTTGGCGCCGGGGAGGCCGCATCAACATGCTCGCAGATCTGTACGAATCTTTCGCTGGCGCCGTAGAGAACATCTCCAACTTCATCTGGGGCGGCGAATGGAACGGCCAGGAAGTTCTGGCTTTCGGACCGATGGCCGTGATCCTGCTCGGCACCGGCCTGTTCTTCATGATCCGGCTCGGCGGACGCCCTCTGAGGCGCTTTGTACCGGCCGTCGTTGAAGTGTGGAAAGGCCGCAAAGGGAATGGCGACCCGGCCGCGATCACGCCGCTGCAGGCGCTTTCGACCGCGCTGTCCGGTCAGGTGGGTACGGGGAATATCGTCGGTGTGGCGACGGCGCTGACACTGGGCGGACCCGGCGCCATTTTCTGGATGTGGGTCACGGCGATCTTCGGGATGGCGCTGGCTTTCGCTGAAAGCTCCCTCGCCATCAAATACCGCGAGACCGACGAGAACGGCCGCATCAATGGCGGCCCGATGTACTACATCAAGAAGGGCCTCGGGAAGAACTGGACCTGGCTGGCTGCGATCTTCTGTGTCGGCACGATCTTCTCGGCGACGGCGACCGGCGGGATGATCCAGGCCAACAGCATGACCGCGAATATCCAGACCGAGCTGCGTCCGGTCAGCCAGACCTTGCCTTGCGCCCTGTTGCAACCGGCCCAGGACAATCTGCGCCAGGTGACGGCCGGCACGCTGGACGTGACACAGGTCACCCGCGGGGACCTGCAATCGGTCAGCGCCTGTGAAATCACGTCCCTTCCGCAGGATCGGCTTGTTCTGATTGCGGGCGAGGCGGATCCTGAAACCGGCTTCATTCCGGTCACCAGTGTCGCGGCCATGCCGGAGATTGCCCTGCAGACCGAGCTCGCCTCATGGATCTTCGGTCTCGTGATCGCGCTGCTCGTCTTTGCCGTGATCATCGGCGGCATCAAGTCGATTGGCCGGGTGGCGGGCGGCCTCGTGCCGGCGATGGCCGCGCTCTACATTCTCGGCTGCGTCATCATCCTGCTCCTGAACCTCGAATTCATTCCGGGCGCGTTCGGGATGATCTTCGCCTCGGCGTTCGGCTTCGAACAGGCGGCGGGTGGTCTGGCGGGCTATGCCATCCTGTCGGCGATCCGCTTCGGGGTGGCGCGCGGCCTGTTCTCCAACGAGGCCGGCCAGGGCTCCGCCCCCATCGCGCACGCGGCCTCGCAGATGAAGAACCCGGCCAAACAGGGCGAGATCGCCATGATCGGCGTCTTCATCGACACGATGGTCCTGTGCACCATGACTGCGCTGGTCATCCTGACGGCGGAGGGAACGTTCATCACCTCCACCGAATTGCTCGCAAAGCCGGAAATGATTGCGGCAGGGCTGGGAGAGACAACGACACACCTATGGATGGCCGAGGGGGTCAACGCGGCAACGCTGACCAACCGGGCCTTTACAGACGCAGTCCCCGGACCTGTAGGAGGCTGGATGGTCACCATCTGTCTGGCCTTGTTTGCCTTCACGACGATCATCGGCTGGTCGTACTATGCCGAGCAGGCCACGACCTTCCTCGTCGGCGAATGGGCGACCAAGCCGTTCCGCTATATCTGGGTCGTGATCATCTTTGTCGGCAGCCTTCAGGAGGTGAATTTCATCTGGCGCTTCGGCGATATCGCCAATGCCTCGATGGCCTTCCCCAACCTCATCGCGATCATCATGCTGTCGGGCGTCGTCTATGCCATTCACAAGTCGAATGGCGATCCGGACACGCCGGACGGTGACAGCATCATGGAAGACCTGCGCAAGAAAACGCCCGCCGAATAGGCGGGCGTTCCGGGCGCTTGAATTTTTATTGGGACTAGATCGTCAGGACGATCTTGCCGAAATGCTGCTGGCTGGCCTGGTGGGCAAAAGCGGCCGCGATCTGGTCCAGCGGGAAGCGGCTGTCGATGACTGGCTTGAAGCCCGTGGCATTGATCGCCTCGACCATGTCTTCCTGGTGGCGCCGCGAGCCGACCGTAATGCCGGACAGCGTGATGTTGCGCGAGAACAGCGCGGCGGTTGGGACTTCGCCCGAGATGCCAGTCAGGACACCGATGAGCGAGATGTGGCCACCGGGGCGGCAGGCATTGATCGACTGCGCCATCGTACCCGGCCCGCCGATCTCGACGACCTCGTCGACACCGCGGCCACCGGTCATCTCGAACGCGGTTTTGCCCCAGTCCGGGTTTTCCTTGTAATTGATCACGTGATCGGCGCCGAGGTTCCTGAGTTTCTCCAGCTTGGCCTCTGAGGACGAGGTTGCGATGACCCGCGCGCCGGCGGCTTTCGCGAATTGCAGCGCGAAGATCGAGACGCCGCCCGTGCCCTGGACGAGCACCCAGTCGCCCGGCTTGGTGCGGGTTTCGACGAACATGCCGCGCCAGGCGGTCAGCGCCGCGCAGGGCAGCGTCGCGGCTTCCTCGAAGCTCCAGCCGTCGGGCATACGGGTGAAGGCCGTCTCCGGCCCGGCATAGAGTTCGCAGCCGAAGCCATCGGCGCCGTCGCCGGGCACGCTCTGGAAGCCGGCGGCCTCGACCTGGCCGGACTGCCAGTTCGGGAAGAACAGCGAGAGGACCCGGTCGCCGACTTTCCATTTCGTCACGCCGTCACCGATGGCCACGACTTCCCCGGCGCCGTCCGACATCGGGATGCGGCCATCCGGGGTCGGGATCCCGCCGAGCACGACGATGAAGTCATGATAGTTGAGCGAACTCGCCCGGACGCGGACTAGGACTTCCCCGGCTTTCGGTTTCGGATCGTCTCGTGTCTCGATGACGAGCTTGTCGAGCCCGCCCGGTTTCTTGACTGCGGCAACTTTCATGATGCGTATCTCCCTTTACGGGGCCATCGGAACGGCGGCGCCCTTGGGGAAGTCAAGCGGCGCGGCGTCAGATCTCCGCGCGTTTCAGGAGGCGTTGGAAGCCCTCCCAGAACTCCGCCCGTCGCTCATCGGTTTCCATCAGGATTTCATGCATCGCGCCGTCGACCGTGATGTGTTCGCAATCCTTAAGGCGCGCGGACAGTGAGGCGTGGGAGGTATTGTCCACGAGCATTTCCTCGCCGGCCGAAGCGATAAAGACTGGGATGTCGACACCTTTCAGCGCCTTCGGCTTGGTGAAGGTCTCGAGAATATCAAGCGAGGCGCCGAGCCAGCCCCAGGTGACCGGCCCGAGTTCCAGCGTGGGATGCGCATCGGTCAGCGCGCGCTGGATTTCCCAGCGGCGCTTGTCATGGGTCACGATATTGGTCTCGAACTTCTCCGGCGGGCCGGGCTGGATGGCGTAGTCACCGGACCGGCCGGTGACCCGCATCGCCCAGACGAGATAGCGCATCCCGAAGAATTTCGATTTGAGGCCCCACATCGGCGCGCAGAAGGCGGCCGCCTCGACCTTGACCAGGCCGCGCGCGATCGCCGCCAGCGCAATGGCGCCCCCCATCGAATGCGCGAGCGCCACATATGGACGGGGCAATCGGTCGCTGAGCGTCTCTAGGCCCCCAGCAAGGGCGTTCATGAAGGTCTCGAACCGGTCGATATGGCCCTTGCTGCGATCCGGCAGCAGCCGGTCCGAAAGGCCCTGCCCCGGCCAGTCGAGGATGACCACGGCGAAGCCCATCTGCTGGAGCTCGCGGCCCACCTCGAAGTATTTCTCGATGAATTCGGTCCGGCCCGGACAGACGATCACGGTGCCGCGCGGCGCGGTTGGCGACAGGGCGGGCGCGGCGCAGGCCCGGAGCCGCCGGCCTTCGGCGCCCTCGAACCAGACGAGCTCCGCGCCCTTGGGCGCAGGATTACCCGGCACATCAATGAACCGGTCCAGACTGTCCGTATCTGCTGCCGCCATGTTCCGCTCTCAGTGCCCGTGAAACGAACGGGCCGCCCGCAGGTGTCCCCGGGGCGGCCCATCACGTCAAGTCAGGTCGGGCTGGCTCAGCCGGCCAGCTTCTTCATCAGCGACTGCAGCTGCATCGCCACCGACATGTCGCCGGCGACCTTCAGCTTGCCCTGCATGAAGGCCATGGTCGGATCCATGGCGCCCGATGCGATCTTCGTGAAATCGTCCCAGGTGACCGAAATGGTCGCGTCGGCCGGGCCGTCGGAATTGTCGACTTTGCCTTCGGCGCCATTGATCAGCAGTTTGCCGACACTGCCGAAATCAAACTTAACCGTCTTTTTGAAATCGCTGCCGCCGGAAAGAGCCTCCGAAGCACGTGTCGTGAGTTGGTCGAGATCCATAAGGCTTCCTCCTTGGATTGATACCTCGTGTGGGTAAAGCAAACCGGGGCGGCAGGAGCAAGAAGAATCCCTTGACGCGCCCTGCGATACTTCGGTCAGTTGGACGCATGAGCTGGGAAAAAGCGATCGAGGAACTCCGCCGGCGGGAACGCCTGGCCGAGGCAATGGGGGGCGACGAGCCGGTCTCGCGCCAGCGCGGGCGCGGCAAGCTGACGGTGCGGGAACGGGTCGCGTTCCTGGCCGATCCGGGCAGCTTTCACGAGATCGGCAAGATCGCGGGCAAGGCGGTGTATGGCGCCGACGAGGAAATCGTGGGTTTCACGCCGTCCAATTCCGTCATGGGCCGAGCGACGCTCGAAGGGCGCCCGGCGGTCATCCTGGCGGATGATTTCACCGTGCGCGGCGGCGCGGCGGATGCCTCTATCTGGCAGAAGATGGTTCAGGCCATCAAGATGGCGGCGGAATACCGCATGCCGCTGGTCCAGATGATCGACGGCACCGGCGGCGGCGGCTCGGTCAAGATGCTCGAGAAGGACCCGCGCACCTATATTCCCGAAACACCCGGCTGGGCGGAGATCACCCACGGGCTGACCCAGGTGCCGTTTGTCTCGCTGGCGCTCGGCCCCTGCGCCGGGATGGGCGCGGGCCGGGTCGCGGCGAGCCATTTCAGCGTCATGGTGAAGGCGCTCTCGCAGGTCTTTGTGGCCGGGCCACCGGTCGCCATCGCGCTCGGCGAGAACGTCACCAAGGAAGAACTGGGCGGCTGGAAGATCCAGGCGCAGAACGGCACCGTGGACAATGTGGTGGAGACCGAAGCCGATGCCTTCGCAGCGGCGCGGGCGTTTCTCTCCTACCTCCCCTGTTCGGTGCATCATTTGCCCGAACGTATTCCGCCCGC
>JBKBVT010000401.1:0-1570 GCA_046289305.1 Hyphomonas sp. | reverse complement strand
GCCGTAGCCCTTGGGCGTGAACCGCATGCCGCTCATTGCACACCTCCCCGGGTCTCCAGCGCCCAGAGCAGGATCGCGATGGCGTCGGCCTCGTTGTCGTCGGCGGGCGAGAAGCCGCGCGCGCGGGCGGCCGCCATCATGGCGTCCTTGTTCGCGTTGCCCTTGCCGGTGGCGTGGCGCTTGATGGTGCCGACCGGCACGCCCTGATAGGGAATGCCGCGCAATTCGGCCCATGCGGTCAGCGTGGCCATCAGCCCGCCATAGACGTGGGCGGCATCGGTCGCGGCATGGCGGCGGACCTCTTCGAACCAGATGGCGGCGACCGGCCCAGACAGCCGGTCGATCTCGGTGAGCCAGTTGGTGAACCGCAGATACCGCATGCCGCCGCCATCGAACCGCCCGGGGCGGAAGGACGCCGTGCCGGAGGTGATCAGCCCGTCGATGCGGTGCAGCGCCCATCCCGTCGTGGTGCCGAGGTCGAGCGCCAGTATTACCCGGTTGGCGCGGACGACGGGCCGCAGATCGGGGATTGCCTCGCGGCTGGAGGTGGCGAGAGTCAGGTCAGCCATGGGTGGTCTCCTCTTCTGGTTGGCTGCTCGGGTAGAAGACGACGGCGGTCTGGTGCTTGGCGGTACGGGGCCGCCGTCGTCGGATCGGAATGTGCAGGGAGCGTCGGAGCCCGCGCGCGGACACCCTCGACGTATGGGAGGCGAGGCCAAACCTGCCGGTTGGCCTCCCCATACGTAGTATGGGGGCTTGCCCACTCGCCTCATCTTATGGCTGCAAGACTCTGTTCCCATTGAATTTTCACGGCTCAAGGTATGAGGCGGGTCGATGAGGAAGGCCTTTCTCATCCTCATCGCCAACCCATTGATTTCATTGGACCATGAGGAAGGGATGAGAATGAGGAAGGCCGCGCTCATGATGAGGAAGTCAGTCATGGGCCTCCTCCGGATAGACCCAGACGGAGGGGTTCTCGACCTCTCGCGCGCGGCCGGAATGGGGGCATTTGTAGTGGGTCGGCAGCACCGCGACGCCTTCGGCAAGGACCTCTCCGGTGTCCGTGTCGATCACAGGATCGCGGCCGAAGCGCATGTCCCTGATCACGAGATATCCGAAATGCGATTGCGTCCCGGCGTACCCGTGCTCCGTGAAGCTCCGGCGGAACTTGATCAGGCCCTTGGTGGCGAGCACCGACAGCCGCTCACGGATGCTGTAGCGCCCGCCGAGATCGTGCTGGTTCTCGAACGCCTCCGCGAACTGCGTGGCGGTGTAGAGCCGACCCTCGGCCGCCTCGTCGAAGATCATCCCCAGGACGACCTGGTTTTTCCGATCCCGCTCGGCATCATGCCTGGCGCCGATGTCCTGGCGCACGAGGCGCTCGTTCATCGGGTTGATCTCGACCCATTGGCCGCGCACCTTGTCGATCAGCTTCGAGGGAAGCGCGGGGCCGTTGCGGAGCTCGATCTCCAGCTTGCGCTCTGACGCATCCTCGTCGGGGCGGTGCAGGATCAGGCCGGAGGTGTAGAAGCTCCGCAGGGCGCTGGCGCCCGAAAGCGCGAGAAACGGA
>JBKBVT010000400.1:1352-1591 GCA_046289305.1 Hyphomonas sp. | reverse complement strand
GTTCGATCTCGGCATTGCCACGGCGCCGAGCGTGCGCGTGGCCGAAGCGGTTGGGCGCGGCAATCCGGAAGAGGTGCGCAATGCTGGCCGGCTCGGCGTGGTCGCGACGATTGTTATGGGCGTGGTGCTCGGCCTGATCCTGATCGCATTTGGCGGTCCCATCTCGCGGCTTCTGGTCCGCGAGGATGCCGAGATTGCAGGCATCATGCTGGCGCCTGCGATTGCGGCGCTGATGTGGA
>JBKBVT010000400.1:0-1342 GCA_046289305.1 Hyphomonas sp. | reverse complement strand
GATCACGGTGTTCGACGGGCTACAGGCGACAGCGTCCTTTGCACTGAGGGCGCAGGGGATGGTCTGGCTGCCAAGCGCCATTCATATCGGTTCGTTCTTCCTGGTGATGATCCCGTCCTGTTACTGGCTGGGCATCATCATGGGTCGCGGGGCCACTGGCGTTCTGGAGGGGGCGTTTCTCGGCTGCCTGGTCGCAGGCGTGTGCCAGGTGCTGCTTCTGGAATGGAAAGCGGCGCGCCCGGTGTCCGAACGCGCCGCCTGATTCTGACAGCTTCCTCAATTTGGGAGGAAGCAGGCCGTCAGATGTCTTTCAGAGCCGAAGCCGGCTTGAAGGCCATCGAGGTCTTTTCCGGAATCTTGATCGTTTCCTTGGTTGCCGGGTTGCGGCCTTCGCGCGCGTTCCGGGTCTTGGCCGCAAACGTGCCGAAGCCGGCGATTGCAACCTGTTGGCGTGATTTCACTGCCGTCGCGACGGTCTCGAACAGTGCATCAACGGCTTTGCCGGCGTCGCTTTGCGACAGGCCGGAAGCTGTTGCCACCGCTTTGGTCAGTTCACCCTTATTCATAGGGGTTCTCCTCTAGGTTAAATGACGTTTGCACGTCATTACGGCGACATACCCACGATTCGCTGACCGTGAATATGCCGGAATCCCAATAGACACAGGCTATACGCCGAGAATCCAGCCCTCTTCGGCCAGCACGGACCCGATTTGTTCAGGGGAAAGCGATTTGCCTGTGGAAAATCCGGCTTTCAGGAGGCCTTTTTCGTCCAGATCCGCGTAATGGCGGGCGATTCCGCGTACTTGCGCCTCGTCCGCGACTTCGCCTTTTTCCGGCTTTGCCTTGATCAGGGCGGGGTAAATCTCGGCCATGACGACCTCAACACCCTCCAGGCTTTCGGCCGTCAGGGGACCGTCCCCGAGTTCGAAAGGCCAGATCCGGGCGTTCGGCCAGGCCTGTCTGAGGGCGTGCACATGCGGCAGGCCGGTGAGGCTCTGGCTGCCCACACTACCGGCATAGGCGAGTTGCCAGACAGATTTCGGCTGCCCGGCTTTTTTCTCTTTAAGATAGGATTCACAGATCCTGAATTCAGCCAGCCCAGCGCCGTCATAATCCGGCCGGGTCGCGGCCAGCGTCGAGACGACATCGCGGGTCGGCGCGCCCCAGAAGGGGAATGGCCCCTTTGAGATCGAATAGTTGAGGCCAGCCGCGATGGCATAGCGGGCATTGGAATTGTCCGCCTTGTCTTTCAGTTTGCTCGCAAGGTGCGCCTGCATCGCCTTCCAAGGTGCCTGTTTTGAGAGGTCGAGCCCCAGCGCGGCGGCTGTGCCCGCCGGATAGC
>JBKBVT010000399.1:0-1593 GCA_046289305.1 Hyphomonas sp. | reverse complement strand
AACCGGGGACCAGATCCATGAAACATCTTCTGCTGACCGCCGCCTTTGCTTTGGGCGCCACCGCAGCCGCAGCCGAGTTTTCGCTGGACGAGCGTTATACCGACGCCGATGGCGACATGGTGGCCGACATTCCGACCGATCCGGCCGAGCTGGTCGATCCCGCACAGCTGATCTTTGCCTATACGCCGGTCGAAGATCCCGCCGTCTATGCCGAGGCATGGGCCGGTTTTCTGGCACATATGGAAGAGGTGACCGGCAAACCCGTCCAGTTCTTCCCGGTCCAGTCGAACGCCGCCCAGATCGAGGCGATGCGCGCAGGCCGTCTGCATGTTGCGGGCTTCAACACCGGATCGAACCCGCTGGCCATCGCCTGCGCGGGCTTTCGTCCCTTTGCGATGATGGCCTCCGATGACGGCAGCTTCGGCTACGAGATGGAATTCATCACCTATCCCGAAAGCGGCATCGCCACGGTCGAGGATATCAAGGGCCGCACCATGGCCTTTACCGCCGAGACCTCGAATTCCGGCTTCAAGGCTCCGTCGGCGCTGATGTCGGCGGAATACGGCATGGAGTCGGGCACCGATTACACCCCGGCTTTTTCCGGGGCGCATGACAACTCGGTTCTGGGGGTCGCCAACCGCGATTATGACGCCGCAGCCATCGCCAATTCGGTGATGACCCGGATGCTGGAGCGGGGCGTGATCACCGAAGATCAGGTCGTGTCGATCTACAAATCCGAAACCTTCCCCTCGACCGGCTATGGCACGGCCCACAACCTGACCCCCGAGCTGCAGGACAAGATCCGCGAAGCGTTCTTCAGCTTTGACTGGGAAGGCAGCGCGCTGGCCGAAGAGTTCTCGAAATCCGGCGAATCGCAGTTCATCCCGATCACGTTCGAAGAACATTGGTCGGTCGTGCGCACGATCGATGCCGCCATGGGCGTCAGCTACGAGTGCAGCTGAACCCTGACTGAGCCCTATCAGCGGGCGGGGGAAACCCCGCCTGCATTCATTTCAGAAGGACC
Source organism: Hyphomonas sp. (assembly GCA_046289305.1). Taxonomy (GTDB): domain Bacteria; phylum Pseudomonadota; class Alphaproteobacteria; order Caulobacterales; family Hyphomonadaceae; genus Hyphomonas. The sequence goes on along the minus strand of JBKBVT010000399.1, from coordinate 569 downwards.
GGGACATGCTGCGCATCGACGCCCTGACCAAGACTTACAAGACCGGCGACCGCGCCTTGTCGGACGTGTCATTCGATCTGCCCAAGGGGCAGGTGGTCGGGCTGATCGGCCCGTCCGGCGCGGGCAAATCAACACTGATCCGTTGCATCAACCGGCTGGTCGAACCAACCAGCGGCAAGATCCTGCTGAACGACATCGACGTGACCGCGCTCGGGTCGGGCGATCTGCGCCGGGCGCGGCGACGCATCGGCATGATCTTTCAGGAATATGCCCTGGTCGAACGCCTGACCGTGATGGAAAACGTGCTGTCGGGCCGCTTGGGCTATGTGCCCTTCTGGCGGTCGTTCACGCGTCGCTTTCCGGGCGCCGACATTGCCCGCGCCTATCGCCTGCTGGACCGCGTGGGCCTGTCGGCGCATGTGGACAAGCGCGCCGATGCCCTGTCAGGCGGTCAGCGCCAGCGGGTCGGCATCGCCCGCGCGCTGGAGCAGGAACCCGAACTGCTGCTGATCGACGAGCCGACGGCCAGCCTCGATCCGCGCACCTCGCGCCAGATCATGCGCCTGATC
>JBKBVT010000398.1:0-1598 GCA_046289305.1 Hyphomonas sp. | reverse complement strand
AAGGCAACCACAGGGAACACGAGAGGCTGTCCTTGGCGTTCCCGGCAGGCACACGAAACCCGCCCCCTAAAATGACCGACTGCGCGGCGCCCACGGGGTTGTCTCGGCGCTGATACGATTATCCCCACCTTATGCACAAAGAAGCGTTCCCGGCAGGTTAAACTCGCCGCGCTTCCTCATGGAACAAGGCACGAAACCGCATCCTAACGCCTCTTAAACATTCATTCATGTGAATGTGTAGGGGCGTCAATCCGGTTTCAACTTCCGTTCCACGTTCCGCACCCCTCCAACGCCACTTCACGGCGCACCTGCTGGCCCTGCTGTCAGCGGCCCCTTTTCGTATTCCGTAACAATGGAGACCCGACCAATGGCTAGCAGAGCCAACCGCCGCACCGATGGCAGCCGCCTGATGTTTCTCGCGGACCTTCACCAACTGACCAAACACCACCTTCCCGAGACCGTTAACGCGCCCCGCGACGGCGACCTGTGGGGCATGGCCCGGCTTCGCCCCGAGGTGGCAACCGTTATTGACGCCTTGGCCCGGCGCCATACCGACAGCACGGGCAAGGCTATCACCAAATCCGAAATCATGGCCGCCGCGCTGAACCTCTCACTGCCCGTTCTGGCAACCCGCATGTTTCCCGCAAAGGTAGCCGACTGATGGCACTGGACGCGACACCGCAGGACAGTGGCGACCCGTTCTGCCCGAAGTGCGGCGTTCAGTTTCAGCCCCGGAGGCGCAACCAGAAATTCTGCGACAGGGAATGCCAAAGGGCCGCCTCTCGTCATAGCGCCAGAGGTTCGCGGCAAGTTGAGGCGACCCGGCGCAACCGCGATCATTATGGCCGCGCTGCGTGGCTTGGGCATGATTTGCATCGTCTGGCGCCGTGGAACCGACCAGCTTACCTGTCCAAGCTGATCGTTGCTGCGCGGGATGGCAATTCACCGTTGCGCAACATCCTGACCGACCCCAGCCTTCTCGGGGCGGCGCGCGGGTCAACTGCCGGGAAGCTGTTCAATGACATCCGTGACAGCGAAGCGCAGAACATCGCGAAGGAGGCCCACACCTATTGCCGCGACCGCTGGGGCATCGGCATCAAAGACGCATTGGCGAAGGGCAGCCGGGTTCAGATCGAGGAAGAACCCGAAGAGAGACCCGCACGCCCACATGAAGAACCTCTGCCCGCCTATGTGAAAGCGGACATGGACAGCTTTCGGCGCTGGCTGCGGGAGGACATCGCGCCGCTGTGGAAGCCGGTCACCGACAATCCGCCCCCCGCACTATAGATATAGAGAACCTGTGGGTGCCCTGAATGGGCGAAACTCCATCATGGTCATCATTAAGATAGACCAGACTGAACGCAGCCCCATGAGATGACCCCGAACGATCACCTGCCAACGGCAGCATACCTTCGGGTTTACGTCATCACGCACCCTAGATCGGCTTCGCCTTCGGAAAGACCTAGATCAGGGGTCTCAGACGCGAAGCGCAACTCAACATCCCCATGAGCATCACCTGAAAGACACTCCGATTTCATCGGGGACACCTTCAGGCATCCTCATCATTCCCACCGAAAGGAACACCATATGAGCGATCC
>JBKBVT010000397.1:0-1600 GCA_046289305.1 Hyphomonas sp. | reverse complement strand
GAGACGCTGGCCGCCGCCCTGTCGGAAAGCCGCGATGCCATCGAAGAGGTGATCGAGCCCTACCTGCTGCAACAGGGCCTGATCGCCCGCACCCCCCGCGGTCGCCAGCTTGCCGCGCGCGCCTGGCGCCATCTGGGTCTGGACGCCCCGCGCGTGCCGGGCCAGCGGGAATTATTTGAGGGTGAGGGGGGATGAAGGCCGAGGACTTTGCGGATCAGACCGAGGCCGAGAAGAAGCTGATTGCGCATTTGCGGGAGGGAAAGGCGGGTTATTGTCAAATTGGTGATAAGTTGCCAACCGCAAATGCCCAGAAGAATTTACATATCCGAGCCAGCCTGATCCGTGCCTTGGCCTTGAACCAAGTCGAGGATGTTCCTTTGCCTGAACGGGGGCTCGCCGTTTGTGCCGCTTTTATTCAGAGTGATAGCCAGCAAGGTGGAGGAACGAGAGGCCTTAACTTAGAGGGCACGGATGTCGTTCAAACCCTTGGACTTAAGGACTGTTATTTCCCTGATCTTATACTATTACGCCATGCTCGCATGCGGAACTTTTGGCTCGACTACTCTTACCTTTCCGCTGGTTTGGAGGCCGATGGCGCCGAGATCTCGGGCATCATTAGCATGTGCAATATTAGTTCAAATGGCGAAATACGACTGCTCGGTGCGATCGTAGGGGGTGACCTACCATGTTCTGATGCAGTTTTGAGAGGGAGCAGTTTTTCACTGGTTGCTGATAATCTGGCTGTTAAAGGTTCCATTTTTCTGGACGGAATTTCTGCCATGGGCGAAGTGCGCTTCGTTAGTGCTCAAATTGGCGGTAACCTATTTTGTGATAGTGCGTCCTTGATGGCGCGTGGAACTTCTTTGAACTGCGCTGGTGCTAAAGTAGGTGGAGGATGGTTCTGGCGAATGGGCGCTTCAGCCGTAGGCGCGCTTGATCTGACGACTGCTGAAATTGCGACGATAGTTGATGATCCATCCTGTTGGCCGCAAGAGTTGCTTCTGGACAGATGTCGCTACGGCGGGTTTGTAGGAATGGGTCTCAGCGGTCGCGAGCGAATTGATTGGCTATCACGCCTGAATCCCGAAAAGCATCATTGCGGTTTTTGGCCCCAACCATATGAGGAATGCGCTCGTGCGCTGCGCGAGGGTGGATACAGCGCCGATGCGCGCGAAGTTCTGATCCAAAAAGAGCGTCTCCAACGTGCCGCGCGGGACAAACGGCTGGAACGAGAAATCAAGGCTGAGAAGCGACTCTATCCCCGGCTTGGTCTGTGGTTACAGCGGTGGCTGTCGCGCGGAGGCGATATCTTTCTGGCAATGACGGTCGCCTATGGGCGCAGGCCATTGCAGGCGGTTGTTCCGCTTCTGGGGATCTTGCTTTTGGGGTCGATCATCTTCCTCGTGGCTGCTGGCCTCGATCAGATCAAGCCCAACCTGCCGCAGATCCAGCGCGCCGCAGAGTGGACCGGATGCCGTCCGCCCGAGGGATCGGTGCCTCCCGGGGAACGATGGGAGGAGGGGGACAGTCAGGTCGCCTGCTTCCTGCGCCAGCCCGAGGCGGCCTCTTATCCGCGGTTCGATGCGCTGATCTATTCGGC
>JBKBVT010000396.1:0-1607 GCA_046289305.1 Hyphomonas sp. | reverse complement strand
GGTCCTCGCCCAGGAACAAGGCGTCCGCCCGAGCTTCGAGACTGTCACCCTGAAATGGTTCAACCGCGCAAAGGGCTATGGCTTTGTCCTGCGCGAGGGGGACGAGACAGACATCTTTGTTCACGCCGTGGCGCTGCGCCGCGCGGGCTTTGAGGAGATCGAGCCCGGCACCCCTTTGGAGGTGATCATCGAGGACGGCGCCAAGGGCCAGCATGTCAGCCATGTTCGGGCGCGCCGCTGAGCCGCACTCGGCGCTTGCCGCCAGAATGGGGCGCCGCTAAACCCGGCGTATGATGCGTTTCATTCTTTCCCTACTCGCGACCAGTTTCGTCCTCGTTCAGGTGGCCTGCGCCCAGCTTGAGGTCACCCCGCTGGAGATCCGCTCGGCGGACACCACGCACAGCTTCACCGTCGAGATCGCCGACACGGCGGACAAGATTCAACAGGGCCTGATGTACCGCGAGAGCCTCGAGCCAGACGCCGGCATGCTGTTCGATTTCGGCCGGACCCGGGAGGCCAGCATGTGGATGAAGAATACGCGCATCCCGCTCGACATGCTGTTCGTCCTCGAGGACGGAAAGATCGTTGCCATCGCCCGCAATGCGCAGCCGCACTCGCTCCGCTCGATCACGCCCGGCGTACCGGTGCGTGGCGTTCTGGAGATCCCCGGCGGACGCGCGAAGGAGCTTGGCGTCGAGCCGGGTGACACGGTCGTCCACCCCGTCTTCGGCAATGCCGGTGGATGATGCGGCGCCGTTGCCGCAGGAGCCCCGTGACGGGTTCGCGCTGACACCCTCCCGCGGCAAGTTCACGATCCATAACGGCCCGACCTATCGGGCAACCGCCCAAGGCGACATCCGCACCGGCATGTGGGTCCTCGACCGTCACTGCAACGGCATGGGCTTCCTGCATGGCGGCATGCTGTCGGCCTTCGCGGACAGCGCGCTCGCCTGGGCTGTCTGGTCTGCCACGTCCAAGATGTCCGTCACGATCAAGCTGACGCTCGAATTCATGGAAATTGCGCGCCAGGGCGAGTGGATCGAGGCGCACCCTGCGATCATCTCGGTCGATGATGATTTCGTCCAGGTCCAGGCCCGCATCCTCAAGGAAGATGGCAGCCTCGCCGCCCGCGCCGACGCCGTGTTCCGCACCGTCCGCCGCAAGGCCCAGTAGCGTTCAGGCGGGGAGCCCAAGCTCCCTCAGCGCAAACGCCTTGATCGACTTGTAGTCCGCCTTGCCATTCGCTGCGCGGTCGAGGTCATCCTTGAACAGGATCCGCTTCGGCGCCTTGTAGCGGGCGATGCGCGCCTGCACGAATGCCCTCAGCTCATCCTCAGTCGCCGGTCCGCCCAGCGAGACCACCGCCGTCACCGCCTGGCCCCATTTGTCGTCCGCCACGCCGACAACCAGCGCATCGCGCACCGAGGGGTGGCCTTTCAGCGCTTCCTCGACTTCCTCGGGATAGACTTTCTCGCCGGCGGTGTTGATGCAGTTCGATCCGCGCCCGAGCAGGGTGATCGTCCCGTCCGCCTCGACTGTGCACCAGTCGCCCGGCACGGCGTAGCGCATGCCGCCATACACCTTGTAGGTCGCGGCGGTCTTCGCCT
>JBKBVT010000395.1:0-1620 GCA_046289305.1 Hyphomonas sp. | reverse complement strand
CCTCAAGGCTTGCTGGTTCCGGCAACGCCTCACCTTTGACGAGGGAGACCGTCTCGCAGCGTATGCCAGCATCGACGGCGTCGAACATCTGCCGGAACATGCCGGGATAGTCCGGGAACTGATCGCGGATGGCTTCTGGGGCCTGGCCCGTTTCGATGATGGTCAGTCTCAAGACTTTTACCTTGCTCTACTCTGCCGGAATTTCTTCGGTCTCTGCCGGGGCGGGCTGCACCAGGAAGCCGCCGGACTGGCGAGCCCAGAGCTCGGCATAGAGCCCGCCAGCGGCGACGAGCTCGTCATGTGTGCCGGTTTCCGCGATGCGGCCGTCATCGAGAATGATCAGCCGGTCCATCTCGGCAATGGTCGAGAGGCGGTGCGCAATGGCGATCACGGTCTTGCCCTGCATGAGGCCGAACAGGCTTTCCTGGATGGCGGCCTCGACTTCGGAATCGAGGGCCGAGGTCGCCTCGTCGAGGATCAGGATGGGCGCGTCCTTGAGGAAGATGCGGGCAATGGCGATGCGCTGGCGCTGTCCGCCGGAGAGCTTGACGCCGCGCTCGCCAACCTGGGCATCGAAGCCGCGGCGGCCCTTGGCGTCCTCCAGCGTCTCGATGAAGTCCATCGCGCGGGCCTTTATGGCGGCGGCGCGGATGTCGTCATCGGTCGCTTCCGGGCGGCCATAGCCGATGTTCTCGCGGATGGAACGGTGGAGGAGCGAGGTGTCCTGCGTGACCACGCCGATCTGTGCCCGGAGGGAATCCTGGGTGACAGCGGCGATGTCCTGCCCGTCGATGAGGATGCGCCCGCTTTCGACATCATAGAAGCGTAGGAGCAGGTTTGTGAGTGTTGTCTTGCCCGCGCCCGAGCGGCCGACCAGGCCAATCTTTTCGCCGGGGCGGATGGTGAGGTTCAGGCCCTCGATGACGCCGCCGCCCTTGCCATAATGGAAGGTGACGTCCTGGAAGGCGACTTCGCCGGTAACGCGCGGCAGGGGCACCGCGCCCGGCGCATCGGTGACGGCGACGGGCTTTTCCAGCATCGCCATGCCGTCATAGACGACGCCGATATTTTCAAAGAGACCCGCGACTTCCCACATGATCCATTGCGACATCGACTTGATGCGCAAAGCCAGACCGATGGCAGCAGCGACGGCGCCAGCCCCGACGAGATTGCCCATCCAGAGATACAGGCCGCCGGCGGCAATGAGAAAGACGAGCAGCGAATTGTTGACATAGACGATGGTGTTGAAGCCCGTGACCATGCGCATCTGGCGGTGGACGGTGGCGAGGAAGCCCTCCATCGAGCCGCGGGCATAGACCTCCTCGCGGCCGGAATGGGCGAAGAGTTTCACGGTCTGGATGTTGGTGTAGGAATCGACGATGCGGCCGGTCATGATCGAGCGGGCATCGGCCTGGGCTTCGGCGATCTTGCCGAGGCGCGGCACGAACCACCAGAGCACACCGCCATAGACGATTGCCCAGAGGATCAGCGGCAGCATGAGCAGCGGATCGGCCGCGCCGACGAGGGCGAGCGCCGACAGGAAATAGACGATCACGAAGATGAAGACATCGAGCACCTTCATCACCACTTCGCGCACGGCCAGCGAGGCCTGCATCACCT
>JBKBVT010000394.1:0-1640 GCA_046289305.1 Hyphomonas sp. | reverse complement strand
GGGCTGCGGCAAGTCCACGATGCTCAAGATCCTTGCCGGGCTGGAACCTGCGTCGGGCGGAAGCGTGCATATCGGCGACCGCGATGTGACCGACCTTGCGCCGGGCGACCGCGACATCGCCATGGTGTTCCAGAACTACGCGCTTTATCCGCATATGTCGGTGCGTCAGAACCTGGCTTACGGCCTGAAAAACCGCCGCACCCCCAAGGCCGAGATCGAGCGGCGGGTGAAAATCGCCTCTGACATCCTGCAGATCGGCCCGTTTCTGGACCGCAAGCCGCGCGCCCTGTCGGGCGGCCAGCGTCAGCGGGTTGCCATGGGCCGCGCCATCGTGCGTGAACCGGCGGCGTTTCTGTTCGACGAACCGCTGTCGAACCTCGATGCGAAACTGCGCGTGGCGATGCGGCTGGAGATCAAGGATCTGCAGAAACGCCTGCGCACGACCTCGATCTATGTCACCCATGACCAGTTGGAGGCGATGACGCTGGCCGACCGGCTGGTGGTGCTGAACGGCGGGCAGATCGAACAGATCGGCACCCCGCTGGAAGTTTATCGCCGCCCCGCCTCGGCCTTTGTCGCCAGCTTCATCGGCAGCCCGGCGATGAACCTGATCGACAGCCGCGCCGTGCCGCATCTGCCGGGCACGGCCCATGCAGGGCAGGTCGGCATCCGCCCCGAAGACCTGACCGTCAGCACCGATGGCCCGATCGAGATGCGTGTGATGGCGGTCGAAGAGCTGGGCGCGCAGCGTCTGGTCCATGGCATGACCGGCGACCAGCGCATCACGCTGACCATGTCGCCGGATGCGCCGCTTGCGGACAATCTGCGCCTGTCGTTCCGGCGCGAGGCGCTGCACCTGTTCCACCGCGACACCGGCAAGCGGCTGGACTGATCGCCCACAGCAAAAAGGGCGCCCCAAGGGCGCCCTTTTCCGTCAACCGACCGACCGCTTATTTGTCGCGGAAATAGTCGTCGATCTCTTTTTCGGCTTCGTTCTTGGTCCAGCCGTATTTCTCTTGCAGCTTGCCAGCCAGCTTGTCCTTGTTGCCCTCGATCTGGTCGAGTTCATCATCGGTCAGTTCGCCCCATTTTTCTTTGGCCGAACCCTTAAGCTGCTTCCACTTACCTTGGATGATATCCCAGTTCATTTTGTGCTCCTTCAATCACTGATTGATCTGGCAGGTCAACGAACAGCCCCCGCACCGGGTTCCCTGCTATCGCGCCGGTAAAACGCGATCCGGCAGGCCGCGCCCCTCGGCATGGGCAATCACATTGGCCATCGCACGCAGCGCCATATCGGTGCGCACCTCGTCTGTGGCGGTGCCCAGATGCGGCAGCAGCGTGGCGTTCGGCGCGGCGATCAGCGCCGGCGGCACATGCGGCTCGGCGGCATAGACGTCGAGACCCGCGCCCGCGATGGTGCCCGCGTTCAGCGCCGCGATCAGCGCCGCCTCGTCCACCACATCGCCGCGCGCGATATTGATCAGAACCGAGTTCGCGCCCAGTGCCGCCAGTTCAGGCGCCCCGATCAGACCGCGCGTGCCCGCACCGCCCGGCACCGCGATCACCGCGATGTCGCTGGCGCGCAGCAGGTCGTGCAGGTCGGGCACCTGCCGGGCCGGAACATCCAGCGCCGACAC
>JBKBVT010000393.1:0-1642 GCA_046289305.1 Hyphomonas sp. | reverse complement strand
GGTCTGGCACGCGGCCTTCGAGGCCGAGACGGCAAAACCAGCGATAGGCGAGATTGAGGTGAACCTCTGCCACCAGCCGTCGTTCCGACCGGATGCCGTAGAGATAGCCGATCAGCAACATGCGGATCATCAGTTCGGGATCGACCGAAGGTCGGCCAGTCTGACTGTAGAGCTCTTCCAACTCGCGGCGGATTGCACCAAAGTCCAGCAACCAGTCAATCCGGCGCAACAGATGATCAGCGGGGACGTGATCCTCGATGCGAAACCGGTAAAACAGCGCCTCCTGAACCTCTTGCCGACCCATCATCGCCAGACCCTCCAACCTGTCTGAATCAATTGAATCAGCCGGTTAGGATCAGATCAAGCGAAGAGTTTTTCACCTATATCTGCTTTTTCTGACCCGGATCTTGTCGATCCTTTGCCCTTGCTGTTCAGTGACCTCCTCACACTCCCGCAGTATCGGGACGAATTGGCCAGGGCGGAATGGAAAGCGCAGTGTGCCCATGCCATTGTCGCCACCGGGTTCCGGTAGTCTTCTTGTTTCGGCATCATGGCCCAGAGGCCACGGGCCATCTTGTTGGCAAGTGCAATCGCCACGACCATGCGAGGCTTTCGAGCCCGCATGCGCGTCAGCCAGCCATTGTTCGGGATGCCAAACCGCTCGACAGCCTGCAGAACGGCCATGGCGCCTGCGACCAGGTGCGTGCGGATGTCACGCTGCCCCATCTTCGACGTCTTGCCCAGACGGGCTTTGCCGCCCGTCGAGTGCTGCTTCGGCACGAGCCCGAGCCAGGCTGCAAAGTCGCGCCCGCGCCGGAAGGCCGCCAGATCAGGTGCGAATGTCTCGATCGCAAGCGCGGTGACCGGTCCCGCGCCCGGCATGGCTTGGAACCGCCTCGCCACATCGGCCTCTTTGGCCGCACTCCGCATCTTCTGGTCAAGCTCTGCAACCCGAGCGTTCAACCCTGCAATCTGCGCCAGATATATCTGACCCAGGTTCCGGACGCCCTCAGGCAAAGCTGTGTTGCCGTCTTCAATCGCATCCGCAAGGCAGCTTGAGCTGCGCTGTCCCCGTCGCCGCGACCAGTCCATGCTCGGCGAGATGCCCGCGCAAGGCATTGATCATCCGGGGGCGCTGGCCGGCGAACATCTGCCGCGTGCGAAACAGCATGGCGCGGACCTGCTGGTCTTCCGTCTTCATCGCGACAAACCGCATGGTGGGCCGCAACGCCGCCTCGACAATGGCCTCAGCATCCGCCGCATCATTCTTCTGACGCTTGACGAACGGCTTTACATAGACCGGCGGGATCAAGCGGACAGAATGGCCAAGCCTCTCGAGCTCGCGTCCCCAGCCATGGGCCGTGGCGCAGGCCTCCATGGCAACAACGCACTTCGCGTGCCGCGCAAAGAATGCCAGCACCTGGCTCCGCGAAAGCTTCTTGCGAAACACAACCGACCCGTCGGCGCGCGCGCCATGCAACTGGAAAACGCGCTTTGAAAGGTCAATGCCGATGATGGCAACTTCCGACATGGATGTCCTCTCTTCCTGTGATGGCTTCAACACTCATCACATTGGCACAGTGCGATGCCGTCAGGAGGGGGCATCCACGCCATCAGCAGAGTCAAGGAGATGGTCGAACCG
>JBKBVT010000392.1:0-1649 GCA_046289305.1 Hyphomonas sp. | reverse complement strand
CTTTCAGGGCCTCAAGGTCCGACAAGCCCAGGCGCTCGGCGAGGCCGTCATCGATCTGGCTCTCCTGCGGGGCCTGAATGGCCTTCACTTTGGTCTCGAAGACGGCGTCCTTGCCGGCCAGATGCTCTGCGCCGTAATCCTTCGGGAAGGTGACCTTGATCTCGACCTCGTCGCCGGCTTTCACGCCGACGAGCTGGTCTTCAAAGCCCGGAATGAAGGCGCCATCACCCAGCGCCACGCGCGAATCGGTGGCCGAACCGCCGGGGAACACTTCGCCGTCGATCTTGCCGACAAAATCAACCACGACGGCGTCGCCGTCCTGGGAGGCTTCGCCTTCGGCGCGCGGCTCATACTTGATGTTCTGGTCGGCGATGCGCTTCAGCGCTTCCTCGATCGACTCTTCGGCGACTTCCGCGACGGGGCGGGTGATCGTCAGGGTCGCGACGTCCACCGGGGTGAATTCCGGCATGATGTCGACATGCATGTGATAGGCAAGGTCGGCTTCGCCGAGGACGACCTTCTCGATGTCGGCTTCCATCTGCACGTTCGGCTGGCCGGCCGGGCGCAGGGAATTGTCTTCAAGGGCTTTCTGGTTGGTTTCGTTGACCAGCTTGTCGATCAGCTCGCCCATCAGGTCGCGGCCATACATCCGGCGCACATGGGCGGCCGGCACCTTGCCGGGGCGGAAGCCCTTCAGGCGCATCTGGGGGCGGATTTCCTCGATCCGGTCGTCGAGACGGGTCTTCAGCTCGCTTGCCGGTACCTTGACTTCAAAAGTGCGGCGAAGACCTTCGACCTTGGTCTGTGTCACTTCCATGAGACGTTCTTCCATTCTTGAGCCGTGCGGCGCACGTCGACCGGCGCGCCCGGAGCCTCGTGATCCTGCTAGAAAGCGCGGCTTATGTCACAGGCCGGTTGGGCTGTCCACGCTGCCTTAACGGGTTATGCAGTATGCTTTCAAAGGCTTGTTTCACGTCAGATTCAGGCCGCCTAGTGCAACCGGCACACAGATTGCTTCCCTGTACCTGCAGGGATTAACCGTTCCGGCCAGATGAGGCGCCCTGCCCGGCATCTCCGCCGGGCTCAGATCATGGGTCATGCCTTGTCCGACCGGCTCATTTCCGTGGTTCTGCCTGCCTATAATGCGGGACCTTACATTGATGCGGCCATCGGCAGCATCCTCAGCCAGACCTATCCGCATTTCGAGCTGATCGTCATCGATGATGGCTCAACCGATGACACGCTGGCCCGGATCGAGGCATTCGCCGCGCGCGACAGCCGCATCCGTGTCGTATCGCGCGAGAATCGCGGCCTGATCGCGACACTGAATGAAGGCATAGGCCTCGCGAAGGGCGATCTGATCGCCCGTATGGACGCCGATGACATTGCCTATCCCGAGCGGTTCCGCCGCCAGGTCGCGGCATTCGAGGCTGATCCAGGCCTTTGCCTCTGCGGGACGGCGGTCGACATCCTCTACAAGGAGCGGATCTATGCGGGAGACGTGCCCTCTGCCCTGATCAGCCGGTCGGCCCAGGTGATGTCGCTCTTCTATACGATCCTGCTGCATCCGACGCTGATGATTGACCGCAGGTTGGCGGGAGACGACCTGTTCTATGATCCCTCGTATCCCCATGCCGAGGATTTCGACC
>JBKBVT010000003.1:0-48944 GCA_046289305.1 Hyphomonas sp. | reverse complement strand
TTGTGCTGGAAGAAAACCTCACCGGTGAGGTGCTGATAATACGGGTTTTCAACCCAACGCGAGACCACCGCCTCATCCGACAGCCGGTAAGCGTGCTGGAGATAAAGCAGCCCCGCCACCAGCCGCGGCTCCGTCGCGGGCCGACCCTTGCCGGACGGAAAGAACCCCGCCCATTCCCGCTCGAACACCTCCCAGTCAATCAGCGCCGCCAGTTTCACCAGCGCGTGCCGCTGGTCGATCATGTCAACCAGCCGCGGACGCAGCAGATCATCCTGTTCCGGAAGGCGCGGGCGGTGCTTCATGGGCGGGACCAAAATTGCAGGGGTTTGAAGGAAATCATACAAAACACTGCAGGCCATGGCGAGAAAAACCGCAACGTTTCAGCGCAAAATCAATGGTATGGAGGTTGTTCAGGGCGAACCATCGAACCTCGCTCGTACCCTCGGCAAGGCGTGGCAGGGCTGTGCCGCAGGACGGGCAGGCGGGCAGCAGGTTTCCGCAATGCTGCACATGCTCGCAGCGATACCAGAAACGGCCATCCTGCCCGGTCACGCCCAGCAATCGCCCACCGCATTCGCCGCAGATATGTGCCTCGGGTTCGGCCCCTGGGGCTGTTGAAACCCCGTAGGCGGGGTCTTTGCGAAGCTCGGTCACAAAGGACGACGGTCGGGCATTCGAGGCAAGGATGGTCAGGGTATGTCGAGCCCGCGTCATCGCAACATACATGACGCGCCGCTCCTCTGCGTTCTGGAACGCCTCCTCCTCCGGGGAGACCAGAGATAAGAGCGGGTCATCGACGATTTCTGACGGGAACCCCATGCGCCCGCTGTCGGCGTTCAGAAGGACGACGTGGTCGGCTTCCAGCCCCTTCGAGGCGTGGATGGTCTTGAAGTCGATCTTCAACCGCGGGAAACGGCGTCGCAGACCCGGCATGTCCGGTTCGTTGAAACGATAGCGGCCGAGGAGCAGCACCGTCACGGGCTTGGCCTCAAGCGCCGCGGCAGCAGACAGGGTGGCAAGCACCTCGTTAAGTTTCCCCTCGTCCTCGCTTTTGGACACGGAAACGACCCTGATCGCCGGTTCGGTCGCGGTCCCGGCCGGGACGATCTTCTTGTCGATCTGGGCGGGGTTCCGCAGGACGAATGTGCGGGCGGCAAAGGCGATCTGGTCGACCGAACGGAAGGTGCGGCCGAGGTCAACAGTCCTGTGCACGCCGGTCTCGCCATCGAAGCGACCCCCGAACTCCCGCCCGAAATGGCGCATCAGGTGGATGTCGGACCCCGCGAAGCGGAAGATGGATTGCCAGTCGTCACCCACGGCAAAGACGCGCACATCGGGATGCTGCGCCTTCAGCGCCTTCACCAGCCTTGCCCGGCTTTGCGAGATGTCTTGGAACTCGTCGACAAGGATGTGGCGGAACGGGCTGACATAGCGGCCGTCCTCTGCATAGCGCGCGGCGCGCAGGATCATGTCCTCGAAGTCGATCCGGCCCGCCAGACGCGTCTGATATTCCTCGAAGACCGGCGCAAAGACGTCTAGGAACGCCCGCGCGCGCTTGCCCAGCTTCATCCGATCTGACTTGGTCTCGCAGTCCTGCAGGCTGTAGCCGCCGCTCTTGAACTTTCGCAGGAAGGTTCCGAGCAGCTTGGAAAAGTCATCGACCTGCTTCAGCTCGACGATCCGGTCATAGATAGTGTCGACCGGCCGGGGGTTCAGGGTAACATGCGGAGCCAGCTTTTCGGCGAGGCCGGTCAGCAGGCGGCCCTCCTGCCGTTCATAGCTGTAGGTCTCGATCAGGGTAGTCTGATGCTCGGCGTGGACCTTCCGCTTCCAGTCCATCCCTGCCAGGTATTCGTCACGATCCACGAAGGGCGCCGTGACCAGCCTTTCCCTACCGTCCCGCGCCTTCTCGCGCCGCACCCCGAAATGCTCGATGTATATGCCGCTCTCGGTCAGACGGAAATCGGGCTGGTAATCGCGCCTGCCGATCTCGGAAACTTTGTGTTCGTAGAGGGGCTCGTATTCGTAGTCGACGCCGTTTTCGTAAAGCCAGTTGGCGATCTGCAGCTCCTCGTAACTCTTGACCTTCTCGCCCTGCAGCGTCCGCAGGTCCTGGCTCTCCATGTGGGTGTAGAAGTCATGCTTGGTCTTGAAGTCCCATTCCGTTTTGGGCTCGACCAGGAAATGCGCGAAGAACTGGATGATCGCCTTCGACACCTCTGACAGGCGGTAGACGAGGTCCTTCAGAATCTGCTTGATCAGGTTGCTGAAGGCCATGTCGTCGGTGGCATGGTCCGCAAGGGCAGGCTTTGACCCTTCGACGATCCCGATGATGTCATAGGCAATCGCGTGGAAGGTCCGCGCGACGATGGGCACGCCGGATCGGGCTTCGACCCGTTCCGACATTTCCTCGGCCGCATTCTTCGCGAAGGCCAGGAGCAGGATTTCCTCCGGCTGTCGAATGCCCGCCTTGACCAGATAGGCCGCCTTGGCGGTTATGACGCTGGTCTTCCCCGATCCCGCCCCGGCGAGGACCAGCGTCGCATCCTCGTCGACGACAACCGACAGGCGCTGTTCCGGCGTTAGCGGTTTGCTCTCGATGGTGTCGAAGAAATCCTTCCAGCGGTCCAGTTCGGCAGTGACGAAGGCGGCGATGGCACTCGCTCTTGCCGTTCGCGGGTCAGCGGCGAATTTCCGGACGGGTGCTATGCGTGCGACGACATCCGGGCCGATGGCCTCAGCGTTCAGCTTCGACAGCAGCGAAGCATCCAGAGCACGGGCTGCGTCCAGCAGGGGTGCTATCTGACACGCGGCGGGGTATCGAGACGGTGCCGAAAGCGACAGCACCTCAGCGAGGATTCGGTCTAGGCGCGCCGTTTCATTCTCGAGGGCCGCGAGATTGATGCGAGTCCACGCTGCCGTGATCTGCGCAGAGAAGTCACGGGCAGCGTGGTGGCCAGCGCCCTTCAGCGTGACATCGTCCAACTCGTCTGAACTGATTGTCAGTGCGGTTCCGAGCATCCCCTTTTTGAGGGAAGGCACACTCGCCAACGACTTCAATGACATAGATGCGACTTGGCTGCGGCGCGTGATCCGGATGTGATCGCCATCCAGTTCCATTGTGCGGACCGACTTGCCGAAGGGATCAGCCAAAAACCCGAACACAGGGCGTTTTTGCAGTCGGATCAACGAATAAACCTTCGGCGCTTTCATGAGCTCGAAAGAGCCAACACTAGTTTGGGTGCCTGGAGCAAACGACATCTCCACTTGCCGCCTACTGCAATAAATTGTGGCATCTGATCCGCGGTGCGATTGTATCCTGCTCCTACAAGCCGAATGGATCGCGCGCTCGTTTCTGCTGACATCGCATATTTCCCCAACGCCATGACGATCAGACTGATTACGGCTCTTTCATTTCGCTTAGCTTCTGCATCATCTTGCCGACGTAGGTTGTCTTGTCTTCCTCCTGAAATAGAATGTTCCGCGCCTCCATTGCCGGTTTATCAACTGCCCAGAGCAGTCGCATCACATGCGACGGCGTGTTTGAAACAATAAAGCTACTGAGTGTCACTGACGGCTCGGCAAGGCGCTGCTCGATATCCTTAATCGTCTGGAAGAATTGAATTTTTGGATCGTTAAAGCCGATGTTCCGAATGCCCTTTGGATCAACAAAGGCGATGAACTGTCTCCCGCCGGAAATCAGCCAAAGGATAAAGTCGGGATGAAAATTACCGGCCTCAAAGAAGCCGACTCCGCGCCCTTTGCTCAAATTTCGGAGGAGATAAAGTTCCTTGTCGGCGAAAAATCCGGGTGTGTCGTCATGAAATGATTTCACGTCCTCGATCAGGTTTCGCTCGCCCTTGTTGAGCGGAACCGGACTGACCTCGACGACGCTCTGATCGAGATACAGTAGCGGCTCATAGAGATGCCGCCCAAACCAGATCGCCTTCATGCCGCTGAATTCCCACGGCTTCAGATCACCTTTCTCGATCAGGTCCTTCAGCTCCGTGAGCTTCGTAACGATTTCTTCCTGCGACCGGTCGAGGAGGATGCGGTAGTAACCTTCGCCGTCTTCATCTCGGCCCTTGGGGAAGTTCGGATCGTTTTCTGTCAGCTCCTGAAATTCAAGATGCGGCAACTCCCATTCGCGCTTGCGGAACGTGTAGTAGCGCTCGGTGAACTTCTTCAGCAGGGACAGGGCGATCTCTTCCCAAAGTCGGACTTTCTCGAAAGAGTCACACGCGAGCTCTTCGGCAGGAATGAGCAGCTGATACCAGCTCTGGTCGGCAAGCAGATCGGCAATCCCGCCTGCTGAAAGATTGAGATTGTACCAGCCCCGTTCGGCCTTGAACCGCTCAAGCTCGAAATAGAGTCGGTCGAGGTCAAGGAACGCGAGATGCCTCGTGTTCAGGTGGGCCAAGTTCGGTGCGGCCTCGACATCACCACCAGCGACGCCGCCCGATTTCATGGCCTGGATTTTTGGATACCAGTTGAGGACAACCTGGTTCTTCTGAAGGTATACGGTCGCCTCCTCCTTGGCCGGATCGGGCTTCGACAGGGTAGGAATTGGCCCCAAACGCCGGAACGCATCCCCAAACTCGGTGCTGACGCCGTTGATAGTGTTCTTGAGGCGGATCATCTTGAGCTTCTGGGTTCCCAGGTTCTTGATGATCGGCAGCATGAACTCGATGCGGTCATCATTGACCGGCAGCCCTTCCTCCTCAAGGAAGTCGCGGAATTGGGCCATGTAGTCCGCTCGAATCCCGAAGATAGAAAGTGTCTCCAGCACGCCGATGTGCTTGGGGCGTTCGATCTCATCGGGCAACTGGGCTTTGCCGCTGCGCTTCAGGCTCGAACCATAGCCCTTGAGCCGCACGCCACGGCCGAAGAGCTGGATGATCTGCGAACCTTCCGTCTGGCCGACATTCATTAGGCCCATGGTGCTCACGCGCCAGCTGTTCCAGCCTTCGGTGAACTTCTTTGACCCGATCAGCAGGTTGACCGTCGATTGCGGGGTGTTGATCGCATGGAAGAGCGAGCCCGCGAACTCGCTGTCTTGGGTGGCGATCCCGTTGTCTTCACAAAGTTTGACCAGCTTGGCGTCGTCGCCCACGTTGATCACGCCGAAGGGTTCGTTGTCGCCGACGCGCAGCGCGATTTCGCCGGTTGCACCCTTCAGGTTCTCGACACGGAGCGCGCCACCCCCTGCGGCGTTGAACAGGATCGAGAGCGATTCTTCGAACACTTGCGCGGCTGAAAGGCCGAGCGTGTTCAGATAGGTGAAACGGCCTGCGAAAAGGTTCTTCCCACCGGCGGTGACAAGCCCCTGATTAAGAACGCGCTGGATACGCTCAATGCTCGCGGAACGGTTGGCTACGTACCTCGAGAGAAACTTCAGTATTTCGATGATGTCTGATGCATCGCGCGAGGCGAGCGTTTTGGTTACGCTGCCTCCGACAAAGATCCAGAGTGGCTTGTCGATGTTAAACGGGCGGAACGCGAATTCCTGCTCCTTGAAAAGTCGCTGCTGCTGAAAGAATGCAAGAAGGCAGGCGACCAGATAGGAATCAAGATGGTTGGCCTGCGTTCCCTCGTCGAGATTGAGGATCTGGTAGTCCTTCCCGAATCCATCGCCGTAAAAGTAGCGGTAGGAGTAATCGAACAGGATGCTCTTTGCGTAAGTGTCGGTGAGCGCCCGGCTTCCTTTTACAGCTTGCCCGAAAGTGGCCGAATACTCGAAAGAGAAGCCCTTTTCGCAGAGCGCATTTCGGAAGCGCATCCAGGCGCCTTCCTCGCCGCCTGACGCGCCGCGGTGACCCTCGTCAACCAGCACCAGGTTGTTGCCCTCGAAGGCGTCGATGGCGATGGTCTTGTCACCCATTTCGTCCTTGAGCTTATGGATATCGAGGATTTCAATCCGCTGCCCGGTAAAAAGTCCGGCGCCGTCCTTCTGGAACAGCTCGGCCGCTAGGCCCGCCGCCTCGAACTCTCGAAAGTGCTGCTGGCTGAGCCCTTCGTTAGGCGTCAGCAGAATGATCCGGTTCAGGTCGCGGCGACGGCCATGTTTGTCGAGATAGAACTGGTATTGCAGGATATTCGCGTGCATCAACAACGTCTTGCCGCTGCCGGTCGCGCTCCAGTAGGCGAGCTTGTTGATCTGCGACCACGCTTCGCCGTCTTCCCTGAAGGACGCAATGTGGTCCGCTTCGGGCTTGTCAGCATTACAGGTGGCGACCTGCTCGTTGATCGCTTTCAACAAGGCGGCCGGATCGCTGAAATAGCGATCAAGATAGATCTCGGTGAATAGCAGCGTCAGGTACTGGAAGTACTTCCAGACGATCGGGTCTTCGCCGCGAGTGATGCGGCGCTCGTTCAGCCGCTGGGTGTGTTTGACGATGTTCTGATCATACTCAAGCAGCAGTTCGGTCGGCAGCTTGGTCAGATTGAAAAGCTGCGCCGTCAGGGCGTGATGGAAATGATGGACGTTGTTCTCGTCCATGCCTTCCAGCTTCTCGTTGCGGAGGTGCTCTGCCAGCTGCTCGAAGCGCTTCACATCGAACAGCGACAGCATCCATTGGTTCAGGACCAACTTGTGGACAAACTTGACTTGCGGCTTCCCGGCGCGCGGCTTTGATTTGGTTGCGGCGCGGGCCATCACAGACCCTCCGTGTCGAACATCAGTCGGTGGAAGTCCTCTTCGATCAGACGGACCTTCCATGTGTCATCGGCAGCTTTCAGGTTTTCCAGGTTGTTGTCGCCGTTGACGTAGATCAGCCCAAACTCGCTGTCCTTGGCAGAGTAGCCAGCGCGCGTGAACCAGGTGTCCAGCACGAGGTTGTCCTGCTCCGGATCGCCGGTGAGCTTGCGCCAGATGATCAGCGTGCGGCGCCCATCCGGTGTGGTGCCGGTCACGGTGCGGAACCACCACGGACCAGCTGCGTCCTGGCGCAGCCGCCCCTTGATGTTCATCCGCCCCTCGGCGTCGCGCTCGAACTCGGCGGTGAAGGTCTGCGGCGCGGCGATACCATGCACGGTGAGGCCGATCAGCCAGTTGAACGTCTCCAACAGGTCGACGTTCACCTCGCTGCTTTCATCCGACCCCGGGCGCTTCACTTTCAGCTTGTAGGCGGTCGGATCGGCAAAAGCTCTCACGTTCAACAGCGACTGGCTGCCACGCGTTTCCACATCGAGCATGTAGCGGAGCATGTATTGCTCCTTGAGACGATCGGTGCCCTGCGCTTCTGCGGATGCCAAGAGATCGTCTTGTCGCGGCGAGCGGTCCGGCACCAGATTGTTGAGGGCGTCTTCGTAGGATTCGAGGCGCACAATCTTTACGATTCCCGGACTTTTCACAGCCTCTTCGCTTGTCGCAGAACCCTGCGGTTTTCCGTCCGACCAATTTTGCGTAAAGGTGACCTTCTTAACCCTTGGCACAACAATCGAGTCGAAGTGCTTACCCATCTCAACAAGAGTAAATCGACGCCCCCCTCCATCTTCTCGGTTGAGATTAATGACTGCGTGCGCAGTTGTACCCGAGCCGCCGAAATAATCCAATATCATCGCAGATTGACTTGGATTAGAGGCGCGGATGCAATCAAGAACAAGAGTGAGCGCCTTCGGGAAGTCAAAATCTTTCCGCGAGAAAAGTGCTTTAAGTTCAGCGGCGCCATAGTTTGATGAGGCATATTCCTTTTTGTCCCACCATGTCACTGGTGTCGATGCTTCATCGATACGTGTCTTGAAATCTATGGACGGAACTCCGGATTCATCCCGGCGAACTCTGAATTCTTCAGGCTCGTCAATAACGCGTTGGTACCCACGATGCCAGCGCTTCTCGACTACACCTTCAGATGTCTTTGATACGGGATATACCGCAACTTCACCCACTCGAGGCTCTTCAAGAATTATATATGCATTGTCGTCATCGGACCACCTCATTTTGGGGACTCGGAGTTTATCATTGGGGTCGACGTAAATGGGGAAATGCATTTCCGGGCGATCTTCGCGCTTGTCGTCAGTGCCTGTTCGAATAAAATTCATCCAGGAGTAGCGGCCTTTTTCATCTTCTCTCGGGTAGCGAGCCAAGCGCTTATCAGTTAACTCAAGGCTGCCAGGTGTCGAATCCTCGGAGTTTCCGTAGAACAGAGCATATTCGTGCGAGGGAGAGAACTTTCCCTTCGCCTTACGGCTTTGTGGATTGGAGCGAACTGCAGCAAAGCCAATACTCTTCCGAAAGTTCGCCCCCATCAACTGGCGCGCCTCAGACACCTCCTCATCGTCAATGGCAAGGCAGAATATGCCAGTACGCGTCATTAAGCTCTGGGATGCTTGAATTCTATTTTCCATCAGACTAAGCCAAGAGGAGTGCTTATAATCATTTTTGTAAATGATTGCTGAGGCGTCCGTATTATACGGCGGATCGATATAGATGCAGTCTATCTTATTATGGTAGGTTGCCCGTATGAGGCCCAAAGCTTGGAAGTTTTCGCTATTGATTAAAGTGCCTGAGCTTGCTTCATCCAAATCAGGAATAGAGGCCAGCAGCCTGCTGTTGAAGTCACTATTAAAAAATCTTGTGTCAATCATCATGGTTGGGAATGATTTCAAGAAATCAATACTTAGTGGCTTTGTGTATGCAGGTGTTGTCAAATCACCTTCGATTTCATCGATCTTCAGGAGCTGGACCCACTCTTCGTGTTGCGCATCATTGGCAGAAATATCAGGATAAAAATCCTCTGGAATTCTGCGCAGCGCAATGCAGTATTGAGTCTCGACGACGAACTTCTTCTTCAGCCATAGCTTTTTCTGAAAGTTCTCTAGTTGGGCTAGAAAATCTATGACTTTGCCGGCGATCCGGCGGATCACCTTGATCTTCGACAGGTACTGCTCCACGCGCGGCGCGGTGTCGCTCTCGATGTCGTCTAGATGCATCACCTCGTTTTTGACGTAAAAATCCAGCTCGCGACGCAGGAAGCCACCAAGATCCTTGTGGATGAAGTAGTCGAAGGTGTTGCGCGCGGTGTACCGCTTCAGATGCCCCTCGATGCGGGAGTGGCCGGGCTTTTCGCCGTTCAGGTTCACATGGGGTTTGCCAAGTTCGGCAATCCAAGACGTGAAGGCAGCATCGCTGACCGCCAGAATGCGGCTAACCGCTGAAGCTGTAAGGTCCTTCTGCGCCGGTGGCTTCTTCTTCCCCTCGCGCTCGGATTCCGGCCAGTCAGCCAAGGTCGACGGACGAAAGGCAAAGCGCAAAACCAGATCGCCTTTTTCCTCGACAATGAAGTCCTCGGCAGCAAGGATGAAGACGCGGTCCTTGCCCTCGGCCGCCTTGACGTTGCCGTGTTCGCCCTCGGCGGCATCCGCCATCCGGAAGTGCACGCGCATGGGATTGGCAGCATTGTCTGGCTTCAGCCGGAATGCGTAGTCACGTAGATACTCGCTGGTCTTGATGTAATACTGGTCACGGTTGGCCCAGTGGAGCTTGACCTCTTCGCCTTCATAGGGGATCGCGTAGACGCCCGGCCGATAGACGCGTTTGGCCAAGAAGTCGCCTTCCGAATAATAGCGGCGGAAGAAGCTGAAGAGGTGGTCGTAAACCTCGTTCTCGAGCCCGCCGATGTCGACTGCGTCATTGGCGATCTTGGCGCGAAGTTCTTGGACCTTCGGCAGTGTCTCGGGATCGGCGCCGAGGCTCTGTGCCTGCTCGATCGCCTTGGCGAGTTCCTTCTCCAGCTCCGCCTTGTCAGCGGTTTTGTAGAGGCCGAAAGCCTGCTGCACCTGGGGGAGCAGATCTTTGTCGAGAAACTGCGTTACCTCGGCGCTCTTGGCATGCATGATGCGGTAGAGTCCGAAATCGAGATCGGGTTGGTCGAGCTGGAACAGTTCCTTCAGCAGGGTTCTCAGCTTCTCGAATTTCTGGCTCATTTCTTCCCACCTTCAAATTTTGATGAAACGTTACATGTTTCAATTAAGCTCGATTTTGTAGAGGTTTTAGCAGAAAACCAACTTACTGCTTCATGAGATAGTGAGACAAAACTCTGTGGTGGGTAAAATGACCATTCGTCTCTAAGTGATTCCAATGAAATGGCAGGGTAAAAATACTGGGTGTCCTCAATGAAATAGCAACCAACAGATTCATAGCCGTCGAAGTATTTTCTGAGCTCTTTGTCGTCTACACCAGTTTTTTCATGTAGCGCTTTCGCTTCCTCAATACTAACATCTATAAGCCGCGTAATATTTGAAACACCAATTACCTGAGAGAATGGCGCAGCCACGTAAATGTACATACGTGAAGGCTCAAGGGATTTTGGATATCTCCTGCGCAGCACGCATTCAATTGAGCCTGACAGCAAGGGCTCTCTCCACTTTGCGGAAAACGTAACCAGCACTTCTGAACTGCGGCTGTTTGGCGACCCTTTGAAAGATGTTTCGATGTTCATGTAACCCTCCATCTGATTGAGAAGAGGACCTCGGTCGTCGTCCGCTGTGCTAGCCTGCGCTCAAGCTGGTCGATGAGCGCATCCCGCTTCTCTATGATCTCATCTTCCACCGTGAAGATCTCCTGGCGCTGGCGGCGCTGCTGGCGCTCCAGCTTCTGGATTTTCTCCTGAATAGAGTGCTGCACCTCAAGCGTCACGGCCTGGCGCGCCTGACGGCGCAGCACCTTGATCTGTTCCTTGGTGTCAGCCAGTGCCTTCTCGGCTGAAAGAACCATGTCGTCCGCCCACTTCTCAAGCTTGTCGCGAGCCTGGTTGAAGTGCGCGCTGTTCTGCTCGAGGGAGGCACTGATTGTCGCCTTGGTGTGACGCTGCGCTTCGGCTTCAAGCCGCTTTGCCACCATGCTCGGGATATCGGTCTGAGCATCGACGTGGCCCGAGCAGCCGAAGAGCTTCTCCATGGTTTCCTGGTCCAGCGTCAGGCCATCGTCGTCAAAGCCTGAGAAGAGGAGATACTCCTCCCGCTCGTAGGACTCGATCTGCAACCGCGTCAGAATGAGATGCCCCGCCTTGCCGCGAAGTGCCTCGACGACGTGAACGCGCGCGGCATGGTTCGTGACATCGAACGTGATGACTGCAGAGAGCGCTTGGAGCGATTTTCCGCTCTGGACCACCTTTTCTCCGAGGGGATGTGACAGGCGGTAAAGGAAGCGGCTCGGCTCCTCGCTCCGATCGTGGCCAGGCTCTGGCTGGGACTTCGAGATTAGGTGGTAGCGGCCCGGCGATATCTCGGGGCTCGGCGGGATCTTCAGATCGAACGCTAGAGCATCCTCGTCGAAGATTGCACGATCCGACAGAACGAACCGCGTCAACGACCAGAACCGCTGACCCACGCGATCAAGCTGGGCTTTGGCATCGGCAAGCCGGATTCGCAGCCGCTGGTGAACATCCTCGTCGAAGTGCTCGAATAGCTTGCGCCGCGTATCGTCCATGCGGGCGCGAATGCTCGCGTCCATTTCCTCCTGAAGCTTCTGGAACGCGGCCTCAATCTCCTCGGAAGTCCGGCATTCCTGATAGATCGCCAAGATGCGCTTCTCGAAATCGACGCCAGATTCGATGCTTCCCAAGACGTCGTCCGAAGCCCCGAACACGCCGTTGAAAAGGCTGAACTTCTCACCAAGCAATTCGAGAACACGACGATCGGCCTCGTTGCGCTCGTTCAGGAAGTTGATCACGACGACGTCGTGCTTTTGCCCATAGCGATGGCATCGACCAATCCGCTGTTCGATCCGCTGCGGATTCCAGGGCAAATCGTAGTTGACGACCAGCGAGCAGAATTGAAGGTTCACGCCTTCCGCTGCGGCCTCTGTCGCGAGCAGGATCGTCGCATCATCGCGAAAATGTTCGACTAGGGCGGCGCGCACGTCAATTGCGCGCGAGCCTGAGGACCTGCCATTGAGTCTATTTCTTGCCAGCCACGCTTCATAGATCTGTGTCGCCTCAGGACCTGTGTTCGTCCCGTTGAAGACGACGACTTCGCCCTTGTAGCCGTGGTTCTCAAGGAAACTCTTGAGATAGTCCTGCGTCCTGCGGGACTCCGTGAAGATGACCGCTTTCCGTGCAGCGCCCGTTTCGGCCATCTGCCCGAAGCCAATGTCCAGCGCCTTGAGAAGCGTCTCCGTTTTGGTATCGACGGGGATGTTTCGTGCCTGTGAACTGAGGCGCTCGAGGAGTTGAATCTCTTCTTTCAGCTTCGCCCGGTCGATCGGCATCGCGTCGGCTTCTGACGAATCCGGATCGGTGTCATCTGCCAGAATGTCGTCAAGCAGCTCGTCTTCTATCTCTTCCGACTCAATAAGCCGTTCGGCAAATTCCGGATCATCCTTGATCTGTTCGTCGCGGAGTGTTTCCAGTCTCGCTCGTAACGTGTCGAGCGTGCCTGCGATAGCGAGTGACGACGACGCGAGCAGCTTCCTCAGTATGAGGGCCGTAAGGTGCCTCTGGCGTTGTGGGAGGGCGTAGCTGTTAGGTCGCTGCAAGAAGGCAGACACTGCCTCATACAGCGAATGCTCGGCGTCGCTGGATGTGAAGGGGCGCGTGATTGCCCGCCGCTCGGTGTATCGAACGTACTCAACGACCTGATTGCGCAGCGTCCTTTTGCAGAAGGTCGCAAGCCGCTGTCGCAAGTCGATCATGCTACTTCCGGCGCTGGCGTAGCGCGCCCTGAAAGCATTGATGTCGCCGAACAGGTGCTCATCGATCAGCGTCGAAAGCCCGTAGAGCTCAACGAGTGAGTTCTGTAGCGGTGTCGCCGTCAACAGCAACTTCCGACAATCTTCTGTGGCCCAGCGGATGCCCTGACCGACCTTATTGCTTGGGCGATAAGCATTTCGGAGTTTGTGGGCCTCATCAATGACAACTAAATCCCAAGCGATTGCTTTTATCTCTTCACGCAAGGCGCTGGCATAGTTGAAAGAGACGATCACAATACCTGGCTCGTTCAACGGGGCGCGGCCAAGCCGGAGTTCATCTCTAAAGGTTTTCGCATCAAGGACGCGGGACGGAAGATTGAACTTCTCGGAAAGCTCCAGAGCCCACTGCTTCCTGAGGGAAGCTGGACAGATGACCAGCAGGCGACGCTTCCGCTCGGCCCAGAACTGGCAAAGAACAATTCCCGCCTCGATTGTCTTGCCTAGACCGACTTCGTCGGCGAGCAAGACACCTTTTGAAAGGGGCGATTCAAGCGCAAATAATGCCGCTTCGATCTGATGGGGGTTCAGATCGACGGCGGCATCGAAAAGCGACATGGACAGCCGATCCAACCCGGAAGAAGCGCGGCGTGTGAGATCGTGGGCGAAATACTTGGCGTGATACTCTGTCAAATTCATTGCTCACCCTTCGGTGAGTGGCCTTCGATCTTCGTCGGCGCATCTTCTTTGCCCACGTCGCCAATGAGTCGCTCATACTCCTCAAGCGCGACCACCACTACGACTGCGCGACCATGCTTCTCGATCGCAACAGGACCTGCACGCGCTAGATCGATCAATCGACCAAAGCCGTTTTTAGCATCACGTGCTGACATGCGTTGCATATGCGCCCCCAGGTTCGGAGCCATTATAGCCACTATAGCTACGGATGGAACCTCAGTTTTGGGACGGAGAAGATGGGCGTGCCGGAGTGGCTCAGACTCCGACACGCCCAGAAAAGATCGCAGCCGTATCAACGGCCGCGCGGCCGGCGAAAGCTCGAGCCGACCTGGTGGGCTCCGAGCGGGGTCGCCGCCATCCCCACCGCCGCGCTTGATCCGGCCCGCAGTCCGGCGTCTCCCGCGGTCCCCGCGCTTATCGGGTCCGGGTCCCCATCGTCCGCCGGCGGCCGCTACTCTGCCTCGGCCGGCGTAATCTCGGTTATGGTCTGGAACTCGCCGAGGAACTCAGGATGGTTCTGAGCCAGGTAGCGCACGACCCGGGCGTTCCCAAGCAGCTTGCCGACGTAGCCCTTGATCACGGTCAGGTGCAGATGGTCCTGGCCGTAGGTGTCTTGGATGGAAGCGATCCCTTCCTGCAGGCGGGCCAGTTCCTGCTCCATCCGTGCCATCGCCTCCGGCGTGATGCCCTTAACCTTCTTCGGCTTGGAGGACTCGACCAGCTGGGCCTGCGGCGTCCCCGCGAGGATCGCGTTCACGTAGGCGACGGAATAATTGTTGGCGTTGACCAGCAGTTCGGCCGCCTCGATTTGGCGCATAGTCTTCATCTTGCGCAGCGCGTCGAACACAGCGCCGGTCGCGGGCTTGTCCTTCAGGATCGCGACGGCTTCCTCACAGATGCCGTCCAGCAGGCGGACCTTTCGCCTGATGCTGCTCATGTTGAGATCGAGCGCGAGCGCGATCTTCTCCTCCGGCACGCCGCGCTCAATCGCCTTTCGGATCATCTTGTGTTCCTGGATCGGCGCGAGACGGCTAACCTGCCGGTTGTAGGTGAAGGCTTCATCGTCGGTGGAAACTAGGCATTCCACCTCGATCGCGCCTGCGTCCTTCAACGCCTCGATGCGCATGTGACCGTCGAGCAGCAACCAGGTTGCGGACTTGTCAGGGTTCCGGACGACGACGGGCGGCTCGACGATCCCGATCTGGGCGATGGAGGCCACGATCTGCCGGTACTTCCGGCTGGATTTGGCGGACTTGCCGAAGGCGCGCAGCGGCAGGATGGCATCGATGGGGAGGGTAACGCAGTCGTCCTCGAACCCGAGGCTGACACTGCGCGGGGGCTCGCGGGCCTCGCGTTTCATGCCGATGCTCCCTCAGTGACGCACCGGGCGAGATCGGCAGGCATCGTTTCCAGCCCCTCGGCCCTGAGCAGCGTCATGAAGTGCGCATCCGTGCAGAGCGTTCGGAAGGCCTCGCGCACGAACATCAGACGGCTCTGGGTGAGCTCTGCCTTCTTGATCAGCAGCTTCTGGCGCGTGGCCTCTTGCTGATAAGCGCGGACAAGGCCTTCACTGGTCAGCGCCCGCTTTGCTATCCGGCGTCCGAGCGGGTTATTCTGGAGTTGGGGGCCGCGCAGTTCGCGCTGCTGGATCAGCCGGCGCACAAGCGCAAGCTTCCGGCCGCGCAGCTTGTTCTGGGTGTAGGCGTCCATGAGCGCCTTTTGTGCGCCTTTTGCGTCGGTCTTGGATATCTGGATGGCGAGGTTCAGTGGCAGGACACCGGTTTCCACTGCCGAGACCAGGCGCTCCTCGCCCTTCTCGAGCAGCCCGGCGATCATGTTCACGTATTCGGTGGACACGCCGATCTTCTCGCCAATCTGGCGGTCGCTATAGCCACGCTGGCGGAGCGCGCCGATTTCCCGCATCAGGTCGATGGGGTTGTGCTGCCGCCGCGCGCAGTTTTCGACGAGGCTCATGACAAGACAGTCGCTCTCGTCGGCGTCGATCACGATTGCTGGGATGCGGTCCTGTTTCAGTTCGATGAATGCCTCGAGCCGACCCTGTCCGCAGACGAGGTCGTATTCCCGCGGATCGGTCCCAGGCCGAGGTGCCACGGTGATCGGGCGCTTCAGGCCGATGCGAGCGATGTTCTCGACCATTTCCGCGAACGCACGGCGGTTGCGGACGCGGGGATTGAGGATCCGGATCCTGTCGGTCGGGATCAAGCTTACCTGCTTCTGGCTGGTCGGCTCAAAGTCCTCGTACATCATGCCACCTCCGCGATCCTAGCCCGCGAGGCGAGCGTGTAGAAGAAATCGAGCGTGTCGAACCGGTACGCATCCAGCGCGAGCCCGTTTTGCTCGGCAAGCTTCAGTTTTCCAAAGGTCATGTCGATACTGGGCAGCACGTAGTAGTCGCGGGGCGCCTCGTTCAGCTCGTCCATGCGCACGGCGATGGTGATGTCTGGGACGAGTCCGGTGTCGAGGCGGATGCGCCACCGCAGGGCTCCGGCTGCTGTCGACGTGCAGCGGGCCAACACGATGGACAAAGTGAACTCATCGTTGACACGAAGCAGGTCGGTTTCCGGGTTTTGCACCGCCGACCCGCCGTGCCGAGTGACCCCGGCGATAATCTCGGCCATCACCTGCGGATGGGCCTGCCGCAGGGTGCGGTTGACCTCGATGTAACTATAGTCCCGGTCTGGCTCGTAGCCGATCAGTCTGTACGCGCGCAGAAGGCTGCCGAAGCGACTGCGATAGGCACTGGAGGACGGCAGGTCGTCTTGCTCGTCGATGATCAGCCCCGACAGCGTGCCTTGGCGATTGAGGATGGTGCGTAGGGCCTCGAGCAGTTCATCATCGGAAAAATGGCGGCTTCGGGCATCCACGATTTCCCTTGCGCGCAAGAACAGCGCTTGATCGACGATGGCGGGATATGCACCCTCCGCGCGGATCCACATTTTTCGCGGGTTCACAACGCGGCGCTGCTTCAGCTTGAAAGATACCTTCGCGAAGACATTGTTCCCGATGTATTTTTCATTTGTCAGCACCTGATGGACGGTGGCTCGCGTCCACGGTCGGTCGAGATCGGTGCGATGTCCTTCGGCGTTCAGGGTTTCCGCGATCTCTCGCTCCGTGCGCCCCTCGGTGACGAACATCTCGTACATGCGCTGGACGAGAAGCTGCTCCCCCTCGGGCCCGGGCAGCAGGATTACGCGGTCGGTCTGCAGGCTCTTCTGTTCGCCGCGAGACAGCTCGCCCTTCGGGTTGCCGTGCTCGTCGATCAGCACTCGCCGCAGGCCATACCCCGCCGCGCCTCCCTGACGATAGCCGAGTTCCACGAGGCGGCACTGCCCGGCGAATACCTTGACCGATAGCTCGCGGCTGTACTCGCCTGCCATCACCCGCTTAACGGTTTTCAGAAGGTTCGAACCGATGCTGCCGTCATTCTCGAACTGCTCGCCGCAGTAGTGGACCCGGATGCCCGCACGCGAACAGACATGCTCGTGATATGCACCCTCGTCGGCATCCTGAAACCGCCCCCAGCGGCTGACGTCATAGACGAGGATCGCCTTAAAGTCGGCCTGGCCGGATTGGACCTCGGCCATCAGGTTCTGCAGCGCTTCCCGGCCGTCGAGCCGCAGCCCGGAACGCCCTGAGTCCTCGAATACGCGCAAGATCTGCAGTCCGCGGGCGACGGAGTAGCTACGGATGACGTCCAGCTGGTTCTCGGTCGAGTATTTCTGGTGATCGGTCGACATCCGCACATAGGCGACGGCTGGGACGTCCATCTCTGGCGCACCGTCGCTGTTGCCGGAAATGGTCGAAGATCGACCGCTCACACATGCATCTCCTCGGTACTGTTGGCAAATCCATCCGAACCGCCTGAATCCAGGGCTGAATCCCTCCAGTCCATTTAAAACGAGGGAGGCCGGAATGTCGTTTCCGAAAAAGGGCAAGTTATTTCCGAAGGGAAAAGGGTATGGTGGAAATGGTCGACAAGAACCCGAGAGCCGGTTCGCCGACGAAATCGCAGCGGCGCTGCGCAGATCACTCGGCGACCACAGGGCGGGGGCGAAGGTGGTTGCGTCCTGGACTGGGGCGAACGAGAAGACAGTGAAGAACTGGTTTTCAGGACGGTACGGTCCGAGCGGTGACCATCTGGTCTCGCTGGCCCAGCACTCCGACGAGGTGTTGGGAACGTTCCTCGCGCAGGCGGGGCGGCAGGACCTGATGGTGGCCATGAAGCTCGCCGCCGCAGAGCACGCGGTCGAGGAGCTTTTGATGGCGGTCCGCAAGTTGAGGGCGGATGGTGGTCCCGACGGGTCCAACGGCGCCACAGGTTAGGACCAAGTTACTGTCCCCCGTTAATGCGCAGCATTTCGCGGCAATCCCGTGCCGCAGCCATCGGCACGGGAGAGAGTTGGACGGCAGTCCCTTCTGCTCCGCCACATTCAGACACCGAATCCGTCCAAGGGCCCCGATTGGGGCCTTTTTTCTTTTTGTTTCAAAGGGCGTTGGCCGGGCCATCCGCCCTTCGGAGACTCAGCGGTTGACGCGGAACGGGTCAGGGCTCGTCTCGTCTCCGAGAATGGCTCCGGGCCGCTTTCCGGATCATGCACGTCGCCCGAAAAAGCAACCAATGTGCCGAGCGCATAACCTTTGGACTTGATGTATTTCTCTATGGCCAATTGCCAGCGCACGGCCTCGAGGCGACTGCCCACCACGACCATCGCCTTGGCGCGCCCTCCCAGCAGCGGCTGCACCATCGCGCGGTAGTGTTCGACCACCACCTGCACCTTCTGGCTGATATTGTAGGGGTGGAGGCGAACCCAGCGCATCAGGGCCTTGACCGCCTCGTTGCGCTCGACCTCCTTCTCATCGATCTCCTTGCCTTCACCGGCCAGCCGAAAAGCCAGACCGTAAGGCGTATAATTGTTCAGCACATCGAGGATGAAACCCTCTTCGATGGCTTGCCGCATGGAGTAGACGTGGAAGGCTTCAGGCAGGTTCGTGGAACTTGCAGGCTGGCTTGGATCTGGCCTGCGCCCAAAAAGTTCCAGCGTCTTGGACTTTGGCGTCGCCGTGAAGGCGACGTAGGTGATGCCGGTCGCGCCCGCGCGGGCCGACATATTTGCAGCGAGGACATCCTCGGCGCTTACCTCGCCACCATCTGCAACGTCAGCTGCCTCCTCCGCCGACAGAACCAACTTCAGCTTTGATGCTGCCTCGCCAGTTTGGCTTGAATGGGCTTCATCCGCTATGACAGCGAACCGCTTGCCCTTGGTCGCTGCCAATTCTTGAACTGCCGCCAAAGCCTTTGGAAAGGTCTGGATGGTGCAAACCACGATTTTCTTGCCACCCGCCAGCGCCTCGGCCAGCTGGCCGCTCTTCGCTCCGGCCTCGCTGTTGATCGTGGCCACCACCCCAGTTGTCCGCTCGAAGCTGAAGATCGCCTCCTGCAGCTGCGTGTCGATCACGGTTCGGTCCGAAACCACCAGCACCGTGTCAAAGATTTTTTGGTGCTGCGCATCGTGCAGGTCTGCAAGGAAATGGGCAGACCACGCAATGGAGTTGGTCTTGCCCGAACCCGCCGAATGCTGCACCAGATACTTGCCCCCGGCTCCGTCCGCTAAAACCGCCGCCTGCAGCTTTCGTGTCGCGTCCAACTGGTGATAGCGGGGGAAAATCATCCCCGTGACCTGCCTCTTTGTATCCCGCGTGGCCACCATGTAGCGGCCCAAGATTTCCAGCAGGCTGTCGCGTTGCCAGACCTCGTCCCAGAGATAGGCCGTCCGGTGCCCCTCGGGGTTCACCGGGTTGCCCTTGCCGCCGTCGTCCCCCTTGTTGAACGGCAGGAACCGTGTCGCAGGTCCGTCCAGCTTCGTGGTCATCATCACTTCGGAGTCGCTGACAGCGAAATGCACAAGCGCGCCGCCGGGGAAGCCCAGCAGGGGTTCGGGGCGCTGTCCCTTTGGGGTAGGGTGCCGGTCAAAGCGATACTGGTCCACGGCGTCCTGAATGCCTTGGGTGAAGTCGGTTTTCAGTTCCGTCGTCGCCACAGGCAGGCCATTCAGGAACAGCACAAGGTCGATGCTGTTTTCGTTGGTCAGCGAATAACGCACCTGCCGCACCACCCGCAGGCGGTTGGCGTGATAGCGGATAAGTAGGTCAGCATTCATCGCCAAGGCGGGCTTGAATTGGGCCAGCGCGACAGGCGCGCGAAGGCCGATCATCTCCACCCCCCTTCGCAACACCTCCAACGTGCCCCGTTCGTCCATCTGTTTGCGGATGCGGTCGAGGAGCATCGCCTCCGCCGCTGCCCCGTGGTTCTTGGTCAGTGTCTCCCATGCCTTGGGTTGGCTGGCACGTATCCAGGCCACCACATCGGTGGGGAACAAGGCGCGGGCGCGGTCATAGAGGGCAGCATCGCCGGGCGCATGGATCCAGCCTGCGGCGGCCATTCGGTCGCAGATTTGCGCCTCCAGGTTAACCTCACGATGCAGGCTCATGACGGCATTCCCATTTTCTATCTGCCAAGCTGCAGCGTCTTCAGGTGCGGTCGCAGGGCGGCCTCCAGACGGTTCATCGCGCCGACAAGTTGCGTCTGAATACCCTCCCATGCCTCGTCCGTCGACTTATAGCCGCCGGGGACGAACGCCTTGATGCGGCAGGCGCGCTTGGTGACTAGCCGCTCCCAACTCAAGGCACCCCCGAAAGCCGCCTCGATAGACCCCTTGTGTTCAGACAGCCGGTCAAAGATCGCCTTGTTTTCTTCATCAGAATCGGCGCCACGGTCAATGTAAAGCTCCGCCCCGGACTGGTCTTGGGTGATGACATAATTCAATTGCAGACCGCGAATGCCGGAGCTGGTCCCAATCCAGGAATGAACGCCGGGCGTGATATGCGCATGCAACTTGGCGTCGGGGCGTTTCACCAACTGGGACCACCAAGTGTGGCGAATGTCATGACGCGCGGCGAATTCCCGGTTGGTGCGGGCGACGTCCGATTTGTCCTCCGCTGGGCTGACGATCATGGTCATCAATGCGGCGGGAGCCGACTCCCCGATCTGCACGGCCTCGACCTTCAGAAGATAGAAATCGGCGCTGGAATTGTCATTCAGCCATGACATCGCCGCCACATGTTCGGGTCGCGGTTCCGACACGATCCAGATCGCTGCCCGCGCGCTCATGGCGGTCAGATAGGTGATCAGCTTGCCCAGATGGTCGTGATTGCTCTTCTCCAACTGGTTTTCGATGATGACCTTGCCGTTGCTGTCATCCTCGGCCACCAGATCGATGCTGAAGGCCCCGGCGGCCTGTTCGCGCTCGACATTGACCAGAGTGAACGGCAAGGCCTCGTTCAGCACATCGATATTGGACTGCAGCCATTGGGTGAAATCATAGGCCTCATGCTTCCAGACCTCGCGCAGGGCGACGCGGCGGAGCTTGCCAATCCCGAGCGCGTTCATGCGTCCCCCTGTGGCTTGACGGGTTTTGCGGAAATGCCCAGTGCGGCAAAGCCCAAGGCAACCTCGGGTTTCATGGTGAAGCGGTTCCCGTCGGGGTCGAAGTCGGCGAGGATGCCGCAATAGAAGTTCCGGTCGCGGTTTGTGAAGGGTTCGGGGGGCCAGAGGTCGGCCTCGCGGGCCTTGGCCATGTTGCCGAAGTGCATTTGCCAGATTTGGCTATCATGGCCATAGGCCAAACGCAACTCGCGGCAGCGGATCGACCCGCTGATCGACGAAAGCCCCGACCTGCGCGAGCGGGTGAAACCGGCGCGCTCGCGCGACGCGGGCAACACGATGCTGTCGAAGGAGTTCGCGGGCGGCATCCTGATCATGACCGGGGCGAACTCGGCGGTCGGGCTGCGCTCGACACCGGCGCGCTACATCTTCCTCGACGAGGTCGATGCCTATCCGGCCTCGGCCAACGAGGAAGGCGATCCGGTCACGCTGGCCGAGGCGCGGTCGCTGACCTTCGCCCACCGGCGCAAGGTGTTCCTGGTTTCGACTCCCACCATCCGGGGAATGAGCCGGATCGAACGGGAGTATGAGGTCAGCGACCAGCGACGGTTCTTCGTGCCGTGTCCCCATTGCGGCTAGGCAGCGCGTCTACTCGCGGGAGAGCACAGCCACTTTCGCAATGCCCCCCGCACCCATCTGTCGCCGAAGCAGACTGTGCACGCGGCGTGTTGTATCGCCCACAGTCGCGTCGACAGTCACCAGAAAATAGTTCGTCCGATATCCTGTGCCGGCTGGAAAGATCATGTTTGCAGCGGTGACGTCGGACGGTGTCAGAAATCCCTGACGCTTGCGAATGGCAAGAAGATTGAGCACTTGGACGGGATTGTCGGCAAGGGCCGTCAACAGCGCGTCGGGTGCGGTGTTGACATTGATGTCGGTCCGTTCCGGCAGGACGACGACAAGCGTCGAGAGCAAAGCAACCTGTGCCTCGGTCAAACCGGCATCTGCGACAAGCTCACCCAAACGTTCCAGGCGGTCCGGCCGCGACATGCGGGCGCCGATCCGCAGCCCAATATCGGGTGGCAGGCCGAGTGACGCAAGGATACGCTGCAACAGCTGCGCGCCCAGGACGCCGCTGCCTGGCAGCGAATTCAGGTTGAAACGGCCCTGAGCATCCTCGATTGCCAGTGCGAAGCGGCCCGATTCAATGCGGATTTCGTCCTGAGCGATTTGCGCCCAGGGCTCGGTCAGGTTGTCGGACTGCGGTGCCTCAATCATATCGCGGCGCAGGACGACGACGGCGCTTGTCTCGCCTGCGGCGACCAGCGCTGCGGCCTGCCCGGCCTCACTGAACCGTTGGCTGCGGGCGATGGACAGGTCCGACAGGCTGATCATCGCAAAGACAACGGTGGACATCAGGGCCAGCACGACCAGGACATTGACCAGGACGACACCGTGTTCGCCGTGACGACCCGGGGTCATCGCATGTCCGATGGCAGTCGGGCAACACGGCGCACAGCGCCGCGCCCGTTGGCCAGGGAAAGCGTCAGCGCGACGGCTGCGGGATTGGGTACGGACAGGCCCGGAAGCGCGGCCTGCCCGGGCGGTGGCCAGTCGAGGCGCCATCCCGTCCGGCCGTCGTGGAACTGCCAGTCGATGCGCGTGACGTCAGACAGGAGGATTTGCTGCGCCAGAGGCTGATCCTCCGCGTGGAACAGGTTGCGCCGAAGGGCACCGTCGGCAAGATCATATTCGACGATGATCCTGCCGATGCCCGTCTGCGGTTCCATCCGCTCGAACGAAACTGCGTCCCGCTGCGCATCGCTGGTGAAGGAACGCTCGATGGCGCGTTCCATGTCGTCGGTGATCAGGAACATCGCGCGCTGCATCGCTGCCAGCGTTTCCAGCCGTCCATCTGTCTGGCGTTGCGCGCGCAAGACCTGGTCGAGCATGGCAAAGCCCGCCGTGCCGATCAGCGCGAACAATGCCAGCGACACCATGACCTCGATCAGCGTCACGCCGGCGTCGGTGCGGCGTTGCGCCTTCTTCATGTTCCCTCGACCTCGCCCAGCACGACGATTTCACCGCCTTCGACGCGCAGCACGGACAGATCCCGCTCACAACGTCCGGTTTCGCGGAACCGGAAATTGCCCAGAACACCCGTAAAACCCGCCTTGCGCAGCAGTCCCGCGCGGTTCATCGCGCGCGCATTGCCCAGCCCGACCGCCATCAGCGCCGCATCGTGGCCAAGTGCGGCCACGATACCGGGTTCGGTGCCATAGGTCGCGGCGAATCGGTCCGCGAAGGGCAGGAACAGGTCGGGCGGCGGGGCGGCAAACCAGGCCCCGCGCAGACCGGCCTCTGACGCGACATTGGAGATGCCCCATTGCACCGACCCAAGCAGTTGCAGCCCCGTTCCCGCCAGATCGCGCGCAAAACCGGCAAGCGCAGCACCACCGTCGGGCAGGAACACCGCGTCGGGCAGGCTGCCGCCCCCGGCCTGTCGCAGGGCCGCCGACATGCCGCCCTGTCCCGGTTCCCGCAACAGGACTGCGGTCAACTGTATCCCTCCCGCCGCAGCGATGGAACGGGCGGCCGCCGCGGACGCGACACCCAGTGGCGTGTTACGGGCCACCAAGGCGATGCGTGTCTTGCCTTGCGCCCGAGCGTAGCTGAACATGGTGGTCACCGATTGTGCTGGCGTGATGCCCATGACGAACGCACCCTGTTCGGCGAGCGTGTCATCATTCGAAAACGTGACCACCGGCACGCTGCCCGCCACCGCCAGCACGGCGGGCGTCTGATCCGCCCGAAGCGGGCCCAGCAACAGCCGCGCGCCGTTCGACAAGGCCTGTCGGGCGGCTTCTGCGGCACCTTCCGCCGTATCCTTGGTGTCAAGGACGGCAGGAGCCTTGTCAGCGGCAAGTCCTTGGGTGGCAAGGCCGGCCGCGCGTCCCATATTCTGCCCGATGGCGGCAGCGGTTCCCGAAAGCGGTAACAGCAGCGCGCCTGCTCCACCCCCGACCCCTTGTCCCCCGCCACCGGTGAGGCGCATAGAGTCGCAGCCTGATAAAGACAGTCCGAGGAAGGGAATCGAGACAGATGCCAGAGAAAACCGACAGAACTTTCGGCGCGTCAGCCCGGACACTAGTTGCACTTTGGTCATTGGTTACACTCCTCGGCGTTGCGGCGTTTTCCACGTCGTTTGCCCTGTATACCCCGATTCGATTTGCAGCGCAGCAGGCTGGCTTGCCGGTTCCGCTTGACCGCCTTTCGGGGACGCTGGGCCATGGCCAGATGCGGTTGGACCCGGATCATCGGCTGGCGTGGAAGGCTGCCTGGTGGGACAGCCTGACGGGCGGCGCGCTGGCGTTGAACATCACACTGATTGGACCCGGCACGGATCTTGCGGGCCGGGTCAAGGTCGGGCCGATCCGCCAGCAAATGGGGCCGGTGAACGGCATGCTGGCATGGCCGCTGGCGGCGGCGATTGTGCCGGCCTCGGACATTACCTGCGACCTCTCTGCAATCATTCAGGATCTGACGCTCGTTCAGTACGGAAGGGCGCGTTCGGGAACAGGAAATCTGCGCAGCGGCCAAGGAAGTTGCATGCGCCCGGGTGTGACGGAAAAACCTGTGCCGGTTCCGGCGCTGATCGTTCGGATCAGCCCGGGGTCGCCGGACATCGTGGCCGTGGTCACCACGCGGGACGAACCCGAGGTGCCCTTGGTGACAGGGCGGTTGACCGACGCCGACCGGATCATGGTGACCATCCACAGGGCAGGTGCCGCAATGGTGCCCGGCATGCCGTCGAGTTCGGACAGCGAACTCGACATTCCGCTCGCGGTCCTTTTGCAATGACCTTGCCTATCCCTAACCTCCTGCCAGCGAATTGAGCGACACGATAGGCAGAAGGATCGACAGCACCATGATGAGGACCAGGCCGCCCATCACAAGCAGGATTGCAGGTTCGACCAGTGCCACCAGCGCGCGAACCCAGGCGTCAAGCTCGCGCTGCTGATCGGTCGCTGCGTGGTCCAGTGCCGGGCCAAGCTTTCCGCTGGCTTCGCCGCTTGCAACCATCGCCACCAGCATCGCAGGAAAAGCGCCCGTCTCCTCCATTGCGCGTTTCAGGCTCATCCCCTGGCGCACCTTCTCGGTCGCCTCGGTCACCTTCGCCCGGATATGGAGGTTCGGCGTCACATCGGCAGCGGCCGCCATGGCGTCGGTCAGCGGCACACCGCTTTGAAGCAGCGTGGCCAGCGTGCCCGCGAACTGTGCGGAGTTCATGCGCTGCACCAGCTTTTTCGTGGCGCGGGAAAGGGCCAGCTGGCGGTGGAATGCCAGACGGTTCGCGGGCTTTCTTACCCAACGCCCGAAGCCCACGGCCGCCAGCACGATTACCGACACTGCGATCAAACCGTAGCTGCGCACCGCCTCGGACGTGGCAATCAGGGCCCGGGTCAGGAACGGCAGATCGGCGCCGCGCGCGCTGAAGACCCGCACGATGTCGGGCACGACAAAGGCCATCAGAAGCGTGACGATGGACAGGCTGACCACGGCAAGAAGCGCGGGATAAAGGAGTGCCAGTTGAACGGTCTGGCGGTTTCGGGCGCGGTTCTCGATGTGGGCGGCAAGATGGCCCATCACCTTGTCGAGTCGGCCCGCCTGTTCGCCCGCCCGCACCGTGGCGCGGTAGAAGTCGGAAAAGACCTGCGGATGCGCGGCAAGCGCCACGCCAAAACTGCGCCCCTCCATCACTGACCCGCGCACGGCCATCAACATGCCCGCGACCTTGGGCGGCTGTCCATCGGCAATGGTGGCCAGCGCATCCTCGATCCGGAGACCGGACTGGAGCAAGGTTGCCATCTGCCGCGTGACCAGCGTCAGCGTCGGCAACGGGATGCGCGGCCCGCGCGCGGCGGTGCCGGCCGAGGTTTTCTGCGCTTTGGCAGGCGACGTCCCGGCACTTTCGGCAACCTCGAGCGGCAAGAGGCCCTTTGCGCGCAAGGCCTGCCGCGCCGCGCCCGCCGATACGGCCTCGATCAGGCCGCCTTTCGACTTGCCCGCCTCGTCCATGGCCTTGTAGCGATATGCTGCCAAAGGTCAGACCTCCTGCACGACGCGGGCGACATCTTCCACCGTCGTCGCCCCCGCGCGGATCAGCCGCAGCCCGTCGGTGACCAGCCCCGGTCCCTCGGCCCGGGCCACCGCGGTCAACTCCGCCTCGGACGCACCTGCGTGGATCAGCGTTTCCAGCCTGCGCGTGATCGGCACGATTTCATAGATGCCGGATCGGCCGCGAAACCCCTGTCCCGAACAGGCCGGGCATCCGGCGGCACGCCAGATGGCATCCCCTTCCTTCAGGCCGTCAATCGCGGCCGCGTCCGTCGCGCTGGCCGTGTCGGGCCGATGACAGTCCGGGCACAGCCGCCGGACCAGCCGCTGCGCGACAACCCCGATCAGCATCGGGGCCAGCAGAAACCGCTCGACACCCATGTCCACCAGCCGCGACACGGCACCAATCGCGGTGTTGGTGTGCAGGGTGGACAGCACGAAGTGGCCGGTCATGGCGGATTCGACGGCAACCTGCGCGGTCTCGCGGTCGCGGATCTCGCCCACCATGATGACGTCGGGGTCCTGCCGCAGGATGGCCCGAAGGCCACGCGCAAAGTTCAGGTCGGTGCGCGGGTTGACTTGGGTCTGGCCGATCCCCTCGATCGAGTATTCGATCGGGTCCTCCACGGTCATGATGTTGCGCGTCCGGTCGTTCAGGTGGTCGAGCGCGGCATAGAGCGAGGTCGTCTTGCCCGATCCGGTCGGGCCGGTGACGAGCAGGAGCCCATCCGGGCGGCCCAGAAGCTGGCGAAAGACCTGCCCGTCCCGGTCGGACATGCCCAGACGGTCAAGCCCCAGAAGGGTCGCGTTGCGGTCCAGAAGGCGCATCACCACCCGCTCGCCATATTGCGAGGGGATGGTGGCCACCCGCACATCCACTTCATGCCCGCCCACACGCAGCGACACGCGGCCATCCTGCGGCAGGCGCTTTTCGGCGATATCGAGCCGCGCCATCACCTTGATGCGGCTGACCAGCATCGGGGCCAGGGCGCGGCGCGGCTCCAGCAGCGGACGCAGCACCCCGTCCACCCGCAGGCGCACCACCAGCTTGCGTTCCTGGGTTTCGATATGGATGTCCGACGCGTTCGCCTTGATCGCCTCGAGCAGCAGCGCGTTGATCAGGCGCACGACCGGGGCATCGTCTGACTGGTCCAGGAGGTCATCGACCACGGCGGCATTGTCAGCCAGCGACACCAGATCGTCCGAGGCGCCAGCGGCGTCGGAGGCGTCGGAGGCGTTGTCCTGATAGATGACCGACAGCCGCGCGCCGAACGCCTCGTCCGAAAGCCGCTCATAGCGCAGGCCGGTACCGGCGATGCGCTGCACCTCGACCAGCGCCTCAACCGGCGCGTCGGCTCGCAAAGTGCAAAGACTGTCGCCCTCCAGCAGCACCCCATACTGGCGCGCAAAGGTGTAAGGCAGAGCGGGGCGCAACCGGGCTGATCCCGTGATGGACATCGGTATCTCCTATCTCTGCACGGAAAGGGTTGCGGTCACGACGCCCGGCGCGGGTCGGCGTGTCATTTCCAGCAGCGTCAGGCGCAGCGCATTCTGGCTTTCGAGCGCGTCGATCCACTGGATCACAGTCTCGAACGGGGTTTCCTGCAATACTAGACGCGCTCCGGTCCCCTCTGGCTCCAGCCGCAGGATCGACAGGCCAAATGCTGCCGCCGACTCCGTCAGGATCGTCGCGACAGGGCGGCTGTCCGTCTGGGCCACGGGCACGGGGACCATCGGCGCCGAGTGAAGCAAAACCAGCGCCGTGGCATAGCGATCTATCCGGTCATTCAGCGCGCCGCGCCGGTCATTGATCGGCTGCCAAACCAACGCATAGACCACCCAGACCGCAAGCAACCCCGCCATCACGCTCAGCATCAGTCGTTCGCGCGGCGTCCGGTCCGTGATCCACACCGGCAGGGACAGGGATGTTCTCGGCATCAAACAGCCCCATCGCGGATTGTCAGGCGCACCTCGGCTGCACCGTTCCCGGTGGTCGCCGCACCGCTGGACACGGTTAAGCCTGCCTCGACCAGCTCGGCTTCGACACGTTGAAGCGTCGCAAGATCGGGGCCCTCCAACGTGACGACTGCGCTTCGCTGGACGGCATCTATGCGCAGATCCCGGACGCTGATACGACCGGTTTCGCGTGCCATTGCGGAAAAAATCTTCGTCATCAGGTCCAGACTGCTGGGCCGGTCCAAAGAACGCCGCGCGGCAAGGGCCTGCGCAATCGCCAGTTCCAGGTCACCCGCGACCGGCTGGGCCTGTTCGGCCAGTGCCGCGCGAACGGCCATGGCGCGCTCTTCCGCGAGTCGATCAAGCGCCAGCAGATCCAGCCATGCAAGCAGGAGATGCCCGACCGCGGCAAAGGAAATGATTGCCGCCAGCCCTCGCATTGTCCGCCGAAAGGCGGGGTCTGTCGCGGCATGACGTTTGCCGTTCAGGTCGAGCCCGGCCAAGTCGGTGAGAGGTGCCGTGCCAATAGGTTCGCCAGCGCGCACCGGAAAGCCAGAGGGCAAGGCGCCGCGATGCAGTGTGATCTCGGGGCGGCCCGCCGCCTCCCAGAACACCGCGAGCGCCGCGATCGGTGCCGCAAAGCCCGACCCGTCCTCGCGCCGGACGAGGGCACGGGTCGCGCCGGCCCAGACAGCCCAGCCCGCCTGCGGGACTGGCACCGCAACCGTATCAGGCAACAGTCGTATGCCTGGCGGCGCCCGCTGAGCCGCAATCACTTCATGGCTGGC
Organism: Hyphomonas sp.; assembly: GCA_046289305.1. Lineage (GTDB taxonomy): Bacteria > Pseudomonadota > Alphaproteobacteria > Caulobacterales > Hyphomonadaceae > Hyphomonas. The sequence goes on along the minus strand of JBKBVT010000003.1, from coordinate 20,257 downwards.
AACCGCAACCAGCCAGCGACCGGGTGCTCCAGGCATTTCCGGCCCCAGCGCTACATGGACGTCCTCCAGAGGCTGGCCGATGCGATCCTCGACCGCAAAAGATACTGCGGCGATACGCTGTGCGCGCGACATGGCAGGAAGTGGTGTCGTCAGCAAAAGCACGGTTTCGCCCGGCAGATATGCCACTCCAGCAGGTGGGTGCGGCTGATCGGTTTCGCTTTTTTCGATACCTTCAGTTGACGTCCAAGCGGTCACAGGTTGCCCGGGCGGTGGCGGGTTGGTCAGAACCAGGGACACCGGTGCTGGCGATGTGCCCGACCTGCGGGCAAGGTCTTCGCCGTGCCGGTATGGTAAAACGTTACTTGTCACGGCGACCACTCCATACATATGCTGCGCCCAGCAAAAAGTTGCCAGAGGCTGTTCGAGAAGGAACGCTTGAAACTTATTCAAGTTTCCTTCCGTAAGGCAATCAAGCAATTTTTTTTCGGGGGGTCCCTATACTTATGCAGAAAATCCAACGTTGTCAGCACGACGGCCCGAGTGCTCATCGGCCGCGCTCCTGCAGGCGTGGAGAAAGTGGTGTCACGCTCATCGAGATGATGGTTGTTCTGGTCATCATCGGTGTTGTCGCGGCAATGATCGTACCGAACGTCATTGGTCGTCCGGATCAGGCACGGGTGACTGCTGCGACCACCGACTTGCGCACGATCGCCGCTAGCCTTGAAATCTACCGACTTGACAACCGGATGTATCCCAGCACGGCGCAGGGGCTCGCGGCGCTGACAGCCCCTCCAACCCTGCCTCCCCTTGCGGTGAACTGGGCCTCCGGAGGCTACCTGCCAAATGTTCCGGTCGATCCATGGGGAAATGCCTATCTTTACCGGTCACCGGGCGAAAACGGCACGCTTTACGAGATTGTGACGCTTGGGGCCGACGGTGCTGTCGGCGGAACAGGCAGCAACGCCGACATTCGGCACGCTCCCGGAAGTTTGACGCAATGAGTGGCCAGCACCGTTGCAGATCACCCGACGCCGGACTAACGCTGGTCGAGATGCTTGTCGTGCTTGCCATAATCGGCGCCGCTGGTGGCGCGGTCATGTTCGGTGGCATTGCCGGCGGACGAACCGAGCGTGCCGGGTCAGAGGCAATTCGTCTGGCAAACCGCATTTCGCTCGGGGCGGATGAGGCACTTGTAACCGGGCAACTTCACCGGCTTGCCTGGGATGCGCGCGGCTACAGCTTCCAGCGGCGCGACGCGTCAGGCGACTGGGTTGCGGCGGCTCTTCCTGCACTTGCGATGCGCCGCGACCTTCCGGCGTCGCTGTGGATCGGGCGCCCATCCGCGGATGACTCACCTGTGCTGATCCCCTCGGGCGGGATTGCAGCCCCTGCCTGGGTCAGTGTCAACGGGCCTGGCGCGCCAGCCACTATCTTCTTCGATGGCAGCCGCGCAACGGTTGTGGACGCATCCGACACAAGGGCGCCGTCATGAAACGGCAGCCCGACGCAGGCTTCACCCTGATAGAAACGCTGGTGGCGCTGAGCGTGCTTGCATTGTCCGGGGTGGCCCTGATGGGGGCAACGGAGGCACATGTCGCGCGCATCGCAGCCCTTGAATCGCGGGCGGCCGCGCAGTGGGTGGCCGAGAACCTGCTGGTGGAACTGTCGCTCGGGTCAGATGACGTTGCGGCGCCTTCACCGATGTTGGGCATAGCTTTCACGGTCAGCGAGACACGCCAGAGGACCGCCGACCCAGACCTTCAGCGGATTGACATCCTTGTGAGCGACCCGTCCACCCGTCAGGTATCTGCCCGCCTGATCGGATTTCTGGACCGGCCTGCCGGTGCAGCGGGAGGTGGGGGATGAGCATCGGGCGACTATCGCGCATATTCTTCTGGGCTACAGCCGCCGCTGCGGCGTTGAGCCTTGGGGTCACCGCGGGATCGATCGCCTGGCGCGTGGCTGGGGAGGATGGACGCATCGAGCCCAGCCCAGTCCTCACAGGCGCGACTGCGCCGCCGAGGCCCGAACTGTCGCCCATACTCGGCTTCCGGCCCTTCGGCAGCCCCGACGCTCCCGCGTCCGCACCGACCATCACCGGCGAGACCAGCCTCGGCCTGACGCTTCTGGGCGTGACCACGGCGATACCCGCCTCGGGGTCTCGGGCGATCATCCGTGGCGGCGATGTGCCGGTGAACAGCTACGGGATCGGGGCGCAGATCACCGGAGCCGCGCAACTGGTCGAGGTCCATCAGACCCATGTCGTGTTGTCGGTGGGCGGAAAGCTCGAAACACTGTCGTTTCTGCGCGACGCCCGGTCGCCTTCCCCCGCTGGCGCACGCGGCCCTGACCTGCGCAACCTGATCCCGCGTGCGGTCGTTCCGGTGCAAGGCACGCAGACCGAAACACCGGAGGTCGCCATCGCGCGCTACCGTGCCGAAATACACCAGAACGCTCAGGCGGTGATTAACCGGCTGGGCCTCGAAATCGTGGATGGCGGGTATCGCGTCAAGGACGGGGCGCCACCGGATGTGCTACAAGCCGGTTTCCGTCCCGGAGACGTCGTCGCCCGTGTAAACGGTAAACAAGTGGGGAACATTGATGCGGATCGACGCCATTTCGATGACATTGCAGCGTCCGGCCGTGCGCGGGTCGAGTTGCAGCGCGATGGGCAACTCATCGTCATGACATTTCCCTTAAGATGATGAGAAATGTATTTCGTCAGGTTGCAATGGTGACTGCGCTGGTGGCTTCTGCGATCTTTGCCGAGCCTAACGCTTCGCATGCACAGTCGGGTGCGGCCGATAGCTCCGCCAGTTTCGTGATCAATCTGCGCGATGCGGATATTCGCACGCTGTCGGAACAGGTATCCGAAATCACGGGCAGGTCGCTGGTGCTGGACCCGAACGTGACGGGCAATGTCACGGTCATTTCGACCCGGCCGCTGGATGTGGACGGCGTTTGGGAATTGTATCAGTCGGTGCTTGCCGTTCAGGGATACACGGCCCTGCCGTCCGGCAATCTCTGGCGCATCGTGCCGCAGACCGCGATCCGGCAGGGCGGGGGCGTAATGGAAGACTCGGCCGCCGTCGGACAGCTGGATGTGATCACGCGTCTGGTGCAGCTCAAGGCGTTTCCCGTATCAACCGCGGTCGCCGCGCTGCGCCCGCTTGTGGCACCTTCGGGATATATCGAGGCACTTCCCGACACCAATACGCTGGTCATCACGGACACAGCCGAGAACGTGCGGCGCATCGAGTCGATCGCGCGGGCCTTGGATGTCGATGACGACAGTTCGGTCTACACCATTCGCATCCGCAACGCGGATGCAACCGAACTTGGGGCGGCGGTGGAGAGCATTCTCGGCACGGGCGCCAACGCTGCGCCCGGTTCCGCCTCCCGGGCGCGCGTCACCGTCGATGCAAGGTCCAACCTGCTCATTCTCAATTCGGACGCCGAAACTTATGATCAGGTGCTGCGTATTGTCAGCGATCTGGACATCGCCGGGCGTCGGGTGCCGTCGGTCGTTCCGGTGACAAGGGTATATAAGCTGCGGTTTGCTGACGCCACATCAATGGCAGAGGTTCTTGAGGGGCTTGTCGGGTCAGGGGGGCGCGCGACCAATCCGGTCGCCGGGGCGCTGGCACCCGGCGCCGGTGCGGATGGCGAGGGTGCGGCTGCAACCGCGCCGGTGCTGTCCTTCGCCGCCGAGGATGTGACGATTCAGGCCGTAACCGAAAGCAATGCCGTCGTGGTGCGGGCGCGCATCGAGGTTCAGGCAGACCTTGCGACGCTGATCGCGCAGCTTGACCAGCGCCGCCCTCAAGTGCTGATCGAGGCCGCCATCGTGGAAGTTTCGGGCGATATTGCCGAGGCGCTGGGCATCCAGCTTGGGTTCGGCGCTGCCGCACCGCCCGGCGGCTTTGCGGCGACGTCCTTCTCGCCAGTCGGCAACACGCTCGACACCATCCTGACGCTGCTCGGTTCGCCCGTCGGGATCGGTGTCGCCCCCTCGGGATTGTCGATCGGCCTGTCGCGACAGGACAAGTTCGGCGTGTTGCTGCAGGCGCTGGGCCAGTCGAGCAAGGCAAACCTCTTGTCCACACCCAGCGTCACGACACTTGACAACCAGGCGGCAGAGATTGTCGTGGGCCAGAACGTGCCGTTCCGCACCGGGTCGTTCACGTCGCAGGGCAGCACCCAGAACACGATCGAACGGCGCGACGTGGGCATCACCATGCGAGTCGTTCCCCGTGTGAACCAGGGGGATGTCATCCAGCTGGAAATCTCGCAAGAGGTCTCGTCGCTCACCGGTGCTGTTACCGGAGCGGCCGACATCGTGACCAATCGCCGGAGTATCAAGACAACGGTATTGGCGGACAATGGCGGGACCATCGTTCTGGGAGGGCTGATCACCAATGATCGTCAGACCCAAAGATCAGAGGTGCCAGGACTTGGCCAGTTACCGATCGTCGGCGGTTTGTTCCGGTCCACGCAGGAGTCCGCGCGACGGCAGACATTGTTTGTCTTCCTGCGGCCCACAATTCTGCGGACACGCGCGGACGTCGACGCTGTTTCGAGCAATCGGTTCCAGCGGCTGAAGGCGATCGAGGCAAATCCTGGGGACAAAGGCAGCCTGCTTGCCGAACCGAAGCCCGTGCGCCGACTGCCAGTCGAGATTGACGGGCTATACTAGTGGAAGTGGCGACCATGAAACGTCTTTTAATTATTGCGGCTGTTCTGATCAGCTTGGTTCAAGTTGCCTTTGCCCATGAGTTTTGGCTGGAGCCGGTGGCCCCGCGCGTGGCCAGCGGCGGCGATATAGCAGTCAGGGCCCGGATCGGTGAAATGTTCGAGGGCCATGAGGTCCGCAACTTTGCATCGATGCAGCGGATTGTTGATTTGACCTTGGGGGACATCACGGTTCCCGTGCAAGGCGAAGAAATGCAGTCCCCAGCGTTTCAGGCGCGGTCTCTTGGCGATGGCTTGCATGTTTTGCGCTACCAGTCGCGCGACAATCAACTGACCTACGATGACTACAAGAAATTTACCGATTTTCTTGTAGAGGCGGATCGATTGGACCTTATCGAGGCCCATGACGCACGCGGCCTTTCGCGGGAGAATATCCGCGAGGTTTATTTTCGCTACGCAAAAACGCTGATCGCGGTAGGGTCGGGCGAAGGCGATGACAAATATCTTGGGATGCCGCTGGAACTGGTCGCACTGACCAATCCCTATGCGGGACTCGGGGACAACCCGATGCGCTTTCAGTTGCGCTTTCTGGACGCGCCGCAGGCGGACGCCGCACTCCATGTCTTCATCAGGCCGGCTGCAGGCGACGTCGTTTCCCTTAAGCTTCGCACGAATGCCAATGGCGAGGTGGAAGTGCCGACCGATATTGCCGGTTCTTACATGGTCAACGCGATCCATGTTCTGCCTGCGAGTCCGCGCATGGAAATGTTGCTGGGGGCCGCGTGGCAATCGCTCTGGGCATCGAGTACCTATGCGGTTGAATAGTGCGGGTGCATTGGTCGCCGTGTTGGCTTCGGCAGCAATCGCAATGGCAATCTTTGCGATCAACCGCGCCGCACCGACCGACAGCGAAGCCAAGGCGGTGGTGCCCGATGTGCTGAACCGAATTTACGCTGCCCACACCCTGGACACCGAGAACGAAATCTATGATGCGCTCGCGGCAGCCGCCGACGGCCCGTTGGTTGAAGCTCTTTACCTTGAGAAGCGTTCGGCGCAGGTCCTGGCCGATTCCGAGGACGGTGAGACACAGATCCTGGCGGTCGAGGTCTATGACATCACCCCGCTGACCCTCCCTGGGCAATTCCGCGTCGCCTGGCGCGTCGTGGCAAAGGTCCGGCACGCGACCCATGTGCACGAACGGATGAGCCTTTACGAAGCGGACCTTCAGGTCGCGCAAAGGGATGGCGTCTGGAAGCTGAAATCCTTTAGCGTGGACAGCGTGACCCGGCCCGACGAGTTCGATTTTGTGGGCGGCGAATGATCGACCTTGCCGACATTGCCCTGCGTTTTCCCGGTGCGGCCTGGACGCTGAGGCTGCAGCATCTGTCCATCGAACCGGGCACCCGCGTTGCCATCGCCGGGCCATCGGGCAGTGGCAAGTCGACCATTCTGAACCTTGTCGCGGGGATTCTGCTGCCGGACCGTGGCCGCATCGTGGTCGGCGGACAGGATGTCACCGCCATGGGCGACGCCGCCCGGCGCAGCTTTCGGCTGAACAGGATCGGCTTCGTGTTCCAGAACTTCGCCCTGATCGACTATCTGTCGGTCGAGGAGAACATCCTGCTGCCGACACGCCTGAACCCGTCCCAGAACCTTACGCCTGCCTTGCGCCAGCGGGCGCGTGACCTCGCAGGTACGGTCGGTCTGGCCGACAAGGTCTCGCGCCGGCCTGCGCAACTGTCGCATGGCGAGCAACAGCGCGTCGCCATCGCGCGCGCGCTTCTGGCCCGTCCCGCGATAATCCTTGCGGACGAGGCGACCGGAAATCTTGATCCGGAGGCCAAGGTCACGATCCTCGATCTGCTGTTCGCGCAAGCGCGCGAGGTGTCGGCGACCGTTCTGGCGGTCACGCATGACCGCGACCTGTTTGCGCGGTTCGACCGCGTCATCGACATCCGCGACATGACCCTGGCATCATGAGGCACGCGATCTTCCTCGCCCTGGCCTACCTGCGTCATCACCGGCTGGCGTCGCTCGCGCTGATCCTGTCCGTTGCGATCATCGCATCGGTGCCTGTCGCGACACGGCTCGTGCTGCGCGAGGCCGAGGCGAGTTTCGGTGCGCGGGCGGAGGCAACGCCGCTGATCCTCGGGGCGCGGGGATCGTCGCTGGATCTGACGATGGCCTCGCTATACTTCACGCAGAACGTCGCCGCACAGGTCACGAAGGGGGTCGAGGATGCGGTCTGGGACAGCGGACTTGCCGATGCCATTCCCCTCTACACCGGCTTTTCGACGCGCGGTGTTCCCGTTGTGGGGACCAGCGTGGATTATTTCGACTTTCGCCAGCTCAGACCGGATCGCGGGCGCAGCCTTGCCCAGATCGGCGAGGCAGTTGTCGGTGCCGCCGCCGCCCGACGACTTGGCGTTGCCCCCGGCGATACGATCATCACCGATCCCCGCACGCTGTTCGATCTTGCCGGTGCCTATCCGCTGGAACTGACGGTCGCCGGGGTTCTGGCCCCGACCGGCAGCGCCGACGACGCTGCGGTGTTTGTCGATGTCAACACGGCCTGGATCATCGCAGGCATTGGCCACGGACACGGGGATGTGACGGAAGGCCCGGACGGCCCGACCGTGATCGCGGACCCTGCGCTACGGCAATTCACGCGCATTACGCCCGAAAACATCGCGTCCTTCCACCTGCATCAGGAACGTGCCCTGCTGCCCCTGAGTGCGGTGATCGTGGTGCCGCATGACGCCCGCGCCGCGGCGATCCTGCTGGGCCGCTACCTTGTCTCGGACAACCCGCTGTCGCTGATCCGGCCGCGCGAGGTGATTGCGGAGCTTCTGCAGACGCTGTTCCGCATCGGGGCGCTGCTGGATGCGGTGGTGATCGTGCTCGGTCTGGCCTCCAGCCTCGCGATAGCTCTGGCCATGGCGCAGGCGGTCCAGTTGCGGCGCGACGAGTTGCAGACCCTGTTCCGGCTGGGGGCGCAGCGCGCGGTGATCGCGCGGGTGATCGGTGCCCAATTCGTGATTATTTTTGTCGCCGGGTTGGTGGTAGCTGCAACTTTCCTGTTGTCGGTTGCGTTTATGCTCAAAGAAATCGTTGCGGCGCTCGTCGCGGCGGCTTCCTGACAATTGGTTGTGCAAAGGGGTGGCAGATGGTTAGGGTTCTTGCTTTGTTGGCTGGAATATTCCTGCCAGTCTCAGCGATGTGTCAGCCGCTGAATGTGGTCGCATCAAACAGCGTCCTTGGCTATCTTGTCGAACGACTGGCAGGGGCCGAGGCCGTGGTGTCGATGCCGGTGCCCGAAGACGTTGATCCCGCTGAATGGCAGCCTGCGATTGCCGCAATCGCCGCGGTGCAGGCGGCGGACCTGATCGTGCTAAATGGCGCCGATTATGAAGCCTGGGCTGGTCGCGTCAGCCTGCCCCGCGCGCGGACGGTCGAGGTGACCCGCGGCTGGGACAGCGAATTCATCGCGATCAAGGGGCAAAGCCACAGCCACGGCGACGGTGAGGCGCACTCGCATGACGGGCTTGCCCCGCTCCTCTGGCTCGATTTCAAGCTTGCGGCGCGATATGCCGACACCCTCGCGGAGGCGCTTGCGCAACGGGCCCCGGACGCCAAGATCGACACCAACCTCGCCGCCCTGCGCGCCGACCTGTCTGCGCTGGATGCAGAAGCAACCGTGATCGGCGGGACCTCTGGCGGCACGACCCTGCTGACATGGCAGCCCGGATATGAATACTTCGGGCGCGCCTACGGCTTCACTTTGCGCGAAGTGACTTTTGATGCAGAGGGTGCGGCCAGCGAGGAGCAGATTGCGAACATGGAGGCCGCGCTGTCGGAAAGCGACGCCCGGACGATGCTCTGGGGTGCACCGCCTCCGGCGTCAACCGCAAAGGCACTGGAAGCGCTGGGGGTGACGGTCGTCGTACTGCCGACGGCGCAGAATGTGCCGCCGGGAACGGACATCACAGCGCTTTGGCGCAAGGGATTGGCCGATCTGACTGCAGCCCTTGGCCCTCGATAAACCAAAAGCCACCGACACAGGAGACCCCTCATGACTCGCAGAACGCTTGCCTTTGCTGCCCTTTTGACCGCCACCGCAGTGCCCGCCCTTGCCCATTACGGCATGATCATTCCGTCCGACACCATGGTCATGCAGGAGGAAAGCCGCGAGATTTCCATGGAGGTCAGTTTCTCGCACCCCTTTGAACTCGACGGCATGGAGCTTGTCACCCCCAAGGTCTTCCGCCTTTACGGCCCCGAAGGTGAAACCGATCTTCTGCCCTCGTTGAACGCCGCAACGATCATGGGTGCGCCGGGCTTTTCCGCGACCCTGTCGATCACCCGCCCCGGCCTGCATGTCCTCTACATGGAGCCGCAGCCCTATTGGGAACCGGCCGAGGATGTGTTCATCATTCACCACACCAAGACCTATGTCGCGGCCTTTGGCGAGGATGACGGCTGGGACGAGCCGCATGGCCTGATCACCGAGATCGTGCCGCTGTCGAAACCCTACGGGCTGTGGGCAGGCAATCTGTTTCAGGGCCGGGTCCTGCGCGACGGGGCGCCCGTGGCGAATGCGGAGGTCGAGGTCGAGTTCTACAACCGCGACGCCGGCGTCACGGCACCCTCCGACTACATGATCACCCAGACCATCAAGACCGATGCCGAAGGCGTTTTCAGCTACGCCGCCCCTGCGCCGGGCTGGTGGGGGTTCGCCGCGCTGACCTCAGCCGATTTCCAGCTTCCCATCGATGGCGAAATGAAGGACGTGGAGCTTGGCGCCGTGACCTGGGTGCATTTCGAAGCGTGGAAATGATGCGCGGGCTCCTGTCGGCCGCAACCCTGGTCCTGGCGGTCGCTGCGGCGCCAGCCACGGCGCATCAGCTTGTCGTGTTCGCCAGCGTCAATGAAGGCGTGGTCGAGATCGAGGCCACGTTCTCCAACGGCAAGCCGGTCGTCAACGGCACATTGAGGATCCGGGACGCGGACGATACCCTTATCCATGAGGAAGTGCTTTCCGCGGTTCGCCCGATCCAATTTCTTGTCGGCGAACACCTCGACGGCTTGAGGATCGAGGTTGATGCCGGGGGCGGACACAGCAACTACTGGCTGCTGACCCCGGCGGACCTGGCGCCCTGACCATTCCTACGGGCCTAGGCAGACATGAAATTGGCCGCCGATGATCTTCATCGGCGGCCAATTTGCTTGGCGCTGCCGCCCCGATGGCGGGGCGGCAGCAGGCAGATCAGATATCGATCGGATCAGCCGTCAGATGTGGCCCGGTCACACCCAGGAAGGTAATGACGAGGTTCGGATCGTCGGCAGGCACGGCGTTCGCGTCTGCCCGGAAGGCTGCGGCAAAATTCGGCCCGAACTGGGACACGGCATCTACCACCCCGCCACCACCGCAGGCCGCCAGCACCAGAAGCGAGGCACCAAAGGCCGAGACCAGTTTCGTGTTACGTGTCATGCTGACCTTCCTTTAGTTGGTGTTGACCGATCCGGGGATCGGCGTGTTGAGATAGGGGAAGGCGTTCCGAAGCTCGGTCGCTTTGAGCGGCGCACCATCGGTAAAGGGAGCGGTGCCCACCGGCGCGTCCTCTGGCGAGCAGAGACCCAGGTTCACGTTGTCGGAAGGCTGACCCTGAACCGCACCGGGAACGCCGAGTTCGGCGCCAAGCGGCACGTCATGGCACAGACGTCCCATCATCACGCGCAGCGCGATGTCAACCGTGTCATCGGCCGGGCGACGCCCGTTCGGGAACCCGGCAAGGTCTTCGGCGATCAGCCCGAAGGTGTGCTGGTCGGCGCGCGGCGTGACAGGAAACCCAGTGTTCAGCCGGATCATCTCCGACGCGGTTACGTTCGCCAACTGGTTGACGCCCGGGAACCCGGTCAGGAAGGCCGTAACCAGGTCATTGCGCGGGAGGTTGGACGGCGCGATGTTGCTGGGCGAGCCGACTGCATCCCGGAACAGAAGATCGAGCAGTGCGGGCAGGGTGGGGTGGGTGACATAGGTGGCAAGGGCGCCATCCTGGGTCGGTTTGGCCGCATTGAACAGATCCTTGTCGCGCAGCCCGATGACGACCTCGTTCACTAGCGGGTTCGAAAGACGCGACACCTGCACATAGGCTCCACCCTGACGGGTCGTGCCGTTGTAGGTCGGCGACGGGTCGCGCAGTTGCGCCTGCGGCAGGCTGGCCGTGGTCCAGCCGCCGATGACGCCGTTTCCGGCGCCGGTCAGACAGGCAATCGGCACTTCCATCGCGATGGATGTGACGTTGGCCTTGCCGATCAGGTCATCGTTCGCACGATCCTGCATGATGCCGCCGGGGAAGGGATTGGCGACGTTGTACTGCGGGTATACCGGGTTCGGCAGACCCTGAAGCGGGACGAGGTTCACAAGGTCGAAGATTTCGCCCAGATTGACGGCGAAAGCCTCGGCGCGCTGGCCGACGAAGACCTTGCCGGGGGTTGCGCAGCCGGGAATGATCACGTTGTGGATGTGGGCATTCGCATAGGCCTCGTAGTCGGGCAGGGTCTTGTTCCCGATGTTGTCGATCGGCTTGGCGAAGACCGCACCGCCACCGCCGCCACTGCGGATGACCGGGGCGCGTGTTCCGCTACGCCGGTCGCCCGTGATCATGGTCACGGTGAAGCTTTCGGACTCGTTGATGTTCGGGTTGCCCGGCGATGTGATCTGGCCAGACTGTCGCAGCGGGATCGCGACCGACTGATCGCCGATCATGAGCTCGACACCCTTGCCATCGTTCGTCAGCGCGGTCGAGAAATCGAACTGGAAGGTGATGTCTTCCATCGCATTGCCGGAGTTGTCGATGTGGATCTCGTAGATCGCATCATTGTCCAGGGTGAAGTAGTTCGGCCCGCCATAGGGCGCCTGGATGGGGATGTAGTTCGCGATCAGCGTGACGAAGTCCTGGCGGCCGGGCTCGTAGCTGCGGAACATGTAGAAGTCGGTAGCATCGACGCGCGGCATCCCTGCAATTCCAGGAGCCTCACGATGACTGGAGGCGAACGCCATCGGCGCGGTGAGAGCCACCGACCCCGCCAGCATCGTGCCCAGCATCAAGCATGTTTTATTGGTCATAGTTACCTCCTTGCAGGTATACTCGAAAGATCCGAGACCGCGAGCGCGATCAAGGTGCAGCAAACAAACCGTTTCCGAAGCCTAGGGACACCGGCGGCATACCACAACAGGAGCTACGAAGAAGAACGTGCAAGAGTTTCACCTGAACCAAAATAAATTTTTCCCAACAGGTCCGGCAGCTTGAACCATGTAGCCATTGTAGAGATTCTCACGGTCGGTCAACTCGCCGTCGCGACGGTTGTCCTTGCAGTTGTGTTGGCGGCGGTTGCCTGGACGGACGGGCACAGCCTGCGCATACCCGACATGCTGAGCATTCCACTGATCCTTGGAGGGATTGGGCTTTCGTTCGTGTTGCCGGACCTTGGTGTGCTGCATCACGTTGCAGGGGCGGTCGGCGGCTATCTGCTCTTTTCGTTGTTTGGGGAGCTTCACTTCCGGCAACGCGGGTTCGAGGGTTTGGGGCTGGGCGATGCCAAGCTCTTTGCGGCAGCCGGAGCCTGGCTCGGGTGGCAATTGCTGCCGCTGGTGCTGTTGGCAGCGTCAATCGGCGGAATTTGCTGGGCTGTGGTACTTTCCCGACACCGAGAAGTCGCATTTGGCCCTTGGCTTGCTGCTGCCTTTTTCTTGGCGTGGAGCATTCAAGTCTTGCTCGTACGCAGTTGAAGCCTTGACTGATATGCGCTGCACAAGTGTGATCTGGACAGACCTTGAGACAGCGCTTTGCGTCGGTCATGCCGCCATCTTGAACACGATGTCGTCCTTCATTGACGATTTCCGCGCTCTGCGGGCCGACGTCGAGAGCATCTGGACCTGGCTGATGGCCTTCCTCGCGGGCAAATGGGCCGACTTCCTCGGGACGATCGGCCCCACCTTCAACGCCCTGGCCGACCGGATCGGGGCGGATTTCCAGATCGACTGCTTCGGCGCGCAGTCCTGGGCCTCAATGCTCGACCATGCCGCGAGCAACGCGGGCACCATGGCCGAACGCTTCCGCCAGCGCGCGGCGGACACACGGGCGGGTGCCTTCGATGGCGTCCGCGAGGCCGTCACCGCACTGGTCGAGGCAGTGCGCGGGTCGGGCGATGAGACTGAGGGTGCGCTCGATGCCGCCGCCGCCCGGGCTCGGCGCGTCGTCGAGGCGCTGGACGAGGCGGAGACATCGGCGGGACTCGCGGGTGCTGCCGGGCTTGAGGCCGGAACCCGGACCGCCACCGGCGCCGAAGAAGCCGTGACCGGATGGCAGGCGGTCATCGCCGCGCTGGCCGACTACGCCGCAAGGGCCCGCGAGATCGGCGCCGATATCGGCCAGGCGCTGGTCGGGGCGTTTGGGGTGGCCGAGAACGCGGTCGCCGACTTCGTGCGCAGGGGCAAGCTCGACTTCCGCGATCTGGTGACCTCGATGATCGCCGATCTCGCCCGGCTCGCCGCGCGGCGCTTCATCCTCGGCCCGCTGGCCGGGCTTCTGTCAGGGGTCCTCGGCGGCGCAGGCGGCATGTTCGCCTCGGTCCTGCACGCTGGCGGCACAGCGGGCATGCCCGGTCCCGGCCGCATGGTTCCCGCACTGGCTTTCGCGGGCGCGCCGAGGATGCATTCCGACGGGTGGGTCGGCCTCAAGCCGGACGAGGTGCCCGCAATCCTGCAGCGCGGCGAGCGTGTCCTCTCGCGCCGCGAGGCTGCGGGATATGGCGGGTGTGGCAGCGCGCCCTCCGTCAATGTCACCATCATGACCCGCGACGCGGACAGCTTCCGCCAATCACGGACGCAAGTCGCCGCCGACATCGCCCGCGCGGTGTCGATGAGTCCCAGCCCGCCCAGTCGCCCGTTGCGCCCGAGGCGACGATGTAGCGGTCGCCATCGGCCGGAGAACCGGGCGGCGCGGTCAGGTTCCGGTCGAGAACCGAGAGTTGGACGAGCCCGTCGAGGAGCCGCAGCGCCTCGTTGTGGGTGACATGCTTCTGGGCCTGCGCCGCCAGGATATAGGGCAGCAGGAGGTGGGTCGTGGCGTCGGACATGGGATGGCCTTCAGAACGTGAGCGTGACGGTCTTGGGCGCGCCCCGCCCCACGAGGGCGGAGAGCTGGAAGATGCGAATGTCGAACGTATCGCCGGGGCCGAGCGGCGCCCCCCAATCGGCGGTCTGGTCTGCGGCGGTGTAGACCGCGATGGTGGTGGCGGTGCTCAGCACCCGCTTCACGGTCGTGCCGTCGAGGATCTCCACCTCGTAGGCTTCGAGCTCCTCGGCCAGCGGCACCTCGAGCCCGCCCCAGCTGTCGGCCGCGAGTGCCCGGGACCGGCGTGTCCAGCGGATCGTCAGATCGCCGGGATTGCGCGCCTTGCGCCACGGATGCTCCACATGGTCGACCTAGAACGGCCGCAGGCCGGCGCCCGCGGGCGTGAAGGCCTGCGCCACGTAGGTCTCGTCGCTGACCGGGCGGCTGGCTGGACCGATGCGCCAGTTCCACGGGATGCCGAGATCGGCCGCGCCTGCCTGCACGAGCTCCCAGACGCCAGGCATGGATTCCACCGCCAGCGCGTTCGCCCCGCCGAACAGCGTCAGGTCGGTGACGCTTTCCAGCGTGCCGGTCAGCACATCGACCACCAGCGCATTGCCGAGATCGAAGCGCGAGGAAGGGCCCGCATAGAGGTCCGAGACCAGTGTCCCCATCCGGGCGCGGCTGCCGAACTTGGTCAACAACTCGAAGCCATCCGTGGAGGGGCTGCGGAACACCGTCATCTCGCCGGGCCAGGGAACCGCGTGCGCGGCGATCAGCGGCCGATGCGCGGGCTGGTCCTCGGTCAGCTGCGGCAGGTCCATCTCGACACCCTGCGCTGGGTGTTCATCGCCGTGGCGCTCGTCGGCATCACAGTCACGATCTACGCCCGTCTCGATGACTGGCGCCGGGGGCAGCGGTGATCGCCGCGCTCCTCACGCGGATCGCTTCCAGCCCGTGGAAGCGGGCGGTGCTGCCCTACGGCGCCATCGCGCTCGCGGCGCTCCTGTTCATGCTCGCGCTCCGGCGCTCCGGCGAACGCACGGGCCGCTTGGCCGAACGACTTGAAACAACGGAGAAGACCAATGACGTCCAACGCCGGATGTTGGAGGCGGCAACTCGCCGTCCTCGTGATCGCTACGAGCTTTCTGAGCGGCTGCGCGACGGCGGGTTTTGAGACGAGCGGGCTCGGGACGTGTGCGCCCGTTGTCGAGTATAGCCGGGAGTTTCAGGCAAGGGCTGCCGTGGAACTGGCATTGTTGCCGCATGGCTCGGCCATTGCCGAGATGCTGAGCGACTATGTTGTGATGCGTGACCAGGCGCGAGCGTGCCACACGCCGAGCCGGTGACGCAGCCGGAAGCCCGTTTCATTCTCCGGCGAGCGTATTCAGTACGGGACAGTGCGGCACTTGCTCGCCAGAGCATTGCGCTGCGGTCTCCGCCAGAACCGCCTCGATCCGCTTGAGGTCCGCGATCTTCGCCCGCACATCCGCAAGATGCCGTTCCGTCCGGTCCTTGACCTCCGAGCACGTTGGCGCGGCACCATCCCCCAGACCCAGAAGCCCACGAATGTCGTCCATGGAGAAGCCGAGTTCGCGCGCACGCAGGATGAAGCGAAGGCGCAGGGCGTGGGCCGCAGAGTAGACACGATAGCCCGCGCCCGTCCGGGGCGGGTCAGGCAGGAGGCCGGTTTTCTCATAGTAGCGGATCGTCTCGATGTTGCTGCCTGTCGCGCGGGCCAGTTCGCCGCGTGACAGGCCGCTCTCGCTCTCGTGACCGGACATCGCGCAGAATTCCCTTGAGCCTGTAGTTGATACAGACCGTACACCGATCCTCGATGACAGACGAGAGGTGAAGCGCATGAGCGTTGCGGAAGACAAGACAGGGCGCACGGACGCGGGTCGCCCGGCGCGCAAGGGCTGGTTCGCGGCAGGCGGTGTTGTCGGGGCGTTTCTCGCCTCGGCCTGCTGCATCGGACCTCTGGTGCTGCTGACACTGGGGATCTCCGGCGCGTGGATAGGCAACCTCACGGCGCTGGAGCCCTACAAGCCGATCTTCGCCGTCATCGCGCTCGGCTTCATCGGCGCGGGCTTCCGGCAGGTCTACTTCCGCCAGCCCACGGTCTGCGAACCCCGATCCTACTGCGCGCGACCCAATTCAGGCCGGATCACCACGATCCTCCTCTGGGCCTCGCTCGCCCTCGTTCTTGCCGCCCTCACCATCGATTGGTGGGCGCCGCTGCTCTACTGACCCCGAAGGAGAACCCGATGAAGAAGATACTTGCCCTTGCCCTGTTTGGTCTGACGGCCGTGGTGCCGATGACCGGAGTCCCCGCCGTCGCCCAATCGGTGGCCGCCGAGCAGACTGTGACCTTCTTGGTCGAGAACATGACCTGCGCGCTTTGTCCGGTGACGGTGAAGCGCGCGATGGAGGGCGTCGAGGGCGTGCGCGCCGTCGAGATCGACTTTGCCGCCCGCACCGCCACCGTGCTGTTCGATGCGGCATCGACAAGCGCCGAGGCTATCGCCGCCGCCTCTGCCAACGCAGGCTATCCCGCTCTCGTCGAGGGCTGAACCTGATGCGTGATGACCTGATGGGCGGTGCTCTGGCAACGGCGATCGCTGCCCCTGCCGTGATCGTCTGCTGTGGCGGCGGCGGGGTTCTGCTGGCCGGGCTGACCGGCGCGGTCGGCGGCTGGCTGAGCGGGCTTGGAGGCATTGCGGCACTTGTCGTCGCAGCGGGTGCCGCGCTGGCTTGGCGCAGCCTGCGGCGGCGAACGGGCGATGACGCCTGCTGCATTGATGCGGCTGACGCGAAGGAGACAGTCCATGGCCAATCCTGACGACCGCAAGCTGCTCGGCGTCGGGATCGTCGGCACCGTCATAGCCGCGCTCTGCTGTTTCACGCCGGTGCTGGTCGTTGCTCTGGGGGTTGTCGGCCTGTCGGCGGTGCTGGGCTGGATCGACTATGTGCTGTTTCCCGCACTCGCCTTCTTCATCGCGCTGACCGTCTACGCCGTCTGGCGCAGGCAGCAGCGCCAGAACAACACATGAAAGGACATCCCATGATGACCCACTGCTTTTCCGCGATGTCTGCCTCGGGCCCCGGCTGGACCCTGACCGTCACCCTGATCGTGGCTGCGATCGCGCTGACCTACCTGGTGACAAGGCGCCCAGATGCGCAGCAAAGGCGCAGCACATGACAGACACATATGACTACGACCTGATCGTGATCGGCGCCGGAACCGGCGGCAACGGCGTCGCCCGCATGGCGGTGGCGGTCGGCTGGAAGGTGGCCAGCATCGACAGCCTTCCCTACGGCGGCACCTGCGCCCTGCGCGGCTGTGATCCCAAGAAGATGCTGATCGCCGTCACCGAAGGCGTGGACTGGGCGCAGAACCTGAAGGGAAAGGGCCTCGCGGCGCAGGCTTCGGTCGACTGGGCCGAGATGATCGCCTTCAAGCGGACCTTCACCGACGCGATGCCGCCGAAGATCGAGGCCGGGCTGGAAAAGGCGGGCGTCGCGACGCTGCATGGTGAGGCGCGCTTCACCGGGCCCGACACGATCTCGTTGAACGGGCAGACCCTGCGCGCGAAGCATTTCAACATCGCCACCGGCGCGCGACCCATGACGCTGAACATTCCCGGCGAAGACCTGCTGACCACCAGCACCGAGTTCCTCGACCTTCCCGAGCGGCCGGACCGAGTGGCCTTCGTGGGCGGCGGGTTCATCGCCATGGAGTTTTCCCACATCGCCAGGCGCGCCGGTGCGGCCGAGGTGACGGTGATGGAAATGATGGACCGGCCGCTGGGGAATTTCGACCCCGATCTGGTCGCGATGCTCGTTGGCGCAACGGCCGATCTCGGCATCGACCTGCGACTGGGCGCGAAGGTGCTGAAGGTGGAAAAACAGGGCGGCGCGCTTGTCGTCACGGTCGAGCGGCCGGGCGGCGTCGAGACTGTGATCTGCGACACCGTGGTCCATGCCACTGGCCGGGTGCCCAATATCGACGGATTGAACCTAGAGGCCGCCGGGGTGGACCATGGGCCGCGCGGCATCAAGGTCAGCCCCGCCATGCGCACGACCAACCCGGCGATCTTTGCCGCCGGGGATTGCGCCGATAGCGGCCCCAACCTCACGCCGGTTTCCGCCAACGAGGGCCGGGTCGCCGCCAAGAACCTGCTCGCGGGGCGCGACGACCGCGCGATCGACTATCCGCCCATCCCCAGCGTCGTTTTCACCTTGCCCATGGTCGCGACCGTGGGCCTGTCCGAGGCCGCGGCACGGGACCAGGGGCTGAAATTCGACACGCAGTCAGAGAAGACCGAAAGCTGGTATTCCTCGCTGCGCGTGGGCGCGAAATGGTCGGGCTACAAGGTCCTGGTCGAACAAGGCACCGGCCGCATTCTGGGCGCGCATCTGATCGGACCCGGGGCCGAGGAACAGATCAATCTCTTCGCCATGGCGATGGGGGCCGGACTGACCGCCAACCAGATCAAGGCGATGATCTTCGCCTATCCCAGCTACGCCTCCGACCTCGGCTCGATGGTCTGACGCAGAAAGAAATCGACAATGGACCAGCGCGTAGACACCCATGACTGCTGCACACCCGACAGCGCAAAAACCCGGGAATTTGATCTTGCCGTCATCGGCGCGGGATCGGCGGGGTTTTCGGCGGCGATCACGGCGGCCGAGGGCGGCAAGCACGTGGCGCTGATCGGGCATGGCGCCATCGGCGGCACCTGTGTCAACGTCGGCTGCGTGCCGTCCAAGACGATGATCCGCGCGGCTGAGGCCCTGCATGGAGCGAAAGCCGCTCAACGGTTTCCTGGCTTGCAGGGTGAGGCGCGGGTGGACGACTGGGCGGCGCTGGTCGCGGCCAAGGACGATCTGGTCGGGGCGCTGCGGCAGAAGAAATACGCCGACCTGCTGCCTGGCTACGATGGTGTCACCTATATCGACGAAGGCGCGGCGCGGCTGGTGGCGGGCGGCGTTGAGGTCGGCGGGCGCAAGATCACGGCGCCGAAGGTCATTGTCGTCACGGGCGGCAGGCCCGCTGTGCCGGACATCCCGGGGATCGACGAGGTGCCGGTGCTCGACAGCACCGCGCTGCTGGATCTCAATACCCTGCCCGGAAGCCTGATCTTTCTTGGCGGCGGCTATATCGGCGTGGAACTGGCGCAGATGATGGCCCGCATGGGCGTTGCGGTGACGATTGTCTGCCGCTCGCGGCTGTTGCCCCAAGCGGAGCCGGAGGTGGGCGCGGCCTTGACAGATGCGTTGCGCGCCGAGGGCGTGATGATCGAGGATGGCGTTGCCTACAAGGCCGCGCGGCGAGACGGCGACCGGGCGATCCTGACGGTGACGCGAGATGACGAGGCTCGGGACCTGACCGCCGATCATATCGTTCTGACCACCGGGCGCAGACCCAACACCGAAGGGCTGGGACTGGCCGAAATGGGCATCGCGACCGACGCGCGCGGCGCGATCCGGGTCGGGTACGACATGGCCACCACGCGGCCCGGCATCTACGCGGCGGGCGATGTGACTGACCGCGACCAGTTTGTCTACATGGCCGCCTATGGCGCGAAGCTGGCCGCGTGCAATGCCGTGCTGGACGGCGTGGAGCGCTATGACAACGCGACCATGCCCTGGGTCGTCTTCACCGACCCGCAGGTTGCCGGCGCCGGCCTGACCGAAGTGCAGGCGATTGAGGCGGGCCACACCGTCAAGACCAGCCTGATCAGCCTCGACAACGTGCCCCGTGCGCTCGCCGCACGCGACACGCGGGGACTGATCAAGCTTGTGGCGGACGTCAAGACCGACCGCCTACTGGGCGGGGTAATCGTGGCGCCGGAGGGTGCGGACAGCGTCCAGACGCTGGTTTTGGCGCTGAAGTTCGGCATGACCACCAAGGCGCTCGGCGAGACGATCTTTCCCTATCTGACTACCGTCGAAGGGCTGAAACTGGCGGCTCAATCCTTCGACAAGGACGTGGCGAAACTTTCGTGCTGCGCGGGATGAAGCTTGACCTTCCAGTTGCAGGAACCTGTCAAGATATTGACGTTAGCACAACCTGGTAATTCATGGACGTCTCACTGATCCCTCTGGCGCTCGGGCTCGGGCTGCTGGGCTTCATCGAACCCTGCACGATCGGGGCGCACATGCTGTTTCTCGGCGCCCAGCGGGCGCGGCCGATGCGTGAACGTCTCGGCGCGGTCGTGATCTTCGTGGTTGCCCGCCAACTTCGGTGGGCTGAGGCTCTGTTGCACAAATCGGCTAACGGTCAGGGTTCCCCTACCCCCGGACAGACCTATCCCACTGCTGCCGTGACGGGGATGCCGAGCGCGGTGAAGCCGTTGAGCACGGCGACACGGATCTGGAACTCGGCGACCTGACGGTCGAACTGGCGCGCGGAGAGGCGCTGGCCCAAGAGTTTGACGCAA
>JBKBVT010000037.1:0-17476 GCA_046289305.1 Hyphomonas sp. | reverse complement strand
GGCGCTGTGGTAGCTCAGTGGTAGAGCACACCCTTGGTAAGGGTGAGGTCGAGAGTTCAATCCTCTCTCACAGCACCAGTTATCCCATTGATAACTAAGAAACCCCTTGCATTGCAGGGCGTTCGGTCGTTCTGCTGTTACAAACCTTGTTACAAAATAGGTCTGTGATGGCAGGTGCCCAGCGATACCTTTTGAACCGAGACGGCAGATTCTTCGCCCGGTTGGTGGTCCCGAAAGAACTGCGTTCGATCATCGGAAAGACCGAACTGCGGGCGCCTCTCGGGCCGGATCGACGCACAGCCGTAAAGCACCTGTCGGGCGCGGTCGCGGTGCTGCAAGACCAGATCGCGCGAGCCGAACGGCAGATCGTCAAACCCAAGGCCACGCCACTGCGCTATCCTCTGGCACCGGAACAGATCGCCGCCAGCCACTACGCGCGCCGCCTTGTCCTAGACGAGGAACTGCGCGCCGACTGGCGGTATGCCTCGACCGGCTTCATAGACGACCAGCTCGTATCAGAGCTGCGTGACGCCATCGCGGGCAAGCTGGACGACACGCGCCTGCAACGGCTGATCGGTGAGCAGGTTGAGCGGTTCCGCGCCTTGGGCAACCTCGACGCACAGCCCGGTTCCGATGAATGGCGAGGCATCGCGCGCGCCCTCTGTGTCGCGGAACTGGAAGCGCTTTCCCGCGTGGCAGAGCGCGACGAGGGCGACTTTACCGGCAAGCCCGATCATCCGATGATCGTCAACGCGCAGCCGCCAGAGGACGAACCCCAGCCCATCAATATGAAATCCTTGTTCAAGGACTACATTGCGGCACGGCAGGCACTTGGGAAGCACAAGGACGGCGCACGCGGCTGGGAAGCCGCGATTCTGCATCTGATAAAGTTTGTGGGCCATGCAGACGCCCGCAGGATCACGAAGCGGAACCTGCTGGACTGGCGCGACAAGCTGCTGGCTGACGGCATGTCGCCGAAGACCATCGCCAATAAGTATCTGGCGAGCGTCAGGGCAACTCTGCGATGGGCATTCGAGAATGACAGGCTGCCCACAAATGAAGCAGAGGCAGTCAGACAACAGGTCGCCAAGGTCCAGCGCAGCCGTGAACGTGGATACACCACGACCGAAGCGGTCGCGGTCCTGAAAGCCTCGACAACCTACCTACCAAAAATCACCGACAATCCGGCTAACCGCGAAAGTGCCCACATCACTGCGGCGAAGCTATGGTTGCCCATACTTTGTGCATTCACCGGCGCGCGCGTGACTGAGATGGCCCAACTTCGGAAAGAGGACGTTCGGAAAGAGGGTGAACGCTGGGTGGTGCGCGTCACACCGGACGCGGGCAGCGTCAAGGCTGGCGGCTATCGCGACGTGCCGCTGCATCGACAGATCATCGCCTTGGGCTTTGTCGAGTTTGTTGAGAGTGCCAAGCAAGGCCCCCTCTTCCACGCAGCAAAGACGCCCGCCCGATACCTTGCGTCTGCTCGTGGAACTGCCGGGCGCATCTCGCAGTGGCTTCAAGAGGCTGACCTTGTGCCCGAAGGCGTGCAACCGTCTCATGGCTGGCGCCACCGCTTCAAGACCCAAGCGCGCGAACTTGGGCTGTCTGATCGCATTGCCGATGCGATCCAAGGCCACGCAGGCAAAACAGCGTCTGACGACTATGGCGACGTGTCGCTGATCGCCCGGTCGCGCGTGATCGACGCCCTGCCCGACTACGATCTGCTATAAGCGTTTCTTTAGCTAAGGGCATTGCGCCATAAGAAAGACTGTGGTATTTTCGCCACAGTTGTTCTTGTTGCGAGTTGCCCTGTGTCCATCCGTTCCAGCCTCGCCCGCGCGTTCGGGCGGGGCGCCCCCATCGAACAGAAATCGTTCACCCTGACCGACCCGGCAGCGCTGGCTCTGTTCGGCGTCCAGCCCGTCGCATCGGGCATGACCGTGACCGCCGCCAGCGCCATGCGCGTTCCTGCTGTCCGGCGCGCTGTCAGCCTGATTGCCGAGTCCGTCGCCTGCCTGCCCTTCAAGGCGTATGAACAGGACACGCGCGAAGCCGCCAAGGATCACCCGGCCTTTGCCCTTGTCCACGACCACGCCAACGACTGGACCAGTGCCGAGGCTTTCCGCGAACAACTAACCGCCGACGCCCTGCTGACCGGCCACGGCTATGCACAGGTCGCACGCAATGCCGAGGGCAAGCCCGTGTTCTTGCTGCGCATGGACCCCGGCGCCGTTTCGGTCGAGCATGACGAATATGGCGAACCGTCCTATCGCATCCGCCTGAAAGACGGTGGCGATCAGGTTTTTTCGTTCTCGGACGTGCTGCATATCCAGTCGCTGCGCGGCGAAAGCCCGATTGCGCTTGCCCGCGAGGCCATCGGCCTTGCGCTGGCTGCCGAACGGCATCTGTCCGGCTTCTACAAGAACGGCGGGCGCCCCTCTGGCGTGATCCGGCATCCTAACAAGTTGGACGCAGAGGCCATCAAGAAACTGGCCGGAAGCTGGTTCAACACCCACAGCGGCGACCAGTCCGGCAAGACGGCCATCCTTGATGAAGGGATGGAGTTCCAAGAGATCGCGCTGAAACTGGCAGATGCCGAGTTCTCGGAGGTCCGGCGCGAACAGGTGCGCGAGATCGCCCGCGCGTTCGGCGTTCCGCCCGCGTCCCTGTTCGAGATGAGCCGGGCAACGTGGTCGAACTATGAACAGGCCCAGCGCGAGTTCCTGACCGGCACCCTGCGCCCGTGGATTGCCCGCTGGCAGGCAGCCTACAGCCGGTGCCTGCTGACACCCCAGGAACGCGCCAGCATCTATATCGAGGGCAACCCCGACGACATGCTGTCCGTCGATCACGCGGCCCGCGCACAGGCGTTCAGCCAGTATCGCAGCATGGGCGTGCTGACCGGCAATGAGGTCCGCGCCAGCATGAACCGCCCGCCCCTGCCCGGCGGCGACGATCTGCAAAACCCTTTCACCTCGACCACCACCGGCGCCCCTGCCCCGGCCAACCCTGCGAAGGAAACCCCAAATGAAACCCGATGAGAAAAAGCCCGCACCCGTGGCAGCGCCCAAGCGTCCCGCCATGCGGCCCGAAACGCCCTTCTGGGTCCGGTTGAACAACGCGGGCCGTAATCCGTCCGCGCACAGCCCGTCCGCGCGCACCTCGCGACGCGCTGCTGCCCAGCGCAGGCGGTAACACATGATCGACCACACCGCCTTTTTCGGCGACGCCAGCCACACCTTCCGGCTGACCGACCCTATGGTGACCGAACTGGAACGCCTGACCGGCACCGGCATCGGCAGCCTGTTCACGCGCATGACACGCGCCGACTTCCGGTTGAACGATCTGGCCGAGGTCATCCGGCTGGGCCTGATCGGCGCGGGCACCAGCCCAGAGGACGCCGCCCGGCTGGTCCAGACCTACGCCCATCATCGCCCCATTGGTGAGATCCTGCCGCTGGTTCTGTCGATCCTTGATGCCCGCTGGTCCGGCACCGAGGCGGCAGCATGACCGAGACGCTTGAACATATCGAAACCAAAGCCGCGCTGTCCGTGGCCGAGACAGGCGAGATCAGCGGCCTTGCTTGGCCGTTCGGTTCGGTCGATCTGGTCGGAGACAGCATCACGCCCGGCGCCTTTGACCGCCCCGCGTCCCTACCGATGCTGGCCGAGCATGACAGCGGCCAGACCATTGGCGTCTGGTCGGAGATCACCGAGACCGCCGAGGGGCTGGCCGTCAAAGGCCGCCTGCTGGTCCAAGACGTGCCCCGCGCCCGCGAAGTGGCCGACCTGATCCGTTCCGGCGAGATCGGTGGCCTGTCGATCGGCTTCATCACCAAGACCGCCCAGCGCAATACCAAGGGCCGTCAGATCACCGCCCTGTCGCTGCGTGAGATCAGCGTCGTCAGGACGCCCTGCAATCCCGGTGCGGCTGTCCGCACCCTGAAATCTGCCCCCCAATCCACCAACATGGAGATCCAAGTGGAAAACGAAGCACTGGCTGCACAGGCCGACCCCAAGACCCCGGCCAATGATGCGCCGGTCATCGACATGAAAAAGCTGGACGCGGTGCTGTCGCGCCTCGACAAGCTGGAAGCCAAAGCCCGCCGCCCCGGCGCCCCGGCCATCGTTCAAGGCGCGAACGTCGAACAGAAAGCGTTCGAGCGTTATCTGCGCTTGGGCGAACAGCGCATGGAGGCGACCGAAACCAAAGCTCTGGCCGTCGCCAACAACGCGAACGGCGGCTATCTGGTCCCGACCGAACAGGGCAGCGAGATCCTGAAGCTGCTGACCGAAATGTCGCCCCTGCGCCAGTATGCCAATGTGCAGACCGTCACCGGGTCGGAAATCGTGTTCCCGACCCTGCTGTCAGGCATCAACGCGGTCTGGACCGAGGAAGGTGGGGATATGACCGAAAGCGAACCGACGTTCGGGCAGGTCAAAATCGTGAACCATGAGGTTTCGAGCTATTACGTCGCCACGAACAAGGTTCTGGAAGACAACGCCTATGACCTTGAAGGCGAGATGAACACCGAGATCGCCAAGGGCTTCGCACAGGGCGAGGGTCTGGCATTCGTCAAAGGCACCGGCACCGGCAGACCGCGCGGCCTGATGACCGCACCCGGCATTGCCGAGGTCAAGACCGGCGTGGCCGCGAACTTCCCGGCTGCCAACCCGATGGACGTGCTGATCACCATGCAGCACGCCATTCCGACCTTCCACGCACGCAGCGCGGTCTGGCTGATGAACCGCAACACCATCTCGACGATCCGCAAGTTCAAAGACGCGCAGGGCCAGTATCTGGTCACCGATCCGAAGGACGGCGGCGTGATGCGCCTGCTGGGCAATCCCATCGTGGAAATGCCCGACATGGACAATATTGGCGCGGGCACTGCGCCGATCATGTTCGGTGACATGTCTGGCTATCGCATCTTTGACCGCGTTGGTCTGTCGGTGCTGCGTGACCCGTTCACGCTGGGCACCAAAGGTCAGGTCCGGTTTATCGCCCGTAAGCGCGTCGGTGCTGACCTGACCCACGCCGACCGTTTCGTGAAGCTGCGCGTGGCAGCCTAAGCCATGACCGTGCAGCCCGCGTTCGAGATCGTCCTTGAAGGGCACGGCCAGACCGTGACCCTGCGGGCCTCTCTGCGGGCTGCTGTCGCCCTCGACAGCATGGCAGACGGCTTCCCAGAGGTCTGTGACCAGATCAGCCGCCTGTCCTATACCGCAATCCGTGGCGCCATCCTCGCAACCGCCACGGACAGGCAGGAAGCCCATCGCTTCCTTGCCGCCACCGCCGACAAGCCCCTGTCAGAGTCCCTACCGGACGCGCAGGGGGCTTGTCTGGCGGTTCTGGCATCTTTCCTGCCCCAGCCAGCCGAGGCGGCACAGAGCCGCGCCACGACCGCAGAGGACATACCCCTGCGCGCGTATTTCCAGACCCTCTATGAATATGCGACCGGCTGGCTTGGCTGGACCCCTGCCGAGGCTTGGGCCGCATCCCCGGCAGAGATCGAAACCGCCTTCGCTGCCCATGTTGACCGGCTGGTAAAGCAGACGCCCGGCCTGTCCGATGACCGCGACCAGAACACGGCCAGCGCGTCAAACGCATACACCGCCGAACGCCTGTGCGAGATCGAGGAACTGGGCTATGACCCGGCCTTTGATCGCGGTGCCTTTGAGCGCCTGAGGGCACAGCAGAATGGCTAGACCGCCCCGCCTCTGCGCCTGCGGCCAGATCGTGCCCGCCGACCAGCTTTGCGCCTGTCAGGTGACGGCCATGCGCGCCCGCAAGAAACGCCACGACCGGAACCGCCCGTCATCGTCGCAACGCGGATACAACGGCGAGTGGCGCAAGCTGCGGGCCGAGTTCCTGCGCCAGCACCCGTTCTGCGCCTTCTGTGGCGCCCCGGCAGAGCATGTTGACCACAAGGTGAGGCACAGGGGCGAGAAGGCCCTTCTGCTGTCATGGGCCAATCTACAGAGCCTCTGCGCACACTGTCATAACAGCGTGAAGCAGCGCCAAGAGCGAGCCGCCGATGCCTGAGGCCGAACTGTGGCAAGAGGTGCTGCGGCTTGCGGTCGATGATGCCCTTCTAGGCCCTATCAACGTCCCGAACCGCACGAGCTACCTTGTCGAATGCGAGAAGGCCCGCAACTTCCTGACCACACCCAGCGATCACCTTGCGACCGTCTGCCACCTCGCAGGCGTGGACCCGCGCGCGGTGCTGGAACGGATGCGCGCCCGGATCGCCACCGCACCCACGCCGCAGGAACTGCTGGACCAGCCGACACAGCGCCGGGATGCCGCCACCAAAGCACCGGCCAAGCCCAAGGCCATCCCCTTCAAAGATCGGTCCTACACGATCAACGGCACCACGCGCACGGCAGCAGAGTGGTGCGAGCGCACCGGCATCGGCATAGAGGCGGCAGCACGGCGCATCAGTTCAGGCTGGACACCAGAGCGCGCTTTCTTCGCGACCAAGAAAGAGGTTGCACGCGAGCGCACCGGCCAGACCAGACGCAAGCGCGCGCCATCTGCCACGGCACTCAGATATGAACACAACGGCGAAAGCCTGACGCTGGCCGAGTGGTCAGAGCGGACAGGCGTAAAGAAGGGCACGCTCTACAAGCGGATCGTCCTGTCCGGCTGGTCTGTCGGTGAGGCCCTGACCAATCGCGACACCCGGCACAACAGGTTCGCGAGGGTTATTTGATCATCAGCTTCGCACGAACCAGCTTGGTCATCACCTCGTCATAGGTCTCAGTAACCATGACCGTGCTGCCATTCATCAGATCAATCGTGGCGCCACCATAGTTGTTAGCAATGACCTGCATAATCAGCGCGGTATTCAGTATGACCGGCTGTCTGTAGTTCATGTGGTTAAGCTGGATGAGCATGATCGTGCCTTGTCCGGTTGATAGGTGCCGAACCTGCATCTCGACCGCCCCGTTGGCAAGCCCCACCGGCAGAGGGTCGAGGCCCATGACGCGCCAGAGGGCCTAGGGGGGGGTGGTTCCAGACTTTGCACCCTATCAGGAAACCGGCGTATGGACCGTCCCGCAAGATAGCCCGAATATAACTTTTCAAAGTTTGGCATGTGTGGTATTTTGGCAACAGTAGTAGTTGCGAGTTTCACACATGCCCATCCCCCTGCCCCTGATCAAGGCGCACATGAACCTTGATCACGACGCCGAAGACCAGATTCTGACCCATTACGCCAACGTCGCGGCCCTGTGGGTCGCGGCCTATGTCGGCGCGCCCTTCGACCCCGACAACGCCCTGATGGTTCAGGCCGCGCTGCTGCTGGTGGCGAACATGTATGAGCAGCGCGAGCCGATTGCGTTCTCGAACCCCTATGCGGTTCCGTTCGGCGTGCATGACTTGCTGTCGCCCCTGAAAGAGCGCGTCACTGGCTATCGTGAGGCCGCAGAATGACCCGTTATGTCGAGGGTGCAGACGCTGTGGCGCGCAAATTGAAGGCTATCAAGCACCAGCTTCCCGAGGCCCTGCGCCCGGTGCTGCTGTCAGCAGGCGAGGTAATCGCCGCCGACTCCCGCGCTCTGGCCGAGGTTTCCCGGCGCAGCGGCGATCTGATCGACCGTATCGAGGTAAAGGTCGAAGGTTTCGAGGTTCGGGTGGAGGCCAAAGCGCCCCATTCGCATCTGGTCGAGGGCGGCACCATGCCCCGTATCCGCAAGGACGGCAGCACGACCGGCAGGATGCCCGCCGCACCGTTTTTTAACAATGCCTTCAGGCTGAACCGCAGGCGCCTGAAACGGCGCATCATGGCGGCCCTGCGCAGGGCCGCCAAGAAGGCGATGGCAGAATGATCCCGACCAATACCTTTCAAGACGCGGTGAAGGCCATGCTGCTGGCCGATCCGGTAATCGCGCAGCACATCGCGCCCGCTCATATCCGCATCGGGACTGTCCGCCCGACTCAACTGCCCGCGATCATCATTTCACCCACGCGCGCCAACATCCTTGGCCGTGCTGCTGGCGGCCAGATCGTGGCCGAGGTCAGCTTGCTTGTGGGCGTCTATGCCTCGAACACGGGCGAGGATGACACCTCGCACACCTTGGGGCCATCCGCCTTTGTCGCGCTGATGGACGCGCCCAAGGCGAGCGGCTTTCAGATTGACGAATGGGAACGCCCCAGCGTGATCTTCCACGATCAGGCGGCATCGGTCGGCAACGCCTCGCACAACATCATCAGCCTGCGCGCTGTCATCCGGTGGTTCGATCAATGAGGGCCGGTAAGCTACAGCATCGTATTCAGATCGAACGCTTGCAGGAATTGGACAGCGACAGCGCCCGCATCCCCAAGGTCTGGCTGCCGGTCCTGACCACGCGGGCCGAGATCAAGGAAGCGACCACGACCGAGTTCCTGACCGGCCAGCTTGAAGGCGACAAGGCGCGCGCCGTGTTCCTGATCCGCTGGCCGGTTCAGCCGATCACCACCGCCGACCGTATCGACCATGGCGGGATGCGCTGGAACATCATCGGCCTGACCGAGATCGGGCGCAGGCGCGGGCTAGAGATCAGGGCCGAGGCTGTCGTATGAGTGTTCATCATCGCGGCATAAAGCCCGCACCGGCCACCGACGCCGAGGCGCTGACCAAGGCGCCCGCCGCCCCGTCCTATCTGTCGTCGCAGGCCAAGGCCGAATGGCGCCGGATCATGCCCCAACTGATCGCGCGCAGGATCATCACCCGCGCCGATCTGGCGGGCGTGGAAGCGTATTGCTCTGCCGCCGGTGCTGCCCGCAAGATCGCAGAGATCATCAACGCCATGCCGGTGCCCGACCTGAAGCTGGGCGGGCTGCAAATCCGCTACATGCAGACGGCCCGGCAGCTTGCCAGTGAATACGGCCTGACCCCGACCAGCCGGGCGCGGCTTGGTGCTGATGCACCCGACGATGACGCCGACGACCCGCTGGCGGTGCGCTGATGGCCTCGACCTTTCCGGCTTGGGTTTTCGATGACAGCCCCATCCCTGACCCGTTCGGCTATGGCGACCGGGCGGTGCGCTTCCTGCGCGCCCTCTGCCATCCGGCCAGCACCCTGCCGGGGCGCAAGTTCCAGCTCTACCCATGGCAAGAACGGATCATCAGGGCAATCTATGGCCCGCGCGATATACTGGGCAACAGGATCGTGCGTGACGTGTTCCTGCTGATCGGTCGAGGCAACCGCAAGACCAGTCTGGCCGCCGCGATGGCGTTGCTGCACCTGCTGGGGCCAGAGAAGGTGCCGAACGGCCAAGCCATCTTTGCAGCCGCCGACCGGGAGCAGGCGGGTATCGGCTTTCGTGAGGCCGCAGACATTGTGCGGATGATGCCGACGCTGACCCGCGCCACCAAGATCTATGACGCCTTCAACAGCGCCAAGATGATCCGTTCCGGTCTGGACGGCAGCACCCTGAAGGCCGTGGCGTCCGATGGCCGTGCCCAGCACGGCACGACGCCAACCTTTGTTCTGGTCGATGAGATTCACGCATGGCGTGCGAACGGGCGTGAGTTGTGGCAGGCGCTGCAAACCGGCATGGCAAAGCGCCCCGGTGGGCTGACCGTCACGGCAACCACGGCAGGCCGGGGCCGTGAGGGTCTGGCCGCCGAACGCTACGCCTATGCGCGCAAGGTGGCACTGGGTAAGATCATCGACCCGTCTTTCCTGCCGATCATGTTCGAGATGCAGGACGATGACGACTGGACCGACGAGACGGTCTGGCACCGCTGCAACCCCGGTCTGGCAGATGGCTTTCAGGATATTGGCAAGCTGCGCATAGACGCCAAGCGGGCCGAGATTGATCTGTCGGCAATGTATGACTTTCAGCAATACCATCTCTGCCGGTGGATGGGGAACAGCACCGCACCCCTGTTCAACTTTGACGAGTATGATGCTCGTGCCTTCAAAGATGATGAGGCCGACCTAGAAGGATTACCCTGCTATCTTGGCGTGGACTACGCACAGTCGGGCGATCTTGCCGCCATTGTCGCAGCTTGGCGGCATGATGACGGACAAGTTACCATCAAGCCTTGGTTTTTCGTATGTGGCGAACGGCTGGAGGATCGTGAGCGGCTTGAACAAACTCCTTACCGGCAATGGATCAACGAGGAACTGATTATCAAGGCGGCAGGCCCGATCATTACGCAAGAGGAAGTTGCGGCGAAGGTGCATGAGATTTGCGCACAGCATGAAGTTGAACAGGTCCGTTATGACCCGTCGCGTTTTCAGGCAATGGCAACAAAGATGTATTCTGATGGCCTGCCCATGCTTGAGATGCGCCAGTATCTATCCATCATGGGGCCAGCTAACGGCGAACTGATCCGAGCGGTTAATGGGCGGATTATCCGCCATGATGGCAATCCGGTTCTGCGTCATCATTTTGATGGCGTCGCGGCTGTTGAAAGAAATGGCCTGATCTGGATGAGCAAGGCAGATCAGAAGCGCGGGCATATAGACGGCGCGATTGCCGCCAGTATGGCAGTTTCAAGCGCCGTGACCGCCCATGACACCAAATCCAGATACGAAAGCTCGGAAGTTTCGGGCCTTTCCGCCATTTAATAGTGAGAGAATAACGATGACCCTCGAACAGACCGGAATGATGATCAAACTTGAAGCGCAAGTTTCCGGTTTGAAGCGTGACATGGACCGGGCGACCCAGATCCACCGCCGATCCGCCGACCAGCTAGAGCGCCGGGCACGCCAGAGCGCCGAACGGATGGCCGCCAGCTACGCCAAGGTTCCGGCAGGCATCGCGTCCAGCTTCGCCGGGCTGTCGAAACTGGCAACGCCCTTCCTTGGCGGTCTGGCCGGTGGCATCCTTGGCGGGCTGGCAACGGATCAGATCGTGCGCGCGGTGCGCGGGCGCCTTGCTGACATCAGCGAAACCATCGGCAAGGCCGCCGACCGCGCGAGCATCGGCACCGAGGCCCTGCAAGGGCTGCAACACGGTTTCGAGTTGTCCGGCGTGGCCGCGAACGATTTGAACGGATCGCTTGAGCGCTTCGCGCAGCGCGTCGGTGAGGCCGGGAACGGCACGGGGGCCTTGCACAAGGTTCTCGACCGCTACCGGCTGTCGGTGCGCACCAGCAACGGCGAAATGAAAAGCCAGATCGACCTGCTGAAAGAGGTGGCAGACCTGATCCGGCGCGCGCCTTCCGATCAGGAACGCACCAGCATCGCGCAGGCCGCGTTCGGCAATGCCGGGCGGGCTATGGTGCTGGCCCTCAAGAACGGCAGCGACGGCTTGGATCAGATGATCCAGCACGCCCGCGAGGGCGGTTTCGTGCTGGAGGATGAACTTGTCCGGCGGGCTGAACAGCTTGATGATCAGTTCCACGAACTGACAAAGCGCGTCGGCGTGTTCGGCAAGCGGCTGGCCGTCACGCTGGCCGACGCGGCTGTCGAGTTGACCGATTTTCGCGCCACCCTCGACAGCATTTTCGCCAGTGAAGGCGAAGGCCGCGCAATCTTGGGCGATCAGGTCTATGATGCCCTCGCCCAGAACCGCGACGTGATTGAGGAACAGGCCGAGGCCCTGCGCCAGCTTGACGGGCACTATGCCCGGCTGGCTGACGAGGCTGCCACGGCAGGCAACGCGATGCGGGGCGCCATCGGCACGCTGGACAGTTGGGGCTATCATGAGGCCGCCGACGCCCTGCGCGCGGCCAGTGCCGAGATGGACGAACTTGCCCAAGCGTTCCAGCGTGGCGAGATCGACGGCGAGACCCTGACCGAACGCATGGCCGAGGTCGAGGCATCGGCCCGCGCGGCGTTCGCGGAACTGGACGCTGGCGACCGCGTGCAGTTCAGCGGCGTCATCTCGCAGCTTGAGCGCCTTGGCGGCGTGATCGGCGGCATCATCAGCCTTGCGGCCAGTATGAAAGCAGCTATCGCAGATGCCGCTGGCGTCGGTGCAGCGTCCCAACATGGCGAGGCCCTTCGCCAGCGCCATGCAGCGGAACAGGCGAGCCTCGACAGCCTGAACGCGCAGCGCGAGGCCACAGAGCGCTTCACCGCTGCCGAGACCGCCCGCAACAGCGCGACCAGTGAACATTTGCGCCTGCAACGCGAGATCGAGGCCACCCGGTCGCGGGCCGAGGATGAGGGCGCCACCCTGACCGCGCGCCAGATCGAGGATGCCGCCCGCGCCAGCCTTGCCGCCGATGATGCTCGGCGCGAGGCCGAGCGGGCTGCCCGGTCGTCTGGTGGCGGGAAGGGCGGCAAGGACAGCGGATCGTCGCGTGAGAAACTGGACGAATATGCACGCGAGGCAGCAGCCATCCGCGACAAGACCCGCGCCTTGGAGATCGAGGCGGTTGTTCTGGCCGAGGTCGCGACCAGCCAGCGCCAGCATGGTGACGCCGCGGCGTTTGCCGACGCCAAGACCCGCCTGCTGGCGGCGGCATCGGCACAGGGGCGCAGCGTGACCGCCGCCCAGATGGCCGAGATCGACAAGCTGGCAGATTCCTACAGCCGGGCCGGTGATGCGGCTGCCAAGGCCGGTGAACAGATGCGCGAGGCCACCGAGCGCGCCGAACAGAACCTGAAAGCCGGTGCTGATGGTTTGACCGATATTTTCGGCGCGGCCCGTCAGGGCGCAGATGCGCTTTCAACCACGCTTCAAGGTCTGGCCGACCAGATTATGAATAAACTGTTCCGGCAGTTGATTATGGGCTTCGCCGGTGGTGGCGGAACCTTCGGGAATATCGTTTCAACATTCGGCGGCGCCCTTGGTGGTTTCGCGGATGGCGGATTTACCGGACCGGGACATAAATACAAACCGGCGGGCATTGTTCACGCGGGCGAATATGTTCTGTCGAAAGAGGCCGTGGCGAATATCGGCGTGGGCAATCTCGAAGCGCTTCACCAGAGCGCCAAGCGTGGCTATTCAGGGGGCGGGCTTGTCGGAACTGCCGGGAAGGTCAAACAGGCCGTCAGCGCGCAAAATAGAGCCTCTGGCGGCAGCGCCCAGAATATCACCCTGGCACCGACGATCAACGTCAACGCATCCGGTGGCACACCCGAGCAGAACGCGGATCTGGCCCAGCAGATCAGCGCCGAGACCGAGAAGGCCATGCGCAGCGTGGTCCGCGATGAACTGATCAAGCAACAACGGCCCGGCGCCATGTTCGGGCGGAGGAAGTGACCGGGCCGGGGTGGTGAGATCTTCCTTCAGGTCGGGTGAGCGGGCGCAGCCCGCGAACGACCGGACCGAGGACCATGGAATGCGTCGCAAACTGGCCGTAACGGCCCATCGGAAAGCGTCAAACAAATTTCTCACAAGACCGGAAGCATCCCTTCTTGAGAAATTTGTTTGACGTTCTCCGAGCCGGAACCCTCTTATTTTCTGGGGTTTTTGAGGCCGCGCCGGAATGTCAAACAATTTTCTCCCACTGTAAGAGACTACTAATAGAAGATAGATTTTTACAGTGCGAGAAATTTGTTTGACGCTTCTTCTCTGAGCCCGCTCCGGGACGGCGTGACCCCCGCACCATCTCAAGTCAAACCATTCCGGGATGGTGTGACCCGTTCCGGCACGGTAGGAGGTAGGTCCGACATATCAGATCGCCTCGGATCGGTTCGCGGGCTGCGCCCGCTCACACCACCACAGCGAACCGATCCCGGCCCCGGCGCGGAACCCGCGTGCCCTGCCCCATGATTTTGCGCCGACACGCAAACATTCCACGAACCACGCCACCAGAGCCGCGCAGAGGCCCGTCTGATGGGTGAAAGCCCAAAACACATGCCGGTAGTGCGGAAAGGCGTTTCTGGCGTCAGCGGGGCTTTTACTAGCCCTTTCGTCAAACAAATTTGTTGACGCGCCGCCCACCAGCCTCTAGACCAGTATCACCGGCTAATCACCGGGGCACATTCTGCGATAACGGAAAACCATCATGCCCACGACCCAAGGCGCGAACCCCGCGCCAACTTTCGACATTACGCCCCGCGCCGGACAGACCGACGCGGAAATCGACGGCTGGTTTCGGATCACGTTCCCGAAAGGCAAAACCGAGATGGCCGAGCGAGCCTATTGGGGCAAGTGCCTTGAGGATCGTCCGACCAACGATAAGAGCGATCCGGCGTATTATGAATGGTATCGACGCCTGACTGACCTTCAAAGGAACATCGCCGACACTGCCAAAAAGCAGAAGTCCGCCGACCCGAAAGTGAAGGCGGAAAGAAAAGCGGCGCGCGCCAAAAATGCCAAGTATCAAAAGTATCTTGCCGAGAAGAAAGACAACTACCGCGCGGAAGTGGAAGCAGCAGGGCGGCAGGTCAGAGAATACGGGGTGATA
The DNA here is from genome assembly GCA_046289305.1 of Hyphomonas sp. Lineage (GTDB taxonomy): Bacteria > Pseudomonadota > Alphaproteobacteria > Caulobacterales > Hyphomonadaceae > Hyphomonas. Next base: position 3,172 of record JBKBVT010000037.1, on the reverse strand, counting down.
AAGACCAAGGAAGAGAAGAAGGAAGAACAGCGGCAAAGGACAGATCAACTCAATGTCCGCATTCGACAAGATCTAGCCGAGCGTCGCAATCCTTTCTCTGTTGACGATTATAAAAATCCTCGCAATTTCGATTATTACACCCAAGACAATATGCTCAAGAAGGCGGCGCGTTACCATATCTGCGATAAACTTTTATCGGACGGTTCCTTCTCTGATGGCGACAAGAGCAGTCTGGACCAGCTTCGGAACACAATCAGATCGCTGGGCGCAATTCTTGAGATAAACCACCCGAATGACGAGGCGGCGCAACACCTGATCAAAGGCGCGCTGAACAGCCTGAGGGCGGCAGGCGCCATCAGAAAGAGCAGCGGCAAGGTGGTTCTGCATGGCGAAGTCCTGCGCCTCAGAGCGGAAGCAGACCGGGAGGCCGACCTGTCAGAAGTCCAGAACATTCCCGGTTTCGGTGCATACGGTTAGATTTGAAGTATTGCCGGATCAGGTTCGGCAGGCTATATTCTGATTACCGTTATCAGGTGGCCGGGAGTGATTACCCGGCTAAGACAGCCCCGGCAGCCCTCGCGCTGACCGGGGCTTTCTCATGCCCCTCATGCGCCTAATGATGCCGAACAGACACACCATCCTTTAAAGTAAGCACTTACTACAGATAAGTAATTGACACTAGGTAGCTGAAACCTCTTGCGCGCCCGAATCACCCATGCCATGATTCTCTCGACCGGGGCCACATAGGACCGGCACAGCCATGAGGGATTGCCTTGGATAAGATCGTTTTTGAGACCAGCGAAGGCATGGTTTTCGACGTTGAATTCGGACTGACCGGCGGCACATTCGCGCAGCGCGTCGAGGCTGCACGCGGGGCGCTTGAGCATCTGCTGTGGCAGTTCGCGTCCGCGATGGACGAGCCGGACCTGCCCGACGCGGCGTAACGCCCCGGCACCACGAAATAGGGTCTGGCCCGACCCTCGCCCCATACAGGCGGAACCGGGCTGCGGTCACTCGGATAGTGCGCGCCTTCGCATTCGGCAAAAACCCCGAGACGGCACAGTGAGCATAGCTTCTCGCGTGGTGCCGAAACTTCACACTCATCAGGAGGCGCAAGTGCGCGACATCCACCTTCACGGCGCCCTCGGCGTCCAGTTCGGCAAGCATCATCGTTTCGCGGTTGAGACAGTGCCGGAAGTCTTTGAGGCCCTGCGCGTCAATTTCCCCGGCTTCGTCGCGGCCATCCGCAACGGCTTCTACCGGATCGTCCTGGGCAAAACCAAAACGAACGGCATGGCCCTGCGTGAGGACCAGCTTGTCGGGCTGAGCATTGGCGCGCGTGCCGTCCATATCGTTCCTACAGTGGCCGGTCGCAAGCGTGGCGGCATCGGCAAGGTGATCGCGGGTATCGCGCTGGTCGGACTGTCTGCGGGCGCGTTCGGTGCAATGCCGATACTGAGCAGCTCACTTTGGACCGGCGGGGCCACCATTGGTCAGATGGCGGGGAACATGGGCGTGGCGATGACCTTGGGCGGCGTGGCCACCATGATCGCGCCCGAACAAGCGTCAGGCGACGACAAGAAGTCCTTCACCATGTCCGGTCCTACCTCCGAGGTGAAAGAGGGTGGCATTGTGCCCATCGTCTATGGCGAGGTGATCACCGGCGGCTATATGATTTCCGGCGCGGTCGAGATTAACGGCCCGGTCAGCGAAAAGACCGGCACCCTTCGCTCGCTGGCAGACGCCATCGGTCGCCCGTCAGGTGGCTAAGCATCACGAAGTCGTGATGATACCGCTAACAATTTGAAAACTGCCGCCAGACGATACTCAAGTATCTGATTTAAATAGATACTTTTAGAAAAATTCTCCGCGCTACATTCCCGAACTGTGGGTCTATAGAATCAGTGTTCAGAACCTTTCTGGTCTGGACAGAAACCAAACAGAAACCAGATCGAAAGGATCATCTAATGAGCAACCGCAATCACTACCTACCTCGCAGGGCCACCCTTGACGCTATGTCTGACCATGACCGCGCAATGGTGCTCGACGTTCACCTGCGCGATCTTGAAGCCGAGATAGCCGGATTGAAATCCGGCGAGATCACTGCATGGAAGGGCGGAAGAGAACATCAGTTGAAGCTGTCTCGCGCCCGGCTGCGCCGCCTGACCAAGACCGCAAACGACTACGGCATGTGGCTCGAAGAGGTGGCGGCATGACTGAACAACGGAACAACGCCGACTGGGCCGACGCAGACGCGTTTTGGGATCTGGTGCAGAAGCTGGACCCGCAGGTTGCGCGAACGATCATCAGCACGATAATCGTCTCGACGCCTCAGACACTCCAACAGGCCCGGAACGTCTTGAAGGACGGGGGCCAACTCAAGAAGCGTTAGCCACCGCCACGACCACCGGCACCACGCCACCAGAGGCCCCGGACGCACCCCGCGTTCGGGGCTTTCTTCTGTCTGGCGAGTGGCCGACCAGTCATTTTTCGGTTCGTTCCACCGTTACAAAACACCCGATAACTATTTGATTTATATTAGATATCCTATTTTTCAATCCTCTCTCACAGCACCATTTTTTCTTGAACCTCCCCAAGAACTTGTGCTATTTCAGAGCTTTGAAGGCCCCTCGGTGGTATACAGAGGTGGCATACATGGCCCTCCGAATGCCCAGTCCTATCAAGCATCCCAAGACCGGCGTTTACTACCTGACTGTCCGGTCCCCGTCTGATCTGGTGCGCTCTGGCGCTCGTCCGGTCCTGAAAGAATCGCTCCGCACGAAAGACCCCGCCGAGGCCAAGCGCCGGTTCTCCCTGCGCTATGAAGAATTGCAGCGTGAATGGCAGGCTATGCGTTCAGGTCCCTCTGCAATCCCGCTTGTGCAGTTGGTGGCCCTTGCTGGCGAATGGCGGCGCGAGCTTGACGCGATGGTCGAACATGAACCGGGCGAGTCGAGCTTGTGGGAGGTGCTGCGCGCCAAGACAGCCCCATCTGACCTCGGGCGTGATGGCTTGGCAAAATGGTATGGCGCCGACGCTGACCGGCTCCTGTTGAAATCTGGTCTGAACGCAGACGACTACAGCCGCCAACGGCTCATTGAGCAAATGCATCTGGTCCAGAACGAGTGGGCAGTTTTTCAGCATCGTCGCTCGCGGGGCGACTTCCGGCCCG
>JBKBVT010000391.1:0-1657 GCA_046289305.1 Hyphomonas sp. | reverse complement strand
CGGCTCTCGCCTTCGAGGCTGATGACGTTCGATTCGATCATCTCGTGATAGAGGTCGTTGCCCTCACGCGTGCGCTCGCCGACACCGGCGAACACCGAATAGCCGCCGAACAGTTTCGCGATGTTGTTCACGAGTTCCATGATCAGAACCGTCTTGCCGACGCCGGCGCCGCCGAACAGGCCGATCTTGCCGCCCTTGGCGTACGGGCAGAGCAGGTCGATGACCTTGATGCCGGTAACGAGGATTTCGGACTCGGTTGCCTGGTCGACGAAGGCCGGGGCCTGGGCGTGGATCGGCATGTAGAGGTCGGCATTGACCGGGCCGCGCTCGTCGATCGGCTCGCCGATGACGTTCATGATGCGGCCGAGCGTAGCGGGGCCAACCGGCACCGTGATCGGCTTGCCGAGGTCAGCGACGGGCTGGCCGCGGACGAGGCCCTCGGTGGAGTCCATGGCGATCGTGCGCACGATGTTCTCGCCGAGATGCTGGGCAACTTCCAGCACCAGCCGGTTGCCGTTATTGTCGGTCTCAAGCGCGTTGAGGATCGAGGGCAGCTCGCCCTCGAACTCAACATCGACAACGGCGCCGATGACCTGTGAAACCTTGCCTTTGGCGTTGGTGGGCGTGCTCATCTGATCGTCTCCTCGGGAGATGAATTAGTCTTGTCTGGTTAAAGTCTAAAGGGCTTCGGCACCGGAGATGATCTCGATCAGCTCCTTGGTGATCTGTGCCTGGCGGGCCCGGTTGTATTTGAGGTTCAGCGCCTTGATCATGTCCTTGGCGTTGCGGGTCGCATTGTCCATCGCGGTCATGCGGCTCGCCTGCTCACCGGCCGAGCTTTCCAGCATGGCGGACAGGATCTGGGTGTTGATGTAGCGCGGCAGCAGCGTCTCGAGGATCGCCTCCTCGGACGGCTCATACAGGTAGAGCGCGCCGCCGAGATCGATCGAAACCGCATTCTCCGGCGCCTTGGCGGGGATCAGCTGCTGCGCGGTCGGCACTTGCGAGATGACGTTCTGGAACTGCGAATAGATCAGCGTTGCGACATCGAATTCGCCGTCTTCAAAGCCCTTGGTCAGCATCTGGCCGACCATCCGGGCAGGCTCGCTATAGTCGTTGCCTTTCACGTCCGTCAGGCTGACATGGCCGGTGAACAGCGCGGCATGCTCGCGGGCGAGCACCTCGCGGCCCTTCTTGCCGATGGTCAGAACCTTGACGGTCTTACCTTCGGCCTGAAGCGCCTGGATCTTCAGCTTCGCGAGCTTGGCAACATAGGCATTGAAGCCGCCGGCGAGACCGCGCTCGGCCGTCATCACGACGAGCATGTGGACATCTTCGCGGCCGTTGCCGGAGAGCAGTTTCGGGCCGCCCTGCCCGGCTGTGCCGGCGAGGTTGGCCAGAACCGCCGCCATACGCTGGGCATACGGGCGCGCCGCTGTCGCGGCATCCTGCGCACGCTTCAGCTTGGCGGCAGCCACGAGCTGCATCGCCTTGGTGATCTTCTGCGTGGATTTCACGCTTCCGATCCGGTTCTTGAGATCCTTCAGGCTGGGCATGTCGGGCCTTTAGTGTCCTTCGTCCTCGGGAGCGCGATCAGGCGAACTTCGACGTGAAATCGTCGAGCGTCTTTTTCAGCTCTTCCTCGATCTCGCTGGTC
>JBKBVT010000390.1:0-1661 GCA_046289305.1 Hyphomonas sp. | reverse complement strand
CCCGCGGGCCGAGTTCAGCATGCCGCGCACGAGGCTGCGGCCCATGTTCGCCCAGTCCGGCCCCTTCGGGCTGTAGAGCCCGATCAGGGTGAAGATCTTGCGCCGGGCGTACTGGCCCTCGGTCACGGTGAACTCGCCGTTGAGATACACCGCGCCGGTCGAGCCGCGCGTGGCGTAGCCGCCAGTCCAGCCCTGCGAGGCATCGTCGAAGCCGCCGGGCCGGATGGTCAGGCGCACCTTGGCCAGCGTGCCCTTCGGGATCAGGTTGGTGTTGCTCTGCGCGTCGTTGAAATCGTTCCAGGAACCCATGGGGAACCTCCTTTTCTGCTCAGGATTGCGGTTGGGATTGGGCATCAGCCGCCGGATCGGCGGGCGGGGGGGTGTAGGTCAGGCGCTTGGGCGCTGGCGCGACAGGGGCGCGGATCTTCGCCATGAGGCGGCCGAGGTGAGGCTCCTCGACCTGATCCAGACGGCCCGAGCGGTCCTTGGCCGGAAAGCCCCAGGGGTTGATCGTCTGGCAGACGAAGGCGCGATAGGGATCGCCATCGGCCTTCAGCTCCGCCATGGTGATCACCTCGTCGACGATCCCCGGCAGCTCCAACCCGGTCTTCGAGCCGTCGATCTGGGGCTGGAACACCTTGCGATTGAAGTCGTCGAGCTTCTCGTCGAGGATCCCGACGAACCAGACGTTCTTGGCCCGCGTGTGCTGCAGGTGCGTCAACCAGCCGATCATCTCGCGGCCGTGCAACCCGTAGGCCCCACGCACGTCCGGCTTGCCGGTCTTCTCCGACAGCGCCTCGGGCTGGCCCTTGCACCAGCCGAAACACAGCCGCCCGGCGACGGTGATCGAGTCCACGAAGATCGTGTCGTAGCGGTCGAGCGCGGCCGGATCGCCGAAGCGGTCGCAGACAGCCCTGTAGTGCGCCGGGCTGTAGGGCTGCTCATCGCGCAGCGCCGGGTTCGGCCCGCCGATGAACACCGCGAAATCCCGGCATTCCGTCCAGGTTCGCGGCCGGATGCTGTCGCCCGTCCAGCCCTCGATGGCGAGATCGCCCGCCTCGAGATCCATGAACAGGGTCGTCGACGCAGTCAGGGTCCAGAGCAGCGAGGTCTTCCCGATGCCGGACTTGCCGAAGATGCAGCCCTTGATCCCACGCGGCTCGGCCAGCCGCTGATCGGCGCTGATGATCGGAAGGCCGCCGGTCATGCCAGCACCTCCTGACGCGCCCGCGCTGCATCCGGGTCGTTGCTGGTCACGGCCGCGAAGAGCGCATCGAGACGATCCGCCTCGTCGAGGCATTCCTTGCCCTTGCGGCGCATGAAACGCCGCGCGTCATCGAGCAGCTCGGGCTCGGCGATGAGGTGCGGGATGGCGACGTATTCCGCGGCCGACTCAACAAAGTAGGACTTCGAGCGCAGATCCTTCACCAGCGGTGCGAAGGACTCGCACACATCCGCGAAATCGGCCTGGCCCACAGCATCGTCCTGCGTGCGCAGGATCCGCTTCACCTCGATGATGATGCCGGTCCGCAGCATCCGCAGCGCACCTTCCTGCCGCGCCTGGCTGCAGGTCAGCGGGAAAGCATCCTCCATCATGTCATCGGCGATTTTCGGGGCGTTGTTGCCAAGCTGCGCGGCAACCTCCCAGACACGTTCGGCAA
>JBKBVT010000389.1:0-1664 GCA_046289305.1 Hyphomonas sp. | reverse complement strand
CTCGTCGCGCTTCTGCTGATGTTCGCAGTCTGATCCTGCGCCATCCTTGCGGCGGGGTGGGGTCAGCCCCCACCCCTTCGTGACTTCAATGGCCATGGGGTAGGATATGTTCAGCCTGTTGCAAGAGGCCGCCACCACCGCGGTCGAGATTACCGGGGATGAGGCCGTCGTGATCGACGATGCCGCGACCTCTGGCGCCGCCACCGCTGTGGACGGGGCGCATCATGCCGCAGAAAGCGCGGGTCTTCCGCAGCTTGATGTCACGACATTCGCCAACCAGATCTTCTGGCTGGTGGTCACGCTGGTCATTCTGTATCTGGTCCTGTCGCGCGTGGCACTGCCCCGCATCGCCGCCGTCCTGTCGGACCGGCAAGGCGCCATGACCGGCGATCTGATGGCCGCCGAAGAATTCAAGCAGAAAGCCCGCGAGGCCGAAGCTGCCTATGACAAGGCACTGGCCGAGGCGCGCAGCGAAGCGCATCGGATCGTGGCGCAGAACCGTGCCGAGATTCAGGCCCAGCTGGACGCTGCAATCGCACGGGCAGATGCCGAAATCGCGGCCCGCACCGCCGAATCCGAAACCCGCATCCGCGAGATCCGGGCCTCGGCTGATGAAAGCGCGCGCGAGGTTGCCCGCGAGGTGACCGCGACGCTGGTCGAAAACTTTGGCGGTTCCGCCGATGCGGCTGCCGTCAACGCGACCGTGGACAGCCGGATGAAAGGGGCGCTGCAATGAAACGCATTCTTGCCACTTCGGCTGCGGCCCTGCTGATCGCGGGACCGGCGGCTGCTGCGGAAGGCCCGTTCTTCTCGCTGGCCAATACCGATTTCATCGTTCTGATCTCGTTCCTCGTCTTTGTCGGCGTGCTGGTCTATTTCAAGGTGCCCGGCCTCTTGGGTGGCTTGCTGGACAAACGCGCCGACGGCATCCGCAAGGATCTGGACGAGGCCCGGCGCCTGCGCGAAGAAGCGCAGGAGATCTATGCCAGCTACGAGCGTCGCTCGCGCGAGGTCAAGACTCAGGCCGAGCAGATCGTCGCCAATGCCAAGCGCGAAGCCGAGGCGCAGGCCGCCAAAGCCAAGGATGATCTGGCACGGTCGATCGAGCGTCGCCTGCAGGGCGCGCAGGATCAGATCGCCAGCGCCGAGGCCGACGCCGTGCGCGCGGTGCGCAACCGTGCTGTTGCCGCCTCGGTCGCAGCCGCCGCCGAAATCCTAGAGGCGCAGGTCCGTTCGGGTCAGCGTTCTGCCGGAATTGACGACGCCATCGCAGACGTGGCGCGTCGCTTGAACTGAGCTCACGGGCTGGCGGTGTGACCGCCCGGCCCGGACCTTTCGGACAGTGATCGACCTCCGCCCTGATCCGGGCGGGAGTCTTTTCATGTCGTGATGGGGTTTTGGGCCGGTCAGTCCTCGGCACGGTTGCGCAGCCGAAGCTGGGCCAGCGCGTCCTGTTCGTCGCTTTGGCGTTGGACGGCCAGCGCCTCGGCCACGCAATCCAGATGCGCCTCCAGCTCGGCGCGGGCGCGGTGACCGTCGCGTGCCTGAAGTGCCGCGTTGATGGCCGTGTGCTGGTCAAGGATGCGGTCGCGCAGATCTGATCGCGAAAAGATGCGCGGTCGGTTGAACAGCATCCCCTGCCGCAGAAGATCCTGCAGCGTGCG
>JBKBVT010000388.1:0-1667 GCA_046289305.1 Hyphomonas sp. | reverse complement strand
GCGGGCTGCGGCAATACTTGGATTGCCGGTCAGGGCTTCGCGAATCGCTTCGTCCAGCGTGGCGGGCAGGGGCGGCACCGGCGGCGGAGGCGCGAGATCACCGGGCATCATGCCGGTCAGGAACTGGTAGTTGGCCTCGCTGGCCCGCAACGTCGCTTCGGCGCCGGCGAGGGCGGCGCGCGCGCCTTCAAGCCGCGCCTGCGACAGCGCCACATCCGTGCGGGTCACCACGCCGACATCGAACCTGTCCTGCGCTGCACGGACCTGTTCGGCGGTGAAATCGACATTGCTCTGGCGAATCGCGAAGGCTTCCCGGTCGCGGTTCACATCGACATAGGCGGTCACAACCTCGAGGGTCAGATCCTGGCGGGCCGCGAGGAAGCCCAGATCGGCCGCGTCGATTCCGGCTTCCGCCTGGCGGATGCCGGCGGCAATCCGCCCGCCCGTAAACAGCGGCTGGACGGCCTGGATCTGGGCCGAAGCAATTGGTCGATCCCCAAGCCCGAAGGCGAAGGGATTGGTCGTTTCAACATATTCATAGCCACCACTGGCAGACAGGGTGACAGTCGGCCGGCCCTGCGACCGCGCAAGGTTCAGATTTTCCCGTGCGATATCCGTGCGGTAGCGCTCGACTTCAAGCTGGGGATTGGTGGCAAAGGCCGACGCGATGGCTTCGGCGAGTGTCTCCGCGCTGGCCTGCGGGCCAAAGCCAAAGGCGAGGAGGCATGTCCCGAGCAGGAGACGCGGGCTGAGTTGGCGCATGGCAGATGTCCCGAATGACCCGAACTTCACGCTATATAGGGCGTGGTTTCCGATCAGTGAACAGCGTTCACTAAATTGCCGGATGCCAATTCTGAGAGATTAGAATGTAAAGCTTGGCTTGCGGTCAAATTCCGCAAAGCGGGGCGGGTAGGCGTCGAAACCATCGCGGGAGGACAAGGCGCTGCCGCTGCGGGTGAAAACCTTGCCGCGCCCGAGATTGCCAGCTTCGGCAACCACGGCCACCAGCCGTCCGCCTTCCGCGAGCTGCGCGCCCCAGGCCTCAGGCACTGTCTCGATCATGCCGCAGACATAGATGACGTCAAACGGCGCCTGCTCGGCCAAGCCCTCGGCCAGCTTGCCTTCGACGGGGGCGATCCGGTCCAGCCCCAGCGCGGCAAAGCGCTGCGCCATCGCGTCCACGAGGGCGGCTCTGTCTTCCAGCGCGATCACTGTGTCGGCGAGGTGGCTGAGCAGTGCCGCCTCATAGCCGGCGCCGGCGCCGATCACGAGCGCAATATCAGAAGGCCGCGCAGCAGCGAGCTTCATCAGCTTGGCGGTATCGCGCGGGGTCCAGAGCGAGCGGCCCTCAGATGTGCGGATTTCCAGCTCCGAATAGGCCACCGGGCGGCGCGATGTCGGCACGAATTCCTCGCGCGGGGTGCGCATGAAGGCGGCCACCAGCGCCGGGTCCGTCACGTCATTCGGCCGGATCTGGCTGTCCACCATGATTTCACGTGCAAGGTCGAAGTTCATATCCAGACACCGCCATTGATGAATCGAAGGGTTCAAACGCCCGTCTATCACGGCCTTCGCGGCGTGCAATGTGCCGCGTGCGGCCTCGCGCGCGAATGGCAGCGAAAGGCCGATTGTCTGGCACGCAAAGCGCTGCTAGGGAGGCGTCCTCT
>JBKBVT010000387.1:0-1669 GCA_046289305.1 Hyphomonas sp. | reverse complement strand
GATGGCGACCGCATAGGTCAAGCTCGCCGGGGTGTCGCCGCGAATGTGAGCAGGACGGAGGAACGTAAGGGCAAACGGTCATGAGACCAGGTTGGGAGACCCATTATTCCGGACGATGTGCCATCGAGCACGGGTATCCGAACTGGACCCAACCCGCATATCTCCATAAGGGCCCGCGGCGTCTGAAAGGCCGCAACTTTGAGGCCGGACACACGACTGCACCTGATCACATGCCCTATCGTGCCAAAAAAATGCTTGCATTCATGGGGGCGTCCACACACGTCCGGTGTCGGCGCGTTTTCAGGCGTTTTCGGGCTGCCAGTTCCAAGGCATGAGATGGGATGGTTGCCGCCCTCCCCAGACGGCATCGCAATGTGCCAAAGTCGTGCTGTTGAAAGCGACAAAACGGAGAGGACGGCAAATGAAAGATATAATGATCGGAGTGGATCTGGCAAAGAGCGTTTTCCAACTCCATGGGGCTTCGATGACTGGTCAGGTCAAGTTCCGCAAGAAGCTGACACGCCTGCAATTTCGTCAGTTCATGGCAGATCACGCGCCAGCAATTGTAGTCATGGAAGCTTGTGGCAGTGCCAGCTACTGGGCCAGAGAGATGTCGCAGTTCGGCCATGAGGTGAAGCTGATTGCACCGCAGTATGTGCGCCCATTTGTGAAGCGTCAGAAAAACGACATGGCGGACGCCGAAGCCATTGTCATCGCGGCACAGCGCCCCGAGATGCGCTTTGTCGAGCCGAAGACCGAGGAACAGCAGGCCCGCGCTGCACTGTTCCGGGCGCGGGAGCGCCTGGTTCATCAACGCACGGAACTGGTGAATGCGTTGCGCGGGCTCCTTTACGAGTTTGGCCACGTGCTCCCGCAAGGTATCGCACAAATCAAGCGGGTGCCGGCAGTTCTGGACGACCCAGCTTGCGATCTGCCCACGCTGGTTCAGGAGGAATGCCGGGATCTGCTGGCGCAAATTTCTGAGAAGACCACGCGCATCGAGGCCCGCACGCGGCTCGCAAAGCAGTTGGCAGAGCAGACGGACACAACTCTCCGTCTCCAGACGATGCCAGGCGTCGGGCCACTTACAGCTCTGGCAGTTGAAGCTTTCGGTCCGACCATGGAGACATTCCGGCGAGGCCGCGACTTTGCGGCGTGGCTGGGGCTGGTCCCGCGCCAGCATTCATCGGGAGGAAAGGATCGGCTGGGCAGGGTCTCAAAGGCCGGACAGGCGGATATCCGGCGGCTGCTGATCATCGGCGCGATGTCGCGCTTGAACTGGCTCGGACGTCGAACAATCCCGGAGACCTCCTGGCTGTCACGTATGCTGGCAAGAAGAAAGCCCCGTATGCTTGTGGCCATCGCGCTGGCCAACCGGATGGCCCGGCAAATCTGGGCCATGCTAACGACAAAAAGTGACTATCGGGATCCGGCACAGGTGGCGGAGGCATGACACATATGCCCCCGACCACAAACCTGTGCCGGTAATGGGGGTGTGAGAAGGCGATGACCCAAATGGGCAAAATGATCGAACAGATCTGGATTGGGGCAACCAGCGAAGCTCTCGGGGCCAACAAGCCCGCGATGAAGATTTGGACCTGATCCGCAGATCACCATATTGGCCCGCGGTCTCTGAAATGGCCGCAACACTTGAGGCCTGACACAAGAC
>JBKBVT010000386.1:0-1672 GCA_046289305.1 Hyphomonas sp. | reverse complement strand
GCAGATAATGCCGACCAGCGACTGACCCAAAGGGGCATCGACGCGGGCATCGTCGGTGAAACACGCGCCGCAATGTTTCACGTGAAACATCGCGAACTGGAATCAGCCCGGACTCGCCTTCAGACCCTCAATCTCACGCCCGCCGTCGCCGCCCGCGCCGGTTGGGCGGTCAATCAGGATGGCAAGGTCCGCACCGCCTGGGAATATCTCGCCTATAAGGACATCGGCTTCGAGCAACTTCGCGCCGTCTGGCCCGACCTTGCGGATGTCCCGGACGCCATCGCCGAACAGCTCAGCATCGAAGCGCTCTACGCCGCCTATCTCGATCGCCAGGCCGACGACGTTGCTGCCCTCCGGCGGGATGAAGCCCTCGGGCTCCCGGCTGATCTCGACTATGACCAGATCGGCGGCCTCTCGAGCGAAGTCCGTCAGAAGCTCAAATCGGTCAGACCGGGCACACTCGGCCAGGCCTCAAGGATCGAAGGGGTCACACCCGGCGCGCTCACCGCGCTACTCGGCCATGTCCGGCGTCTCAAGAAGGCGGGGTGATCGATGAGCCCCAATCCCGACCGCGCGGCGTTTCTCGCCGCTCACGATGTTTCACGTGAAACATTGGACCGGCTCGACCGGATCATTCGGGCGCTCGATGAGTGGCGTCTGCGCAGCAATCTGATCGGCCCGAAGGAGTGGCCACAGATCTGGACGCGCCATGTCGGCGACTCCTGGCAGCTCCTCAGCCATCTCCCCGAAACCGCCCGCGTGGTCGATCTCGGCTCCGGCGCCGGTTTCCCCGGCCTGATCATCGCCGCCGCCCGGCCTGATTGCCATGTGACGATGATCGAGAGCGTCGGAAAGAAATGCGCCTTCCTCCGCGCGGCCATCGAGGCAGCCGGGCTGCCCGCCAGCGTCCATCAGGGCCGGGTCGAGGCCGCGCCCGTGATAAAGGCCGATTTCGTCACCGCCCGCGCTTTTGCGCCCATGCCCGCGCTCCTCGATTATGCCGCGCCCTGGCTCACAAACGGTGCAACAGGCCTTTTCCCGAAGGGCGAACGCTGGAAAGAAGAATTGACGGCAGGCCTGCAAAGGTGGAATTTCGCTTATGAAGCGATTCCAAGTCGCAGTGGTGGGTCAGGCGTCATCTTGATTGTGAGGGAGGTCGCAAGTCGTCATGACTAGACCCAGAATATTCGCCGTGGTGAATCAGAAAGGCGGGGTCGGCAAGACCACGACCTCGATCAATCTGGGAACCGCGCTGGCGGCCGTGGGCCGCCGTGTCCTGATCATCGACTTCGATGCCCAGGGAAATGCCTCGACCGGCCTCGGTATTTCCAGGGCAGACCGGCTCATGACCTCGTATGACCTGGTGGTTGACCGGGTCCCGCTCGAAGAGGCGGTCCTGTCGACCATCGTGCCGCGGCTCGATATCGTGCCCGGCGACGAAAACCTCTCCGGCGTCGAAACCGAGCTTGCCTCGGATGCCCGCCGGTCCTACCGGCTGCGCGAGGCCATCCACTCCTATATTGACCGCGCCGAGCATGGCGGCCTCGTCAAATATGATTATGTGCTGATTGACTGCCCGCCTTCGTTGTCCGCGCTCACCATGAATGCCATGACCGCGTCGGACGCGCTACTCGTGCCGCTCCAATGCGAGTTCCTCGCGCTCGAAGGCCTC
>JBKBVT010000385.1:0-1695 GCA_046289305.1 Hyphomonas sp. | reverse complement strand
AGGGGCGGGGGCGGTTCGGGCTCGGCTTCTGGTTCAGGCTCGGCCTCCGGCTCAACCTCTTGCGGCGGCTCAGGCTCAACCGGCGCCGGATCAACTACCTCCGGTTCGATAGGCGGGGGCGGGGCAGCCGGCGCGATGAAGGTTGCCGGCGCCGGCGCGGCGGCGGCCGTCAGCATCGGGTCCACGCCCGTCTCGCCCGGCTTCAGCCGCACGGACAGCCATGTCAGATATAGCCCGAGCAGGAACAGGAGCAGCAGGACCAGATAAACCCAGCCATAGCCGCGCCGCTTTTCCGGAGGTGGCAGATTGTAATAGTCCGTCATTTGCCCCGTCCCCTTGATCTCGCCGCATCATAAACGAAAATTGCGGCGGAGGATCGGCAATTTAACGCCCAGAGTCGGAACCGGTTGCAACCACCCGCGTCACATGCCCGTCGGAGCGGAGCAGCGCCTCAGCCGCCCCGCCGGGCCAGGCCTGGAACCAGGTGATGAAGTCGGCCGAGTTCAGCCCCGCCGTCTCCGGCCCCTGAAAGAACGCGCCGGGCTCGAAACAGACCCAGGCCAGCGGGCGCTCCGGCGTGGCGGCGTCGCCCGCTGCCTCGATCATCGCGCGCAGCGCCGCGCGCGTCTCCGCCGGCGGGTATTGCAGGAAGACCGAGTGATAGATGAGCGTCAGGCCTGTCCTGGGCCGCGCCGCCAGCTTCGCCTGCAGCCAGTCCGCGGCGTCCGCCTTGTCGACCGACACGCCGGTCTCCCGTGCCAGCGCCATCGCGGCATCCAGGCGCGCCAGCCGCGCCGGTTGGTCCGGCCAGGCATAGGCTTTCAGCCGCAGCGCCGCAGATGGGTCGCGCACATCAATCGGGTTCTGGTCACACGCCGCGCGGGACGCGACCTCGAGGGCCACGTCCAGATGCTCCGGCGGCGGACCGTTCCAATCGGTCTCGATGACCACATCGCTAGCACCCGGCCGCGACCAGCTTTCCGTGCGATACTGGAACCGGTCCCAGTTCTGGTTCAGCCCGGCGCTCGCGCCAAGCTCCAGCAGATGCACCGGCCCTGGAAACATCGCTGCCGCCTTCAGGAAACCGGGCAGAAGCGCAATCGCCCGCCGCGTCTCATTGGTCTGTGGCGGCGAAGTGAGAAAGGCCCGCGCCTCGGACCCGGTTGCCTCCAGCCAGTCCCGGGCGAGCGGCCAGACCGTCTCCATCGACCCGTCCGGCGACGCGCCCGGATACGCCGACGCGAGCTCCGCCGCGGCGCCCGTGAGCACAGAATGATGCAGGTAGCCGGCAAGTCTCAGCGACAGCGCATCGCGCCGCGGATCGTTCGCCCAGCCTTCGGTGAGACGGGCGACCGGGCCGCCCGTCTCGATGTCCGAAGTCATGGCCTGGCAGAGCCGGTCCATGAAGGGCGAGCCGAGCGCCCGGCAGAAAACGGCCTGCTCGCGAAAATGCGCGAGCGTGTCGTCCCGGCTCAAGCGCGCTCGACAGCCATGGCGATGCCTTCGCCGCCGCCGATGCAGAGCGACGCGACGCCCTTCTTGACGCCGCGATCTTCCATCGCCGCAATCAGCGTGACCAGCACGCGCGCGCCGGACGCGCCGATCGGGTGGCCCATTGCGCAGGCGCCGCCATGGACGTTCACGATGTCATGGCTGAGGCCCAGTTCCTTCATCGCAATCATTGGCACGACCGCA
>JBKBVT010000384.1:0-1695 GCA_046289305.1 Hyphomonas sp. | reverse complement strand
GGACAATGCCCATGGCAAGCCGGTGATGTTCCGCACGCTGGATATCGGCTCGGACAAGGTGCTGCCCTATATGAAGCCGCAGGACGAGCCGAACCCCGCGATGGGCTGGCGCGCGATCCGGGTGGGGCTGGACAAGCGCGGCATCCTGCGGATGCAGGTGCAGGCGCTGATCCGCGCCTCGGTCGGGCGGCCCCTGCATGTCATGTTCCCCTTTGTCGCGGACATCACCGAATACGAGGCCGCCTATAAGATCCTGATGCAGGAGATGGCCCGCGAACAGCGGCTTGGGCATGACATGCCGACCGACATCCGCGTCGGCGCCATGCTGGAAACGCCGTCGCTGGCCTTTGCACCGCGCAAGTTCTTTGAGATGTGCGATTTCATCTCGGTCGGTGGCAATGACCTGAAACAGTTTTTCTTCGCGGCCGACCGCGAGAACGAACGCGTGCGCCGCCGCTATGATACGCTGAACGTGTCCTTTCTGGCGCTGCTGTCGCAGATCATCGCGCGCTGCGACGAGGCCCGCGTGCCGCTGTCGTTCTGCGGCGAGGATGCGGGCCGCCCGATCGAGGCGCTGGTCTTTGCCGCCCTTGGCTTCCGGCGGCTGTCGATGCGTCCGGCCTCGATCGGGCCGGTCAAGCATCTGCTGCGCCGCGTCTCGCTGGCCGATCTGCGCGCGGTGATCGACGAGGCGCACGACAGCGGCATTCCGAACATCCGTGGCCCGGTGACGGCATGGCTGGCGCGACAATGACGCCAGCACGATTGCGGGCACAGGCCCCGGCACAGTCCCGCCTGCCGGACAGGCAGTCTGGCACGATGTTCCGCCTATAGAAGCGGCAGAGCGGCTTGGGCGCT
Source organism: Hyphomonas sp. (assembly GCA_046289305.1). GTDB lineage: Bacteria > Pseudomonadota > Alphaproteobacteria > Caulobacterales > Hyphomonadaceae > Hyphomonas. Next base: position 837 of record JBKBVT010000384.1, on the reverse strand, counting down.
TGCTGCACCGCAGCGCCCAGCTTATATTAGAACAGATTTTTCGAGACATCAGCAGACATGAAGCGTCGTCAATTCCTAAATGCTGCCACCGCGATGGCCGCCGGTGGTTCGATTTTCGCAGCCAATGCCGAGGCACAGATATCGTCCGGTGATGCGGCTGAAACCATAGGCCCCGTCCGCCCCGAGCCATTCGGCTTCGAGGATGTTGCAGCGATTGCGGCTGACCGCGCCTCGCGCATCTATCAGCAGCCCATCTCGCAACTGGTCGGCAGCTTTGCCGATCTGGACTATGACCATTATCGCGCGATCCGGTTTCGCCGCGACCGCGATCCGCTTGGTCCGGATGGTGATTTCGGCGTCGATCTGCTGTCGCCCGGTATGATTTTCTACGAGCCGGTGCAGATCAACATCGTTCGCAACGGCATCGCGCATCACCTGCCCTTTGACCCGTCGATGCTGGAATTCGACCCGTCGCATTTTCCCGACGGTGCCGATCTGGAAACCGTGGGCAATATGGGCTGGTCGGGCTTCCGCGTCCGCACCGTGCTGAACCGTCCAAATGTGATGGACGAGTTTCTGGTGTTTCAGGGCGCCAGCTATTTCCGTGCCGTCGCACGCGACACGCTGTATGGCCTGTCTGCGCGCGGGCTGGCCATCAAAACCGGCAGCTCGGACGGCGAGGAATTTCCGCTGTTCACTGACTTCTGGATTCATCAGCCGCAGCCGGGCGACGACACCGTGCGCATCCATGCCGTGCTGGACAGCCGCTCGGTCTCGGGCGCGTATCAGTTCGACATTCACCCCGGTTCGGTGACGATGGTGCAGACGCGCCTGGCG
>JBKBVT010000383.1:0-1704 GCA_046289305.1 Hyphomonas sp. | reverse complement strand
GGTAAGCCCGTTGCCGACCTCGGCCCGGTATTCGACCACCCCGCGCGGCGACAGTTCCGCCGCAAGCCCCAGCTCCTCGCCGAGCCGGCGATGGGCGGCCGTCTCGACCGCCTCGCCCCAGTGCGGGTGTGTACAGCATGTGTTGGCCCACTGGCCGGGGCAGTGATACTTGCCCGCCGCCCTTCGCTGCAGCAGCAACAGCTCGCCGCAAAACACGAAGGCCGAGATCGCCAGATGCTTCTGGCCCTTCTCGTGCGCTTCCATCTTGCCGATCGGATAGAGCGAGCCGTCGCCGGCAATCGCCGGAATGAGCGGGTCGGCGGCGCGCATGGTGGCGGCGCTTTGTCTCACGCCACCTGGCGCGCCAGCGCGCATTGCGACCACAGTTCCGACAGCGCGCCGACCAGGTGATCGATATCGGCGTCGGTGTGCAGCGGCGACGGCGTGATCCTGAGCCTCTCGGTCTTGCGCGGCACGGTCGGATAGTTGATCGGCTGCACATAGATGCCGTGGCGGTCCAAGAGGATGTCGGAGATCCACTTGCACTTGACCGCATCGCCCACCATCACCGGCACGATGTGGCTGGGATTGGGCATGTAGGGGATGCCGGCGGCATCCAGGCGGGCCCTGACCTTGGCCACCCGGTCGCGCTGGCGCATGCGCTCCATCTGGCTCACCTTCAGGTGGCGGATGGAGGCCAGCGCACCGGCCGCCACATGCGGCGGCAGCGCGGTGGTGAAGATGAAGCCGGACGCATAGGAGCGCACGAAGTCGATCAGCGCCGCCGAGCCGGTAATGTAGCCGCCGACCACGCCGAAGGCCTTGCCGAGCGTGCCCTCGATCAGGGTGATCCTGTCCATCAGCCCCACGCGCTCGGCGATGCCGCCGCCGCGCGGACCGTAGAGGCCGACCGCATGGACCTCGTCGAGATAGGTCATGGCGCCGTGCTTCTCGGCCACCGCCACGATCTCTTCCATCGGGCAGATGTCGCCATCCATCGAATAGACGCTCTCGAAGGCGACGATCTTGGGCCGGTCGGGTCCGTATTCAGCAAGGATCCGGTCGAGATCGGCCGGGTCGTTGTGCTTGAAGATGCGCTTTTCCGCCTTGGAGTGGCGGATGCCCTCGATCATCGAGGCGTGGTTCTTCTCGTCGGAGATGATCACGCAGCCGGGAATGTTGGCGCCCAGCGTCGACAGCGAGGCCCAGTTGGACACATAGCCCGACGTGAACAGCAGCGCTGCCTCCTTGCCATGCAGATCGGCCAGCTCACGCTCCAGAAGCACGTGGTAGTGATTGGTGCCGGAAATGTTGCGCGTGCCGCCCGCTCCCGCCCCGCACGTGTCGAGCGCCTCGTGCATGGCCGCAATCACGCCCGGATGCTGGCCCATGCCCAGATAGTCGTTCGAGCACCACACAGTAACTTCACGCGCGCTGCCATCAGCCGAACGATAACGGGCACGCGGGAACGCACCCTTCTTGCGCAGGAGATCAGCAAACACACGGTAGCGGCCTTCCGCGCGTACGCGGGCAACAGACGCCTTGAACGCTGCCGTGTAGTCCATCTTCGTCTCCTGCCCTGTCGGGTGCCGATGTCGCGGCTCTATCGATTCGGGGTCAGTTTATGCGGCTTTCCGCTTCATAACGTAAGGACGGCGTATTGTCGCGCCTTCTAGTTGAAACTGTTTCGCAATTTCAACGGCT
>JBKBVT010000382.1:0-1704 GCA_046289305.1 Hyphomonas sp. | reverse complement strand
CCTATCCGTGGTATCTGGGGGTCGGGGACACCGGCGTCGTTCTGGTTGCGCGCTCGGTGGACCGGGAGGCGCTCGCGGTGGTGCGCGGCGAACTTGAGCAGTTGATGCGAGGCCTTGGCGCTGATCCGGTGGCCGAGGCGGACTAAGGGGGAAGGTCCATGAACTTCATATCGCGCACGCCGGTGCTCTGGGGTCTGTTCGGGCTCGCTGTCCTTTGCGCGGTGGGGTTCAACCTCTTCCAGCCGAGCGTAGGTGGGCAGTATCTCGACATGCTGTCCGATCCCATACGGGTGCGGGCGGCGCTCGCAGAGATGACTCCGGAGCAGAGATCGGCGCATTTCTGGGTGACGGTACTGATCGACACCGCGTTTCCCATCGGCTTCGGGCTGTTGTTTGCCGGGCTTGGCTGGCGGTTCTTTGGCCGGTTCGGCACACTGGCGGCGCTGCCTGGCCTCGCCGTTCTGGTCGTCGACCTGACGGAAAACACCATCCAGGCGCTGGCCCTTTCCGGGACGGCGGATGTGCTGGATGCCAAGGCCTGGGTGACGCCGCTGAAGATGAACCTCTTCTATCTCGCAGCGGTCATTGCGCTGATCGCAGTCGGCATCGCGCTCTACCGGCTGGTGCGCAAGCCGAAGGGCTGAGGCGGCCCGGCCCCCGCGTCAGGCTTGGCGGGGCGGGCCGTGCAGCCTAAACCGGGCACCAGATAACCTGCCCGGAGGAACCTGCATGTCTGACCCCATCATTCTCGTCGAGCGCCAGGGCGCTGTTGCGCTCGTCACGCTGAACCGCCCGGATGCGCTGAACGCGCTGTCGCGGGCGCTGCGGTCGGAAATCGTGCGGGTGTTCACTGAACTGAAGGACGATGCTGAGATCCGCGCCGTCGTGCTGACCGGTGCGGGGCGGGCCTTCACGGCGGGCGTGGACCTCAAGGAAGCGGGCCAGACCGGCTTTGCTCTCGGCGTCGATGAGGATGCCAAATCCATCGATCTTGCCCGCGCGATGATGGCCTATCCCTATCCCATTATCGGGGCGATCAACGGCTTTGCCATCACCGGCGGATTTGAACTCGCGCTGCTCTGCGATGTGTTGCTGGCGTCCGAAAATGCGAAATTCGCCGACACCCATGCCCGTGTGGGTATCATGCCGGGCTGGGGTCTGTCGCAGCGCCTGTCGCGCCTGATCGGCATCAGCCGCGCCAAGGAGCTGTCCCTGTCCGGTAACTTCCTCGATGCGGAAACCTCCGAGCGCTGGGGCCTCGTCAACCGGGTTTATAAAGCCGATGAGCTGGTGCCGGCCGCGCTGAAGCTGGCGCAGGATATGGCGAGCTGCCCGCCGGGCATGCTGCGCGGCTACAAGAAGATGATCGATGACGGCTTCGGCATGAACTTCGCCGAGGGTCTCAAGGAAGAAGTCCGCCGCTCCGCCGAACATGCCGCGAGCGTCACCGCGGACTCGGTCGAGGAAGCGCGCCGCCAGGTCACCGAACGCGGCCGCGGCCAGCAGGGCTGAGAGGGACGTTGACATGTCCAAATCAGACGTATATATGTCCATTATAGCCTGAAGGAGGTTTGAAAATGGACATTATCGGTTTCTGGAATAACAAGGGTGGTACTGGTAAAACTAGCTTAGCCTTTCAATCAATCTGCCAGTTCGCGCGAGATAAGAGTAGCAAGCGTATTCTAGTGATCGACGTCTGCCCGC
>JBKBVT010000036.1:0-17676 GCA_046289305.1 Hyphomonas sp. | reverse complement strand
AGCTATGGCACGACCAATCTGATTGTCGTCGACCGGGGCGGACGCGAGATCTACAGCACGGAAGTCGTCGTCACGTCGAATTCTTCCAGCCTCGTCGTCGTCAACCGCGCCGGCCAGCATTACAGCTATGACTGCGCGCCGGTCTGCCGGGGGGCGGTCAATCTTGGCGACTCGCAGGCGCATTTCGACGCGCTGGTGCAACAGCAGTTCCAGATGCAGGCCCTGAACGAAGGCAACTGATACGCCGCGCCATAGCGCCGGACTGTTGAAATTTCACCTACCCTGTAAACCCGGTGCAAACCGGAGACTGGTAGACATCATGGGTAAATCCCGGAGGGGGCCGAACCGATGTATGCCTGCCAGCGCCATAGCCTGACTGCACGCCTGCGTCAGCGCCTCGATAATTTCGCGAAAGATCGCCGGGGCGTGGCCGCGGTCGAATTCGCGATGATCGCTGCGCCTTTCTTCTTTCTGCTCTTCGGGCTGATTGAAGTGTGCATGATCTTCATCATGTCAGCCGTGCTCGATTATGCCGTATACGAAACAGCCCGTCCGATCCGGACCGGCGAGGCCCAGCGCGCAGCCGTTGACCAGGATGCTTTCCGAAACTCGGTCTGCAGCAAGGTTTTCGGCATTCTCGACTGTAATCACCGGATGCACATCGATGTTCGCTCAGTGGACCGGTTTTCTTCGACCCCGACCTCCTCACCCATGGACTCCACGGGCATGATCGACCCGGACCAGTTCATTTTCAATCCAGGCGGCCCGAGCGAGATCGTGGCGGTACGGGTCTTTTATGAATGGTCCCTGATCACGCCGTTGATTACCAAGCCGCTGGCGAACATGTCCGGAAACCGTCACCTGCTGCAGGCGGCAGCGGTTTTCCGCAACGAGCCGTTCAGCAGTGCCACCGGAGGCGTCGAAGACTGATGCAGCCCTTTCGTATCCGCCCGTTTGGCCCGAAGGTCTTTCGCCCGCTGCAACGCTGGGCGCGTGAGCAGCGCGGCGTCTCCGCCGTCGAGTTTGCCATAATCGCCCCACTGCTGATCTTCATCTATCTCAGCTGTGTCGAGGTCACGCTGATGATGCGGGCGGACCGGCGCGTCACGGCGACTGCTTCCACGCTCGGGGATCTGACAGCGCGGCTGGGCTCGGTGACCAATGACGACCTCACCGAGCTTTATGATGCGGCGGTCATCATGATGCAGCCCTATGCGGCTTCCCAGACACGTATGCGGATTACCTCCGTTGTCGATGATGGCAATGGGGAAAAGCGGGTCGGTTGGTCTGAGGGGCACAATATGGTCGCGCGCACACCTGGCGCGCTGATCGATGTGCCCGACGGTATTGTGCAGCAGCCGGGCTCGGTCATCCTGACCGAGGTCGAGTTTTACTATTCGAGCAATATCGGCTTCTTCCTCAAATCGGATGTGAAGTTGTCAGACCGCTTTTATCTCCGCCCGCGCCGCGTTCAGAAGATTGAACGGATTGCAGGTCCGTCAGGCTCTGTCCCCTTCGGTCCCGGCAGCTAAAGCGGCGCTTCTGCCGGCTTGCCTGGCTTGACCGTCAGCAGGACAGCCAGACCGAGAATGAACAGGATGGCGATGGCGGACATGCCGATGCGCTGGTCGCCGGACACGCGTGTGAACTGTTCCACCATCAGTGGTCCCAGCCAGACCGTGACCGTGCCGGCAATGGCGTAAAGCCCGAAGAATTCACCGCGCATATGGACCGGCGCGACATGCACCAGCATCGAGCGGCTGGAGGATATGTTGGCGGTCGCGAAGACGGCTAGCAAGGCGCCCTGCAGCAGATACAGCAGGTCCGACGTGCCGGAGAAAAACGGGACGTCCCAGACCTGCTGGTTGGGGATCAGGCCGAACAGGGCGGCTTCGCGGGTGATTGACAGGCCGAAGAACAGGACCAGCACCAGCGCAATGAGTTCGAGGATGAGCGCGTTCTTCGGGCCGACGCGCTGGTCAAGCCAGCCGCCGAAGATGCCGCCTGCGACCGCCCAGGCCGAGGCCCAGATGGCATAGATGGTCAGTTCGATGAGGTTCCAGCCCAGAAAGAGGCTGACATAGACAGCGCCCAACATCAGCAGCGCTGCCATGCCATCGGCATAGAGCATCCGGGCAATGAGGAATTTGAAGCCTTCGCGGTGCTGTGCGGCGTGGCGGACTGTGCGGATGACGCCTTGCGCGCCCTGCAGGATGGCCGGGAGGACAGGCGTGCCTTTGACGCCGGTGTCGCGGGCATTGGCGAAGAACAGCCACATCGACAGCAGCATCCAGACGCCGCAGACGGGGCCGGCGAGCCGGTAATGCTCGTACCGCGACGTGTCGATGCCGAACAGGGCCTCGGGCGCCGGCCAGCCGATGACATCCGGCAGGGCAAAGAACAGGACGAGGCAGATGAACATGACGGTGGCGACGGCATTGCCGAGAGCGAGCGCCAGGCCGGAGACGGCGGGCAGCGCGTCCAGCCGCGCCGCGTCCGGTAGCATCGAATTGTGCGACACCTCGCTATAAGCGAAGGCGACATAGCCGATGATCAGGAGCAGCATGATCATGCCGGTCGACAGCCCTTCCGGGCCGGGGATCGCCCACCAGAGGGACATGCTGATGAGCGAGATCAGCGACAGGCAGATCAGCAGCAGCGGCTTGCGGCGCAGGCCCCGGTCGAACGCGGCGCCGAGGAAAGGTGCGGTGAAGGCGGCGACAAGACCGGCCCATTTCGACAGGCTGGCGACCATCGCCTGGCCTTCGGCGCCGGCAGCGGCGCGGGCGGCTTCCGGGCTCAGCCCTTCGAGGCGGCCGCTGGCGAGAATGTCGGCGCCGACGATGTCGCGCGCGAAGTAAGGCGCGAAGACATAGATGACGATCAGGATGTAATAGGGATTGCGGGCCGCTTCGAACCAGGCCCAGGCAAAGCCGGTCTTGCCAAACGCGCCGCCCTGCCCTGCCGCGATAACCGGCCGGGCCGGCGCCGCTGCGGCCCCAAGGATCGCATCCGCCATTTTTTGTCTCCTCCCGGCGCCTGTGACCTGCACCTCTTGTGCGCAAGAGTATCGGGGCGCCGCCAAAGGGAAAGCGGATTTAGCCGTGACGCAGCGTCAGGCTTCGAGGCGGCTCACCAACTCTCCCGCATGGCGCGTGATGTCGCCGGCGCCGAGGCAGACGACCATCGCGCCGGGACCGGCGAGGCTGCGGATCGTGTCCGGCAAGTCCGCGAGCGAGCCGAGCGTTTCGGCGCTGCGATGGCCATGCTGGCGGATGGAGCGGACGAGCGCCTCGGCATTGATGCCGGGGATGGGCGCTTCGCCGGCTTCATAGACCGGGGCGATGAGGACGTGATCCGCCTGGTCAAAACAGGTGGAGAAATCCTCGAACAGGTCGCGCAGGCGGGTGTAGCGGTGTGGCTGGCAGACGGCGATCAGCTGTCGCGGGCCCTGCATCGCGCGGGCGGCTTTCAGCACGGCGGCGATCTCGACCGGGTGATGGCCATAGTCATCGATGACGCGGACGGGTTCACCCCCGGCCACGGGGAGCCATTCGCCGACCGGTGTGAACCGGCGCTTGACACCGCCAAAGCGCGCGAGCGCGGTGCGGATCTGCTCATCGGTTGCGCCGAGTTCGAGCGCCACGGCGATCGCGGCGAGCGAATTCTGCACATTGTGCTCACCGGCCATCGGCAGGGTGAGGTTTTCGATGTTCCGGGGCGCCTCGCCGGGGCTCCGGCGGATTTCGACATCGAAGTGCGCGCCGGAGAGGTCGGTGCGCAGGTTCACGGCGCGGATATCGGCCTGAAGGTTGAAGCCATAGGTGATGCGGCGGCGGTCGGTGACGCGGGCGGCGAGCGCCTGAACCTCCGGATGATCCGTACACAGGACAGCGAAGCCATAGAAAGGCAGGTTCTCGACGAAAGTGTCGAAGGCTTCACGCAGCTTCTCCATGGTGCCGTAATGGTCCATGTGTTCGGGGTCGATATTGGTGACGATCGCGCAGGTTGGGTGGAGCTTGGTGAACGTGCCGTCGCTCTCATCGCTTTCGACGACCATCCAGTCGCTTTCGCCCGCCTTGTAGTTCGAGCCATAGGCATGGATGATGCCGCCATTGATGACGGTGGGGTCGACCCCTGCCCCGTCGAGCAGGCAGGCGACGAGCGAGGTGGTTGTGGTCTTGCCGTGCGTGCCGGCGACGCAGACGGTGTATTTGAGGCGGGTGATCTCGGCGAGCATGTTGGCGCGGCGCACGACCGGGATGCCGGCGGCGCGGGCGGCGAGGACTTCCGGATTATCGCGGCGGATGGCGGTGGAGATGATTACCGTGCCGGCGCCGTCAACATTCTCTGGCTGGTGGCCGATGAACACTTTCACGCCGCGGGCGCGCAGCCGCTCGACATTGGCGCTTTCGGCGACATCCGAACCCTGGACCTGATAGCCCATGGTCAGCATCACATCAGCGATGCCGGACATGCCGATGCCGCCGATGCCGACGATATGGGCAGGGCCTACGGGAAAGGGTGTGGGGGTGGTCATGAGGGCACTCCGGATTTTTTGTCGCTGGCGGATGCGGCTTGCTCAGCCCTTACAGCTCCGCGATCCGCTCCGCCATATCCGCCAGCATTCCGGCCGCATCGGGGCGAGCAGCGGACTTTGCCGCGGCGGCGCGGGTTTTCAGCTCGTCCGGGTCTGACAGGCGCGCGGCGATGAGGTCGCCGAGCAGTTTGGGCGAAACGTTGGTCTCGAGGATCATGTCGGCGGCGCCGACCGATGTCAGCGCTTCGGCATTGGCGACCTGGTGATCATCCATGGCGATGGCCAGCGGGATGAGGATCGACGGGCGCCCGACGGCGGCGAGTTCGCTGACCGTGCCGGCGCCGGAGCGGGCGATGACGAGATGCGCCGAGGCCAGCCGGGCCGGCATGTCGCTGAAGAAGGAGGAGAGCTCGCAGGCGACATCGACCTTGCGGTAGATGCTGGAGATAATCTCATACTGCTCCTCCCGCACCTGCTGGACCACTTTCAGCCGCATGCGGAGGGGCGCGGGGATGTGGTTGGCGATTGCCAGTGGCACCATCTCGCCGATGATGCGCGAGCCCTGGCTGCCGCCGGTGATGAAGATGGTGAGTTCGCCGCCGGTATCCGGGTAGGGCGTCGTGGCGGCCTCCAGGATCGGGGTGCGCACGGGATTGCCGAGCGGCATGTGGGCCGCGCCGGAGGGCAGGCGGTCGAGGCGTTCGAAGCCGCTGGCAACGAGCTGGGCATGGGCGGCGAACTGGCGGTTGACCCGGCCGAGCACGGCGTTCTGTTCGTGGATGATGATCGGCACGCCCAGACGGCGGGCCGCCGCGAGGGCCGGGAAGGCCGGATAGCCGCCGAAACCGGCGACGAGGGCAGGGCGATGCTGCTGCATTAGCCGCTTTGCGCGGCCGATGCCGGCATTGATCTTCATGGCGGCGCCCGGAACCGTCCAGGGCTTGCGGAAGTTGGGGCTTGCTGCCTCAACCTGTTCTTTCCAGCCAGCGGGGAAATCGGCGGCGTAGCGTAGGCCGCGCGAATCGGAGATCAGGCCGGTCTCCCAGCCGCGGGCGCGCATTTCGTCGGCAAAGGCGCGCGCGGGGAACATGTGCCCGCCGGTGCCGCCTGCCGCGATGATGACCAGTTTCGTCTCTGGGGTGTCAGCCATACCGTCCCCGGCTCCTCGTGCCTTCGCCCCGGACGAGAGCAAGCGCGAGGCCGAGCGTCAATCCCATCCCCGCCATCGATGAGCCGCCATAGGACACAAAGGGCAAAGTCATGCCGGTGGGCGGCAGAATGGCCAGATTGACGCCGACATTGACGACTGCCTGCAGGCTGAACAGGGCGATCAGGCCGGCCGCAGCCGTGCGGGCATAGCCGTCCTCGATTCGCGCCGCGGACCGGAAGCCGCGGATCGACATCAGCGCGTAGATGGCGATCAGGCCGATGATGGCGATCAGGCCGAATTCCTCCGCCATGACGGCGAAGATGAAATCGGTATGCGCGTCCGGCAGGCGGGCCTTGATCAGCCCCTCGCCCGGCCCGGCGCCGAACAGGCCGCCCCGGCTGATCGCCTCGGCCGCCCGGTCGATCTGAAAGGTATCGGCCGAGGTCGGGTTCATGATCATGTTGATGCGCGAACGCACATACGGCAGCAGGCTGTAGAGCAGGAAGGCGAGCGCGGCGCCGCCGGCGGCGAAGAAGGCGACCCAGCGCTTCGGCAGGCCGCTGATGAAGAACACCGTGACGAAGGCGATGGTCAGCAGGGCTGACTGGCCGACAGCCGGCTGCAGCAGCAAGAGGGCGAGCGTGACCGCGTAGAGCGTGAACGCCAGGATCGTCCAGGGGCCGCGGGGATAGTGTTCGCGCTGGGACAGGAGCCAGGCGCAGAGCAGGATCAGCGCCGGCTTGATCGCTTCGCTCGGCTGGATCGAGACACCGAAAATCCTCAGCCAGCGCTGCGCGCCCTTGGCTTCGTGGCCGAAGCCGAGAAGGACGATCATCAGCACCAGGCTGACGGCAAAGACGAGGGCGGCGAAGCGGCGGGCCCATTTGCGGTCGAGCAGGCTGACCGCGATCATGACCGCAAAACCGATGACCGCGAAGAAAGCCTGGCGGTAGACGAAGAAATAGGGATCGGACTGGCCGATGCGGGCGGCGGCGGACGGGCCGGCGGCAAGCGACATCAGCAGGCCGATGCCCATCAGGAGGACCGCGCCGGCGACAAGGCCCCAGTCCAGCGTGCGGCGCCATTCGGTGAACCAGGAAGAGTCCGACCTGGGCAGGACGGGCGCGTTGGCCGTAAAGCTCACGCGGTCACCTTGAAGCTGACGGGGCTCAGCGCGTGGACGAGGCTGCGGAACACATCGCCGCGATGTTCAAAGTCCTTGAACTGATCGAAACTGGCGCAGGCCGGCGAGAGCATGACGACGGCGTCCGGTGTGCCGGCCGCCTTGGCGTCGCGCAGGGCCGCCTCGACGGCGCGTTCGAGCGTGCCGCAGCGCTGGACGGGCACCTTGCCGCTGAGGGTAGCGGAGAAGGCGTCTTCCGCCTGGCCGATCAGATAGGCCTTCGTTACATTCGGGAAGAGCGGCGCGAGGGGCACGATGCCATCTGACTTCGGCACGCCGCCGGCAATCCAGAAGATGTTCTTGAAGGCGCGCAGGGCCTGTTCGGCGGCCTGGGCATTGGTCGCCTTGGAATCATTGATGAAGCGGATGCCTTCGATTTCGCCGACGGCTTCCATCCGGTGCGGCAGGCCGGGGAAGGATTTGAGCCCCGCCATGATCGTCGCCGGATCCATGTTCAGCGCCCGGCAGGCGGCATAGGCGGCAGCGGCGTTCTGGTAATTGTGGCGGCCGATCAGGGCCGGGCAATCGGTCAGCTTGCCGACGAGTTCGGCCTTGCCGGACTGGTTATCATAGAGGCGGCCATCGACGCTGCTGACGCCGCGCCCCAGGGTGTAGGTGGAGGATATCTGCACGACCTGCTGCGGGCCGCGGGCCGACAGGCCAATCGCGATCGACTGGCTGTAGAGATCATCGAAGCCTACGACAGCGAAGTCCTTGGCGGTCTGGTTCTGGAAGATGCGCATCTTGGCGGCCTGGTAGCCGTCCATGCCGCCATGCCGGTCGAGATGATCTGGGGACAGATTGAGGAAGACCGCCACATCGCAGCGCAGGCTCTTGGCAAGGTCAAGCTGGTAGGAGGAAAGCTCCAACACATAGACGGCGTTGGAATGCAGCGCGGCGAGATCGAGCACGCCGGTGCCGATATTGCCGCCGACGCGGACATCGCGGCCGGCCTGTTTCAGGATATGGCCGATCAGCGCTGTGGTGGTGGACTTGCCGTTGGTGCCTGTGATGCCGACGATCTTGGGACGGGACCGTTCCGGCAGCGCCTGGACCGCGCGGGCGAAGAGCTCGATATCGCCGATCACCGGTACGCCGGTCATCTCGGCCATGCGCACAAGACGGTGCGGCTGTGGGTATTTATACGGAATGCCGGGCGACAGAACGAGGGCGGCGAAGGTCTGCCAGTCGCGCTTGTTGATGTCCGACAGGGCGATGCCGGCGGCCTCGGCCTTGGCGCGGGTTTCCTCATTATCATCCCACGCATGGACGCGCGCGCCGCCGGCCTTGAGGGCCCTGGCTGCGCTGAGACCGGTGCGGCCAAGGCCGTACACCGCAACGTCTCTTCCAGCGTATTCGGTAATGGGGATCATGGCCTCTGCGTCACCTCAACTTCAGGGTGGCGAGGCCCGCAAGGGCGAATAGGACGGAGAGAATCCAGAAGCGCACGACGACGCGCGTTTCTGGCCAGTTCTTCTTCTGGAAGTGATGGTGCAGCGGCGCCATCAGGAAGATGCGCTTGCCCTCGCCGGTGAGGCGTTTGGTGATCTTGAACCAGCCGATCTGGGTCAGGACCGACAGCGCTTCGAGGACAAAGAGACCACCGACGACGACGAGCGCAAACTCGTGCTTGGTCGCTACGGCCACCACGCCGAGCATGCCGCCGAGGCCGAGCGAGCCGGTATCGCCCATGAACACCTTGGCCGGATAGGCATTATACCAGAGAAAGCCCATGCCCGCGCCGATCATGGCACCGAGCAGCACGCTAAGCTCGCCAGCGCCGGGCGCAAACTGGATGCCGAGATAGTCCGCGAAGACGAAGTTGCCGGTGAGATAGGCGATCATCGCATAGGCGGCAGCGGCGAAGGTCATCGGCACGATGGCAAGGCCGTCGAGGCCGTCGGTGAAGTTCACGGCGTTCGCGGCGCCGACGATGACGACCATGCCGAACAGGATGAACAGGCCGCCGAGCGGGAAGAAATAGTCATTGACGAAAGGCACGGCGACACCGCCGGAGAAGGCCGGATCTGCGGGGGGTACGGACGTCTGCGGGGCGTAGCCGGCAATCCACTGGGCGAGCGGGTTCAGCGGTCCCCAGTCGGCATGACCCGCCGGGGTGTGCGCGCCGTGCAGGCCCATGATGATGGCGCAGGCGAGGGCGGCGATGGCGAAGCCGGCCAGCAGGCGCGCACCGGCGGAGACGCCGTCGGTCGATTGCTTGGTGACCTTCGCATAGTCATCGAGGAAGCCCAGGAAGGCGTAGGAGAAGGTGACGAACAGCGTGACCCAGATGTACGGGTTCTGAAGGTTTCCCCAGAGCAGGACGCCGACGAGCAGCCCGGCCCAGATGAGGAAACCGCCCATCGTGGGCGTGCCCTGCTTGGACATCTGCGCTTCGAGCGAGAGGTCGCGGATCGGCTGGCCCTTGCCCTGGCGCGCGCGCAGGAAATTGATCAGCCAATCGCCAATCAGGACCGTCACGAGGAAGGCCGTGACCACCGCCGCGCCAGCGCGGAAGGTGATGTAATTCAAGAGATTGAGCGCACCGCTATCCGCGGCAAGCAGTTCGTACAGCATCAGCCTGCCCCTGCGACCCCTTCTGGGTCGTCTTCCATCTTGCCCGTTCCGGCCGACACGCTCCATTGGCGCAGCCGGTCCGCTAGTTTGCTCATTCCGGACGCATTCGACCCTTTGATCAAGAGGACATCCCCAGCGCGCAGGGCTTTCTGCAGCTGTATCCACAACTCGTCAGAGGTCGGAGCAGACGTCTGCTGCAGGGTGGGCGGCAACGCTTCGGACAGGTGTTGCATTTCAGCACCGGCGAGGAAAATTCCGGTGACGCCCGCCTCCACGACCGGGCCGGCCAGTGCGCGGTGTTCGGCAGCGGACGCGTCGCCGATTTCGCGCATGTCGCCTAGCGCGGCGAGGCGGCGTGCGCCGGTGCGTTCGGCGAGGCCCTGCAGGGCGGCGCGCATGCTGGCGGGGTTGGCATTGTAGGCGTCGTCGATCAGCGTGATCTCGCCAATATCAGGAAGAACGAGCCGTTCGGCCGTGCCGCGGCCGGGCGGCGGGGCGTAGCCGGAGAGGGCTTCGGCGCAATCGGCGACATTCAGATCCGCCTGGCTGGCGGCGAGCAGCGCGGCGGCGACATTTTGCGCCCAGTGCGCGCCGACCGCGTCCAGCGTGACCACGGCGCGGCGGCCGACGATGTCGAGTTCTATCCGGCTGGTGCGGCCATCAGTATCGTAGGCAAGGATCCGCGCGGTGGCGTCGCTGGAGGCGCCGAAGGTTTCGACATTCCCGGTCGGGCAGAAGTCGCGGGCTCGGTCTGTGAGATAGTCGAGGAAGGCATCGTCCGCCGGCAGAATGATCGTGCCGCTGGCTTCGAGGCCGGCGAAGATGTTCGATTTTTCCTCGGCGACGCCTTCGATTGAGCCGAGGCCTTCGAGATGGGCGGCAGCGATGCAGGTGATCAGGCCTGTATGTGGACGGACCATCTCGCTGCGCGGGGCGATCTCGCCGGGCGTGTTCATGCCAATCTCGAAGACGGCGCGGGCGGTCGCTTCCGGCATCCGGGCGAGGGTGAGCGGCACGCCCCAGTGATTGTTGAAACTCTTGTCGCTCCAATGGGCCGGGCCGAAGGCGCGGTAGATGCGCGCCAGCATTTCCTTGACGGAAGTCTTGCCGGCCGAGCCGGTGATCGCGGTGCGATGGGCGCCGCAGCGGACACGGGCGGCGATGCCGAGCTGGGTAAGGGCGTCGAGCACATCCGAGGTCTGAACATAGGCGCCGCCGGAGACGGGGCGCGCGACGAGGGCGCCGGCCGCGCCGGCCTTGAAGGCGGCGTCGGCGAAGTCATGCCCGTCGCGTTGGTCCTTTAGCGCCACAAACAGGTCGCCGGGCTTCAGCGAGCGGGTGTCGATGGAGACCGAGCCGGTGACATGGAAAGGCGCGCTGGCGGTCCCGCCGGTGGCGAGTTCGATATCTTCGGAGGTCCAGAGCGGCGCGCTCATGCGGCGCCCTCCTTGATGGCGGCGAGCGCTTCGTCCTGGTCCGAGAACGGAAGGATTTGCGCGCCGATGATCTGCCCGGTTTCGTGGCCTTTGCCGGCGATGACGAGCGTGTCGCCTTTCTGCAGCTCCCGGATGATTGTGCGGATCGCTTCGGCACGGTCGCCGATCTCGCGGGCAGACGGCGCGGCAGCGATAATGGCGGCGCGGATCGCTTCCGGGTCTTCCGAACGCGGATTGTCGTCGGTGATGATGACATCATCGGCCTGGCGGGCGGCGATCTCGCCCATCAGGGGACGCTTCTTGGCGTCGCGGTCGCCGCCGCAGCCGAAGATGACCTTGAGCCGCCCGGCCGTGTGCGGACGGACGGCGCGGAGCAGCACATCGAGCCCGTCCGGCGTATGCGCATAGTCCACGAACACGGCGGCGCCGGTTTCGGTCTTGCCGACGAATTCGAGCCGGCCCTTGACGGGTTTGAGATGGGCGAGGCCGTCGGCCACCGCCGGGAAATCCATGCCGAGCGACAGGCAGAAGGCGGCGGCGGCCAGCGCGTTCAGCGCCTGGAACTCGCCGATCAATGGCAACTCGACCGGCTTCTGTTCGACATCGCGCCAGTAGAGGAACAGTGTCTGGCCGGTGGCCTTGGGCATCAACTCGTCGATCCAGAGATCCTCGCCGCGCCAGCCGAAGGAGACGACCGTCAGGCCGGCCTCTTTGGCAGCGGCTTCGAAGATGTCCCGCTGGTCGCTGTCGGCATTGACGATGGCCGGGATGCCCTTTGGGGCGAGGTCGCGGAAGAGGCGCAGCTTGGCGCCGAGATAGGCCTCCATCGTGTCGTGATAGTCGAGATGGTCCTGGGTGAAATTGAGGAAGCCGACAGCGGCGAGATCGACGCCGTCGAGCCGGTGCTGTTCGAGGCCGTGGCTGGAGGCTTCGAGGGCGCAATGGGTCACGCCCTGCCCGGCCAGCGCGCTCAGCGTCTCATGCACGGTGACGGGGTCCGGCGTCGTGTGGCCGACATCGATCTTGCCGGCCGGGCCGATGGCGCCGAGCGTGCCCATCGAGGCGGCGCTGAGGCCGGCGCGGCTCCAGATCTGACGGGCGAAATCGACGGTGGAGGATTTGCCGTTGGTGCCGGTGACGGCAACGATGTGTGCCGGCTGGGCGGCATGGAAGCGCTTGGCGGCGAGCGCGAGGGCGCGGCGCGGCTCATCGGCGATGACATGCGGGACGGTCAGCAGGCCGGTGACGCCGGTATCGGAGAGGATGGCCGCGGCGCCCTGGGTGATCGCCTGGGGAACGAAATGGGCGCCGTCATGGACGCTGCCTTTCAGTGCGGCAAACAGCCAGCCGGGTTTCACCTGGCGGCTGTCGGCGGTCATGCCGAGGATGTCGGTCTCACCATCTTCTGCGAGGGGAAAGAGGTCCTTCAGCTTCACAGCTCACTCCTGTTATCGGCGAGACTGCGCTGGCCGGACGCGGCCGGGCGCAGATCCTCGAGCCGGGGATCAATGCCGAACAGGGGCGCGACGCGTTCAATGATGCGCCCAGCGACCGGGGCGGCGTTCACAGCGGCCGTCATGCCTCCGTCCTCAATGGGTTTGGGCTCGTCCAGTGTCACAATGAGGGCATATCGGGGGCTGTCTGCGGGAAAGATCGCCGCAAAGCTGGTGACGTTGCGGTCTTTGTCATAGCCGCCGGGGACGGGCTTTTCGGCGGTACCGGTCTTTCCGGCGACGCGGTAGCCAGCGACTTCGCTGCGCCGGCCGGTGCCGTTCACAACCGATTCGCGCATCATGTCGGTGACCAGGCTGGCGGTTGCCTCCGAGACGAGGCGGGCTGGCTCACCGGGTGAAGCCTCGCCCGCGATGATCTTGGGCGTGACGAGGCGGCCCTCATTGCCGAAGGCGGCGAAGGCCGTGAGGAAGGCGAGCGGCGTGACGGAGATGCCGTGGCCGTAGGACATGGTGGCCGAAGTGACTTCGTCGAGCCGCGTGGGCACGAGCGGCGCGGCGCTGCCCGGCAGGCCGATCGGCGCACGGCGCGTCAGCCCGGCGCGTTCCAGGAACTGCATCTGGCGCTGCGGGCCGAGCGCAAGATTGACCTGGACGGTTCCGATATTGGAGCTTTCGGAGAGGATGCGGGTGAGATTTGCACGCTGGCCGATCCAATGGGTGTCGCGTACCTGGAAGCTGCGCACCTGCAGCGGGCGGCCGATGTCAAACTGGTCGGACGGGCGGACGGCGCCGGCCTCGAGGGCGGCAGCGACGGTCAGCGGCTTGAACACCGAGCCAAGCTCGTAGACGGCGCCGATGGCCCGGTTGGTGCGGCCCGGATCATTGGTGGGCGTGTCGCTCGCGCGGTTGGGATCGAAAGGCGGCCAGCTGGCCATGCCGCGGATCTCGCCGGTGGCGGTATCCATCAGGATCGCGGCGCCGCCGATGATGTCATAATCCATGGCGGCGGTGGCAAGCTCGGCCTCGAGCGCGGCCTGCGCGCCGATGTCGAGGGTAAGCCGCACAGGCGCGGCGCCGGCGCGCAGGGATGCGTCATAAGCCAGCTCGACTCCGCCGAGGCCCTCGCCGTCGACATTCGTATAGCCGAGCACCTGTCCTGCGAGGACGCCGCGCGGATAGGCCCGGCGGGCCTCCTCGCGGAAATCCAGTGCCTCGACGCCAAGCTCGACGACCTGTTCGCGCTGGCGGGGGGTGAGCCCGCGCTTGACCCAGACGAATTCGCGGCCCGGCTGTGACAGGCGGCGGGCGAGGGTCGCTTCGTCCAGATCCGGGAAGACGGTTACCAGCTTGCTGGCGGCTTCTTCGCCGTCCCAGATCAGGCTGGGATTGGCCCAGAGCGACCAGGAGACGACGGATGTGGCGAGGAGTTCGCCGTTCCGGTCGACAATGTCGGCGCGCTTGTCGAGGGACGCCGTGAGCAGCGCGCCCGGACCGCGCGATGGCGGCTCCGACAACGCAAGATAACTGCCCCGCCCCGCCATGACGACGAACAGGAAGGCGAGGCCGAGCCCGACCAGCCGTGTCCGATGGCGGGAGGCCTCGCTCATTCAGCCAGGCCCTCCTCATAGGGGGCAGGCTGCGGCGCAGCGGCAGCGGCGGGGAAACCGGTGACGGGCGGGCCGATCATCTCGTCGAGATCGCTTTCATGCACCATCTGGCCGGGCCGGGGCGGGGCCATGCCGAGCTCCTTGCGGGCATATTCCTCGATCCAGTCGCGCCGGCTCATGTGGGCGAGTTCGGTTTCCAGGAGGGCGCGTTCGCGCACCGCCTGCTCGATCTGGGACTCGACGCCGAGCAGTTCGGCGGCGGTGTCATTGGCGCCGTACTTGGCGCGGTAAAGGCTGAAGATCAGCAGGCCTACAACCAGCAGACCAAAGAAGAATACGCGGCGGCTCATTTCGACCTCTCCAGTTCCGAGAGCGGCGGCAGGTTCATGCCGTCACTCGCATTATCGGGGGCCGCGTCCGCATCGGTGCGGATCGCCGCCCGCAACTTCGCTGATCGTGCGCGTGGATTGGTTTCCACTTCCTTTTCAGACGGTTGTACCGCCTTGTTTTCCAGCATTCTGAAGGCAGGGGGCGGGCCCTTTGCGGCAAGCGGCATGTGCCGGGAACCGCCGGGGACGGAGCCCGAGCGTTCGCGCAGCCATTGCTTGACCAACCGGTCTTCCAGCGAATGGAAGGTGACGACCACCAGGCGGCCGCCGGGCTTGAGGATCCGTTCTGCGGCAGACAGGCCCCGGGCGAGTTCGCCGAGCTCGTCATTCACATACATCCGGATCGCCTGGAAACTCAGCGTTGCGGGGTGAACCCGCGCGCCGCGGCGCCCACCGAGGGCGGTTTCGATTATGGCGGCGAGGTCGAGCGTGGTTTCAAACGGCGTTTCCGTGCGGCGCTGGACAATCGCGCGCGCGACGCGGCGGGCCTGTTTTTCCTCGCCGAGACGGTAGATGACGTCGGCGAGGTCGCGCTCGGCCATGCGGTTGACGACATCGGCCGCCGACGGGCCGCCGCCTCCCATGCGCATGTCGAGCGGGCCATCCTTCTGGAAGGAGAAGCCGCGCTCGGCCTGGTCGATCTGGAAACTGGAGACGCCGATATCGAGCACCACGCCGTCGACCTCGGGCCAGCCCGCCTGCTGCGCGATAGCGTCCATATCCCCGAAACAGCCCAGCAGCGGCACTAGGCGGGGCGCGGTGGCGGCCATGTGTTCGGCGCGGGTCATGGCATCGAGATCACGGTCGATGGCGAGGACATGGCAGTCCGCAGCCTTGAGGATCGCGGCCGTGTAGCCGCCGCCGCCGAATGTGCCGTCGATGATCACCTGGCCATCAGACGGGGCGAGCGCGGTGAGCACTTCGGCCAGCATGACCGGAAGGTGCCCGCCAGAGCCGGCCGAATTGCGGGGCGGTGCCTGGGTGGTCATCATATGGCCTCCCCGGTCCGGCCGGCAGCGGCGCGGCGCAAGCGAACCTTGTTATAGGCCGACGCGAAGGCATCGAGGGTTTCCGGCGAATTGACGATGCTGCGCATGCGGGTCTGGTGCAGGTTGAAGCGTTCCGGATTCCAGATGCGGAAGCTGTCCATCTGGCCGGAGAAGCGGATCTTGCCTGTCAGATCAGCGGCTTCGCAGAGGTCGTCCGGCAGCTTGACCCGCCCGGTCTCGTCGATCTTGAGATCAGCGGCGGCGGCGATGATGCAGGTGACGATGGCTTCGCGGATAGGCGATTGCAGCGGCAGTTCGGCCAGGGTTTCGCGGTAGAGCTCCATCAATTCCTCGCCGCCGCCCTCAAGCGCGCCGGAGCCGTCCGGGGCCTGCCAGAGGAAAACGCGTGGACTTCCGCCCAATGCGGCGCGGAAAGGCGCGGGGATCGAAACCCGCCCTTTCGCATCAATAGCGCCCTCATAGGTGGAAACAAACACCCGCTTACCCAATCCCAGTTGTGCCTAAACCCCGCCATGGGTGAACCATGTGTAAATATGGACTATCATGGGAGCGGATGGGCCTCAATGGGCACCTCATGGGCAGCGGGATTTCCACATTGGGTCAATGAGTGAACAGATGGAATACAGGACAGCAACCCGTTAACGGCCGTGCTTGGGAATGCGTGGGATCGACAGATAATCCTTAACAGAAACCGGGCCTTGGCCGCGCCTGTTGCGCTGCAGCATCGGTTGTCTCCCGGCGCGCAAAAATGCTGCATTTTCCGGCATTCACAGGTGCATTCGCCGGGCCCCTGCCCGCAAGGAAGCGCCGGCCCCTCTGCGGGAGGGACCGGCGGCATCAGGATGGGATTTCATGGGCCAGTGCGGCGGGCGCGTCAGGCCGGTTCGGCGGCCAGAGCGGCTTCGGCGGCGAGCACACGGGCGGCGGCGTTGACAACGGCGCCAATCCGGATCGCGGCCTGGATCTGCTCGCTGGTCACGCCGTGCTTGCGCAGTTCGGCTTCATGCGCATCGAGGCACATGCCGCAGCCATTGATGGCGGAGACGGCCAGCGACCAAAGCTCGAAATCGACCTTGTCGACGCCGGGATTGCCAATGACGTTCATGCGCAGGCGTGCCGGCATCGTCGTGTAAGTCTCGTTCGAGACGAGGTGCGTGGCGCGGTAATAAACATTGTTCATGCCCATGATGGCGCTGGCCGCCTTGGCAGCGTTCAGCGCTTCCGGCGACAGCTTGCTGCGTACCTCGGCCTCGATGGCGCGGAGCGCGGCTGGCTCGCCCACGGCATGGGCAGAGGCGAGATAGCAGCCATATTTCTGCTGGTCCGAGAGGATCGTCTCATTGGCGAGCGATCCGATATTCAGGCGGATATCCTTGGCATAGTCAGGAATCAGCGTCTTCAGGGTTTCAAGCGACATGGCGCCCTCCTGTCAGGTGGTCCGGGTTGAGGAAGTAACCATCCGGCCGCGCGGCCTACGCCCCAAGGGTGGGGGGACGCAGGGGCGAGGCACGGGCCGCAGCCGGATGGTATTCAGGGGAAGATCAGGCCAGTTCGAGCGTCTTGCCGCCGACCGGGCGGTTGCACGGGCACAGTTCGTCGGTCTGCAGCGCGTCGAGCACGCGGAGCGTGTCCTGCGGGTTACGGCCAACGTTCAGGTTGGTGACATAGACGTGCTGGATGACGTTGTGCGGATCGACAACGTAGGTCGCGCGATAGGCAACACCGGCGTCCGGCTCGCGGATGCCAAGGCCGTCCACGAGCGAGCCGTTGGTGTCGGCGAATTGCCAGATGTTCAGTTCGCTGAGATCCGGATGCTCACGGCGCCAGGCGAGCTTGACGAATTCATTATCGGTCGAGCCGCCGAGGACAACGGCGTCACGATCTGCGAATTCCGGAGCGAGGCGGGCGAATTCCGCGATCTCAGTCGGGCAGACGAAGGTGAAATCCTTCGGGTAGAAGAAGATGACTTTCCACAGGCCGGTAAAGCTTTCCTGAGTGAGCGTCTCGAAGGCGCTCTCGCCATTCTCTTCATGGCGCATGAATTTCGGCTTCACGCCGGTAATCGAAAAATCGGGCAGTTTCTGGCCGATGCCAAACATTGGGAGGACTCCTGCGGTCAAGTAGATGAGCCTGCATCGGTGGCAGCAGGCTTCGATGAAATGGTGCATTGCACAAGATAAACAAAATTGATAATTCTGATGTTCGGTATAGGATTTGTCTATGGTCATCCCCACCCTCCGTCAGCTCCAGTTTCTCGTCGCCCTCGGCGAAAGCGGCTCGTTTTCGCGGGCGGCGGAAGCCTGCCATGTGACACAGCCGACGCTGTCAGC
>JBKBVT010000381.1:0-1705 GCA_046289305.1 Hyphomonas sp. | reverse complement strand
GCCCAGGGCTATCCGGTCCGGATTTCGCGCCTCGAACAGGACATGGAACGCCGCCAGGGCGGCCTGATGATCATCACCCTCTCGGCCAATCAGCGCCTGCCGGACCTCGACGCGGTGTCCTTCCAATACCCCACCCTTGTCGTGCTGCCGAAATGGGAAGGCCGCATCGATCCCCTCGACCAGACCCGCCAGCAGGACACCCGCTTTCTCACAGCAAGTGTCCTGAACGACCGTATCACGCCCTATTACAGCGACGCTGAAATCCTCCGAATCCCGGTTCCGGACCGGATCAAGACGCCTTTCGGCGAGGCCCATGTCGCGCCGGATATCCGCCTGCAGCTGATCCGTTCCGAAGCTTTGGAGCCGCTGGCCGGCGATAAGGCCGGTATGCTGCTCGGCTATGATTCCGGCCGCCAGATTTACATCCTCAGCGATCCGGACCTCATCAACACCTTCGGCCTCGCCCGGCGCGACAATGCCATCTTCGCCACAAAGCTGGTCAGCTATCTGCGGGGAGACAGTATCGAACCGATCCTGTTTGACGCGACCCTGCACGGCTTCCAGCGCTCGGAAAACCTCCTGAAGATGCTGTTCAGCGTACCGTTCATCGGCGCCACACTCGTCGCGCTTGCCAGCGCTCTGCTGCTCGGCTGGGGCGCTGCGATCCGCTTTGGCCCGCCCGCCCGCGAGGGCCGCGCTATTGCGCTCGGCAAACAGGCGCTCGCCGACAATTCAGCCGGCCTTGTCACCATGGCGCGCCGCGAGACACGCATGGCGAGCGGCTACGCTGCGCTCATCCGCCGGCGTCTCGCCGCCGCGCTCGGCCTGCCCCGCGGGCTCACGGAACATCAGCTGGCGGAGATGTTTGACCGGATGGGCCCGGCCAGCGGCAGCGAGCAGGTCTTCACCGACATGGAGACCGGCCTGCGCGATCATACGACCAGCCGCGAGGATCTCGTCGAGCGGGCGCGCGGCCTGCATCATTGGCACAAGGACATTATCAGGAGAACACTGCATGAGCGTGGCTGACATCCGCCCCCTCGCCGACCGGATCCGTAGCGAGGTCCGAAAGGCCATCATCGGCCAGGACCAGACGGTGGACCTGCTTCTCGTCGCCCTGTTTTCATCCGGGCACGTCCTGCTGGAAGGCCCTCCGGGTACGGCGAAGACACTGCTCGCCCAATGCTTCTCGAAAGCCATCTCGCTGGAGTTCGGGCGCATTCAGTTCACGCCGGACCTGATGCCCGGCGACGTGCTTGGTACCAACCTGTTCAACTTCCAGACCAACCAGTTCAGCCTCACCAAGGGCCCGATCTTCACCGACATCCTCCTTGCTGACGAGATCAACCGCACCCCGCCGAAAACACAGGCTGCCCTCCTGGAAGCGATGCAGGAGCGCAAGGTGACCATCGACGGCGAGAGCTATCCGCTGAACCCGCGCTTCATGGTCATCGCCACCCAGAACCCGATCGAGCAGCAGGGCACCTATCCGCTCCCAGAAGCGCAGCTCGACCGGTTCCTGTTCAAGCACATCCTCGATTATCCGAGCCGCGACGAAGAGATCCGCATCGTCAACCAGCACGGCACGCGCACCGGCATGAAGACCCCCGCTGCCTTCGGCATTGACCCCGTGGTCAGCCCGGAAGACCTCGACCGGGCGGTCGAGGCCGTATCCGGCGTCCGCCTGAACGATGAGATCATCGCC
>JBKBVT010000380.1:0-1752 GCA_046289305.1 Hyphomonas sp. | reverse complement strand
GTGGTCACGAACGGCTATGCCGCCAATGCCTGCGAGGCCTTCGCCGCGAACCTCGTCGGCGACGGGATCAAGCCCTCGTCGCTGATCGGGGATGCGGCTGTCCGGGATCGCGTGCAGCGGCTCTGGCTCGCCTGGACGGACGAGGCGGATGCCGACGGGCTGACGGATTTCTACGGCCTGCAGGCCATGGTCGCGCGCGAAATGTTTGTCGCGGGCGAGTGCTTCGTCCGGCTGCGCCCGCGCCGGGCCGAAGACGGGCTCTCGGTGCCGCTGCAGCTGCAGCTTCTCCAGTCCGAGATGCTGCCCTTCGAGAAGACCGAGGCGGCGGCGAATGGCAACCGCATCCGCTGCGGGATCGAGTTCGACGCCATCGGCCGCCGCGTGGCCTACCACTTCCGCCGGCGCCACCCGGGCGATAGCACCGACCAGGGAGCTGTCATCCCGGAGACGGTGCGCGTGCCGGCTACGGATGTGCTGCACATCTACCGCCCCATCGACGCGGGCCAGATCCGGGGCCTGCCGCATGTCGCGCCCGCGATGGTGCGGCTGTTCCTGCTCGACCAGTACGACGACGCCGAGCTCGACCGGAAGAAGACCGCGGCGATGTTCGCGGGCTTCATCACCAAGACCGCGCCGGAAGAGCCCATGATGGGCGAAACGCAAGCGGATCTCGACGGCGCGGCCATCGCGAGCCTCGAGCCCGGCACGATGCAGGTGCTTCTGCCGGGCGAGGACGTGAAGTTCTCGTCCCCGGCGGATGTCGGCGGCGGCTACGAGGCGTTCCAGTACCGCACGCTGCTGGCGGTCTCGGCCTCGCTGGGGCTGCCCTATCATCTCGTCACCGGCGATGTCCGGCAGGCGAACTATTCGAGCCTGCGGGCGGAGCTCGTGGAGTTCCGCCGCCGCATCGGCCAGCTCCAGCACGGCGTGATCGTGCACCAGCTCTGCCGCGCGGTGTGGCAGCGCTGGCTGGAGACGGCGGTGCTCGCTGGCGCGCTCGATGCCGATCCGGCAGAGGTGCGGCCGGTGCAATGGATCCCGCCGCGCTGGGACTGGGTCGATCCGCTGAAAGACATCCAGGCGCAGGTGCTGGCGATGGAGGCCGGCATCACCTCGCGGCGCAAGGTGGTCGAGGCCACCGGCTACGACGTCGAGGAAGTGGACCGCGAGAACGCCGCCGACGCCGCGCGCGCGACGGGTCTGGGCCTGCACTACCGCACCAGCCCCGGCGAGACGCAGGGGGCGCGGGCGACGCCCGCCACCCGGCCGGAGCCGGCATCCGACAGCGAACAGGAGTGACAGCATGGCAAGCTGGTATGCGATCCGCGCCCGGGGGAGCGGCGCGGAAGTGGCGATCTATGACGAGATCGGGGCGCATGGCGTCTCGGCGAAGGGCTTCCTCGCCGAGCTGGGCGCGCTGCCCGACGCGGCGCCGATCGATCTGCGGCTCAACAGCCCGGGCGGGTCGGTGTTCGACGCCGTTGCCATCCACAACGCGATCAAGCGCCACGAGGGCACGGTCACGGTCTGGATCGACGGCATCGCCGCCTCGGCGGCCTCCTACATCGCCATGGCGGGCGACGAGATCGTCATGCCCGAGAACGCCTTCCTGATGATCCACGACCCCGCGGGTCTGGTGATGGGTACGGCAGAGGACATGCGCGCCATGGCCGAGGCGCTCGACAAGGTGAAGGGCAGCCTGGTGGCGGGCTATGCGGCGAAGTCCGGCCGGACGCCGGAGGAGGTCTCCGC
>JBKBVT010000379.1:0-1753 GCA_046289305.1 Hyphomonas sp. | reverse complement strand
GCGGTGGCCGCTGGTGTTTCGCTGGGCGATCCTGGTGTTCGACATTGCGACGATCAGCTATTTCCTCGC
This sequence comes from Hyphomonas sp., assembly GCA_046289305.1. Taxonomy (GTDB): domain Bacteria; phylum Pseudomonadota; class Alphaproteobacteria; order Caulobacterales; family Hyphomonadaceae; genus Hyphomonas. Next base: position 1,684 of record JBKBVT010000379.1, on the reverse strand, counting down.
TTCGCCCTTCCTGCCGCGGGAGGGATTTTTCGTCTGGATCGACTATGCGATCGGCGGGGTGATTGCGCTGGACCTGGCGGCGCGGTTCTATATTGCTCCGCGTAAGGACCGGTTTTTCTTCCGCTTCATGAACATCGCCGACCTGGTCGTGGCGGTGGCGATGCTGGTGCCGCTGGTGGCGCAGAATTATGCCTTCCTGCGGATCATCCGGGCCGTACGGATCGCGCGGGCGTTTTCATTCCTGCGGCGGGAGAGCCCGCTGGCGCGGACGCTGGAGCTGCATCACGACCTGCTCGACCGGGCGGTAAACCTGCTCGTCTTCCTCTTCATCATGTCGGCGCTGGTCTATGCCGATCAGGTGGCGCGCAGCCCGGACGTGAACAATTATCTCGACGCGCTCTACTACACCGTCACCAGCCTGACGACGACGGGGTATGGCGATGTCGAGATCATCGGGCCGTGGGGGCGGGTGCTCTCGATTCTGATCATGCTGCTCGGCGTGACGCTGTTCCTGCGGCTGCTCAAGGCGGTCGTCGTGCCGTCCGAGCGGGTGGAATATGAGTGCCAGAGTTGCGGCCTCAGCCGGCATGACAAGGACGCGGTGCATTGCAAGCATTGCGGGGAGGTCGTGTTCATCCCGACCAAGGGCCTCCGGGATTTCTGAGCGGGTTTGACGGGCATCTGGGCCGGGAGTATGATTTGATCATACTTTTGACGGAGGTGCCCATGACGGTCCGCATGACGATTTCGCTGCCGGACGGCCTTGCCGAGATGGTCGAGCGGCTGGTGGCCGAGGGGCGGTATGCTTCGCACAGCGATGTGATCCGCGACGGCCTCCGGGCGCTGGAGGAGCGGCGGGCGGCGCATGAGGAGAAGTTGGCGCTGCTGCGGGCCGACCTGCAGGCGCGGCTGGAGGGGGAGTTCATCAGCCATGAGGAAATGTCCCGCCGGGTCGAGCATATGCTGGCCGACAAGAACCGCCGCCGGGAAACCAAGTCTGCCTGATGGACAAGAACTATGCCGTCCGCGAACTCGCCGCGGCGCAGGCCGACTATGACCGCATTGACGATTTCCTGTTCGACGCGACAGGAGACGGGGCTGTATCGGCGCGGATCGTGATGGAGCTTGCCGGATTTGTGGGAAGTCTCAGCCGGCTGCCGCATCAGGGAACGCAGCGCGACGATGTCCTGCCGGGCCTGAGACTTCTGCCGTTCGGCAAAGCCGTGATCGCTTTCACGGTTGACGATGCTGCGAAGACCGTTTTTGTCCTTAGACTGTTTTATGGCGGCGAAGACATAATGACCGCTTTGGGGAGCCAATGATCGCTGACATGACCACCACCCATATCCCGTTCCGGGAGGTGCCTTACCTGCCGTTGAAGCTGAATGTCGACCGGCGGCCGGATGGGACGATCTATCTGGAGAATGGCCAGCCTCTGAAACCGGCGCCGCCGCATATGCTGGCGCCGCTGGTACATTGGGCAGAGGCAAAGGGGGATCAGGTCTGGCTGGCGGAGCGCTGGCCGGAGGATCCGTCGCAGCCGGGCTGGCGGGAGATTTCCTATGCGGAGGGGCTCGCCGAGGTGAAGCATCTCGCGGCGGCGTTCCTCAGCGAGGGGGCGGGCGAAGGCGCGCCGGTGATGATCCTGTCGCGCAACTCCGTTGATCATGCGCTGGTGATGTAT
>JBKBVT010000378.1:0-1755 GCA_046289305.1 Hyphomonas sp. | reverse complement strand
CGGTCGATGATGACTGGAAGCCGTTCACAGCAAAACTCATCACGCAGGGCCGCGCCGCCGTCACGCCGGTCTTCTTCGAAGGACAGAATTCCCGCCTGTTCCAGATCGCCTCGCATCTGTCGATCGAGCTTCGGCTTGCGCTTGTCTTCCGCGAGGTGCGCCGCCGCATGGGCACCGTTCTGACCGTCGGGATCGGCGAAACCCTGTCCCCGGACATGCTCGACGCGGCCGGCCGGCGCCGCGGCCTCATGGATTTCCTGCGCGACCAGACGTATGGTCTCGCCCCGGATGGACGCCCGGCGAAATATCAGGATGCGACGCGCCGCTTCATGGCCAGAAAGCCAAAGGTGTTCCGGTGATCACGCCGGCGAAACTCCGCGCCGAAGCGCTCAGCCCCGTGCCCTTGAGCGTCCGCATTTCGACTGGGCGAGCTTCCGGGTCGATGCGCCCAAGGGCAAGATCTTCTGCACCCTGCCGCCGCATCATGAGTTTTCCAACGTCTTCCTCACCCCGGACGAACAACGCATGCTGTGCGAGGCCGAACCCCTGATCTTTTTCCCGGTCCCGAACAAATGGGGTGAAAAAGGCGCAACCTCGATCCGTCTGGTCGCCTGTGACCGTGTCACGCTGCGCTCCGCGCTCATCATGTCCTGGCGCCATGCTGCGCCGGTCAAGTTGCACCGCGAGCTGAGTCCAAGGTGATTGCATTGATTGCATTGAAATCACATGATATCATTCGATCATGGCTAGCATAACTATCCGAAAGCTCGATGACCGTGTGAAGGAAGCCCTTCGTCTGCGCGCTGCCCGCAACGGGCGCAGCATGGAGGAGGAAGCGCGGGAGTTGCTTGAATCCGCGCTCGTGCCGCGTGAGCTCCAGCAAGCTGGGATCGCCGCCGCCCGCAGCCGGCTTGCTGCCGTGCGCCCGCCCGTGGGGGCACCGTTGATGTCTGACGAATTGATCGCAGAGCGCCGCGCAGAGGCAACGCGTGACTGAGGCGGTACTGGATGCCTCCGCGGTGCTAGCCCTGATATTCGAAGAACCAGGCGCTGACGCCGTCGAACAGGTCGTGCACGGAGCCGCCATTTCGGCGGTCAATCTCAGCGAGGTTGCCGCTGTGATCATCCATCGCGGCGTCCCGCGCGAGGAAGTCGAAACCTTGCTCGGGGGTCTTTACCTGAACGTGATCCCGTTTGAAACGCCGGCAGCGTTCGGGGCGGCCGCGTTGCGTCCATCGACCAGAGCGCTGGGATTATCGCTCGGGGACCGCGCCTGCCTTGATCTTGCCAAGGCGATGAACCGGATAGCGGTAACCGCCGACCGGGCATGGCTCGGACTGGAAGATATGCTCGATATCAGGATCCAGGCAATTCGATGAAGGCTGACAGGCGGGTCCGTCTCGTCTAGTTTTGCGCTTATGCCAGACACCCTGACACCCGCTTCGCCCATCGCCGCCATCGCACCGCTCCTGCCGGAACTCGCCGCGCGCGCCGCCGAAATGGAAGACGCCCGCCGCCTCCCGGCAGACCTGGCGCAGAAACTCGCTGCAGCCGGCGTGTTCCGAATGGTCACGCCAAAGACATATGGCGGCCTCGAACTCTCGCCTCGAGAAATCGTGGAAGTGACGGAGGCCATCGCAGCGGCGAATGCCAGCGCCGGCTGGTGCGCCATGATCGCGGCGACAACTGCGCTCAACGCTGCCTACATGGCGCCGGACCATGCCGAGGCGGTTTATGCCGATCCGATGACGATCA
>JBKBVT010000377.1:0-1763 GCA_046289305.1 Hyphomonas sp. | reverse complement strand
ATTTATGACTAGTGATCCCCGATCATGCGTTCTGGTTGATTGGTTTACTCGGTCCTTTATGAATTTCTCCAAAAAGTTGGCTTCCTTTCGGCGCCCTAGAAGATCATCTTTCCAAAGAGTACCCAAATCTACATCAGTTGCTTTCTTCGACGGCTTTGCCAATTCGGCCCCCTGACTGAACTTTGTCCTGCGCTGAATTTTGATCAATTGCTTTTTACCTTGGATTGCAAGGTGCTATTTGTCGAATGTGGTGTGGTGGTTCGTCCGGTGAGGCGGGTCGTGATTTGAAACTTGACGCCGAAGATGCCCACAATGCGCGGCAAAGTCTGGATATTGGTGGTTCGGGAGAGATTTGAACTCTCGACCTTACGATTATGAGTCGTACGCTCTAACCAACTGAGCTACCGAACCATTTGCCGCATCAGCGAAGGCGCCTGATACACATTGACGGGGGGCCATGCAAGCGCCCTATCCCGCAAGCTCCGCGACGTGCCGGGCGATGGAAAGCGAGGAGGTCAGGCCGGGGCTTTCGATGCCCAGGAGGTTGATCAGGCCGGCGCTGCCATGGGTTTCGGGTCCCTCGATGCGGAAATCGCCGGACGGCGCGCCCTGGGGCACCAGTTTCGGCCGCACGCCGGCATAGCCGGGGATCAGCCGTTCGGCTGTCAGTTCCGGCCAGTAGCGGCGCGCTTCGGCGAGAAACACCGCCGCGCGGGCCGGGTCCACGCGGTAGTCGAAGGGCGGGGCGGCGTCCTCGGCCAGCCATTCGGCGTCCGGCCCCAGCTTACCATTGCCGCCGAGATCTATCGTCAAATGGAGGCCGAGGCTGGACCTGGTCGGCATCGGATAGATCAGCCGGGAGAAGGGCACGCGGCCCTGAAGGCTGAAATAATTGCCCTTGGTGAACCAGGTGCGGGGCAGGGCGGCCCGGTGCGGCCCATCGATGGCGGCGGCCACGGGCACGGCATGATGCCCGGCGGCGTTGACCACCATGCGCGCGCGGATCTCTGCCGGGCTCGCGCCCCCGGTGACCAGCCGCACATGGCCGATCTCGACGGCGCCGGACACAAGCGGGGCGCCAAAGGCGATGCTGCCGCCCGCGTCTTCCAGCTCGCCTTGCAGCGCCAGGAAGTAGGCATGGCTGTCGAAGATGCCGGATACCGGCGAGTGCAGCGCCGCTGACACCTCCGGGCTCAGCGCAGGCTCCAGGACGCGCGCCTCATCGCCGCTGATCAGGCGCAGGTCTTCCACGCCGTTTGCCTCGGCCCGCGCAAGGATGCTGCCGAGCACTGCCGCCTCGCCCGCGCCGATGGCCACCACCAGCTTGCCGCAGCGTTTCACTGACACGCCGTGCGTATCCAGATAGTCATACAGCATCCGCCGCCCGGCGACGCAGTGGCGCGCCTTCAGGCTGCCGGCGGCGTAATAGAGCCCGGCATGGATGACTTCGGAATTGCGCGAGGAGGTATGCACCGCGATGGCGTCCTCGGCCTCCAGTACGATCACCTCGCGCCCCGCCTGCGCCAGCGCGCGCGCCGCGGCGAGGCCGATAACGCCCGCGCCAATCACCACCACATCCGCGTCGAAACTGTCTGCCATGCCCAATTGCTCGCCCTGAAACCCTGTTCGGTCTACTATCAGTCGAAATGATAGCGCGCAGCCTGATTCTGTTCAGTGTTCTGGTGTTGGCTTTTTTGCCGGCCCATGCGGAGTTGGGTGCAGCGGGAGACGCCTTCCGTGCCGGCCAGTATGACCGCGCCGTC
>JBKBVT010000376.1:0-1763 GCA_046289305.1 Hyphomonas sp. | reverse complement strand
TATATCGACTGGGCCTTCGAAGCCGCCCGCGCGGCGGACGCCGCCTGTAAGCTTTTCATCAATGATTACAACACGGAACTGCCGGCCAAGCGGGCGCGGTTCCTCGAGATCATCTCCGGCATGATCGCCCGCGGCGTGCCGCTCGACGGCGTCGGCCACCAGTTCCACCTGCAGATCAATGCCGATCCCGCCGACTCCCTCGCCGCCATCGACGCCGTCGATGCGCTCGCCGCGGGGCTGGAGAACCACGCCACCGAGATCGACGTGTCGGTCTATGCCGACCCCGGCACCTGCTTCGATACCGGCGTCAATTGCGCGGCGGGTTATGGCGCGCAGATCAGCAACGTACCTGCGAGCGTGCTGGCCGCGCAGGCACGGATCTATCGCGGCCTGTTTGACGGTTTCGTCCAACGCCCGAGTGTCACCTCGGTGACAGTCTGGGGCCTCCAGGATGGCCAGTCCTGGCTCAACAGCTTTCCGGTCACGCGCAGCAATTATCCGCTCCTGTTCGATCCTGCCCGCCAGCCGAAACCGGCTTTCCGGGCGATCACCGACCCGGCCTATGTGATCTGATCGCCCGGCGCGGCGCGTCCATGGCAGGGCGAGCGACTTTGCGGACGCTCATAGAAGCGCGACAATATTCTGCGGGAACACCCGGAGGTGGTGTCGGCGCCTCGAATAGAAATACTTATGCTAGTTAGAATACTATCCGTGAGATACTTATATTGCGGGTGCCGCTTAATGATCCAGTATCGCTATGCGAGTGCAGTCTTAGCAGAAATACTTACCACCTCTGCGCCATTTTTCAGCTAATGGGTAAAAGCCGTCAATTTTGTTGTGGTTGTGCTTGCGCCAGCGCCCAGACTCGTCCATCTGCCCCCCTGAATGGTTAAACCGGTAACAGAAAAAGCCGCAGGGGCCGCCAAGGGGGAACCAATGGATTTACCGGCGAACCCGCGGGCGAACAAGCTCGACCAGGTCGGCGATAAGAAGCGCATCCTGCGATACTGGCAGACAGCTTCGGTCGGCCCGGACGGCAAGGACCTCGAATACATGCAGTTCGGCTCGGACGAACTGCGCCCGGTCGTGTTTCTTACATCAGTTGAATATCCCGCCGCGCCGCCCTGGGGCTTCTGCATCGATGCAGCGAATGAAGGCTTCGGCATATACTGCATCCGCCGGCCGGGCTTTGGCGCCTCAGCCCCCGTATCCGGCCTCGATGAACAGGCCCGCTTGCTGGAGGCCTTCCTCGACGAGGCCGACCTCGAGAATGTCATCCTGATCTCGACCGGTTCGGCCAACCCCGTCGCGGCGCGACTGGCCCTCAAGTCCCGCCGCATCACCTATTCGGTCTTCGCCAATTGCGTGTTCAACCGGGATGTCATGGGCGAGTTCCGCCCCGCCTGGTTCGGCCGGCTTCTGGCCCAGACGATTGAAAGCCGTGCCGGGGCGCGCGTCTCGCTCAGCGCCATTCGCCAGGCCGGGCGGCAATTCGGCGCCAACTGGTTCTACCAGACCTGTTTCCAGAAAAGCGCCGGCGATGTCGCCTATGTCAAAGCCCATCCGCGCGAGATGGCCGAGGCCTGGGACGTGGCGAGCAATATCACCCCGGAAACCTATCAGCAGGAGATGGGCCCCTCCCTGCTGGGCGACCCCTTCCTGACCGATGGAGTGTTCCGGGATCTGCCAGCGATTGCCATCTCCGGCGAGGAGACGACGGAAAGCTGGCGGAGCGGGTTCGAGCGCGAAGCGGCTCGGCTTGG
>JBKBVT010000375.1:0-1766 GCA_046289305.1 Hyphomonas sp. | reverse complement strand
CGCCGGCTCGCCCAGATTACCGAAGCGCGGCGTGGCGTTCATTGTGAAGCCATTGTCGTTCATGGTCATTTCGACGCGGCGGTTCTTCTTGCCGTCATTGTTCTGGGAGACATAGCCGGTCGTCTTCAGCGCATTGTTGCGCACCCGGCCGGACGCGGCGAGCTGCATGTTGTAGTTCACGAACACATCGGCGAGGCCGGTCGTACGCACGCGCGACTGGATCGTGTAGGTGTCGGGGCGCATGTCGACCGTAAAGCTTGCACGGCCCGTCGCCGGGAAGATCAGGATCATCGCCCGCGCATCCAGCTCGTACACCATACGCGTCGGCGCGCCGGCCTTGACCGTGCTGATGACGTTCTTGCCCGACGCGGCAGGTGTCGTGTCGGCTGTGGAAAGACCGGCAACCGCCAGCGCGGCAGCAGCAGAAAGAAGGAGGCGGCGCTTCATGAGATGTCTATCCTTGTAGCCAGTTGGGCGTGAGAACCCGTTTCCTAAACAGCCCTTGCCCAACGCTGCCTGAACAAACCCGCCCAGATCATGCCGCAATCAGTCTCGCCAGCCCATTGACATAAAATGACAGAGGATGACAGGGGAAGGGGCAATTTTCAGGCGCCGATGCCTGATCCCGGCGGTTGACAGCCGCCCCCCGCAGACTGTAGACGCGCGCCTTCAGTTCAAAGAACACCTCTTATTCGGAGCGAGGCCCATGTCCCGCGAATGCGAACTTACTGGCACCAAGCCAATGGTCGGCCACCTGGTCAGCCACTCCCAGGTCAAGACCAAGCGCCGTTACCTGCCGAACCTCGTTCAGGTCACGCTGCACTCGGAAGCCCTCGACCAGAATTTCCGCCTGCGCATCGCGGCGAAAGCCCTGCGCACGGTCGACAAGCTCGGCGGCCTCGACGCCTTCCTCGCCAAGGCGAAGGACGAGGCGCTGTCTGACAAGGCCCAGAAGATCAAGCGCGACATCGCCAAGAAAGCCGTCGCCGCCTGAACTTTCCCGCCTGACGGCAAACTGCATTGAACCAAGGCGCCGGACCCCCAAAGGTCCGGCGCTTTTGGTTTTGGGGCCAGTCCGGGCTTTTGGAGCGCATAGTTCCGTGGCAACACAAAGCTGATTGTATTGCCGGAGTCCCCATGCGCCTGATCCTGCTTGCCGCCGCCTTGGCGCTCACCGCCTGCGCCGCCGCGCCAACGCCGCCGCCCGCCGCGCCGGAGGCTGAGGCCCAGAAGCTCCGCATCTTCACCGGCGGCACGATCTATACCGGTCTCGCGGACCCCGCCACGGTGGACGCCGTGATCGTCGGCCCGGACGGCCGGATCATCGCCACCGCGCCGCCCCTGTCGCAGGACTGGAGCGAGGACGAGGCCGAGATCATCGATCTCGCCGGCGCCGTCATGTTCCCCGGCTTCACCGACGCCCACGCCCACCTCCTCGGCATCGGCCAGCGCGAGATGACGCTGAACCTCGAAGGCACGGCCTCGATCGCCGAACTCGTCGAGCGCACCGAGACCGAGCTGCAGGACAAGCCGCCCGGCGCCGTCCTCGAAGGCCGCGGCTGGATCGAGACCGGCTGGCCCGAAAGCCGCATGCCCACCGCCGCTGATCTCGATGCCGTCAGCCCCAACAATCCCGTCATCTTCATCCGCGCCGATGGCCATGCCCTCGTCGCCAATTCCGCCGCCCTCGCCGCCGCCGGAATCACCGATGCGACGCCGGACGCCCCCGGCGGCAAGATCGAACGCGACGAGGCTGGCCGCGCCAC
>JBKBVT010000374.1:0-1784 GCA_046289305.1 Hyphomonas sp. | reverse complement strand
GACTTTCGAGATGTTCCGGCCGCCGCTGAATGATGTGCCGTATGAGGATGTTCGCTTCACCGCCATCGGCACAGTCCGGGATGCCGGCCTGCGCGGCGCGGCACTTGGCTTTGATCTGACCGGCAGCCGTATGGCAGTGGCGGTCGATCAGGCCGGTGCGGAGATCACCGGCGACGGCCAGCTCGGGCCCTCCCCGGTCGGGTTTCGCTGGTATCAGGGGTTCATGGACGACGGCGCCCCGGCGGACCTGACCGCGAATGGGACGGTGACGGCAGACTTTCTCAACCGGTTTGGCATTCTGGGGCGGGCCTATATGACGGGCGAGGCCCCGATCGATGTCCGCGCGAAACTGGCCGGGGCGGACCTGATCTCGTCCTATGTGAAAGCGGACCTGACATCTGCCCGGCTGGATATGTCCGAGCTCGGATGGGTCAAGCCGGCGGGCGATCCGGCCAGCGCGGAAGTCGACTACCGGGCCATGGACGAACGCTCGACCTCAAGCGTCAATTTCCGCAGTTCGACCGCGCGGGTGGACGGCGATTTCACGCTCGGTTCCGATTCCAGGTTGCTGGCGGCGACTTTGCGCGAAGCCTATCTGCGCAACATGGCTGACGTGTCCGGCTCGATCAGCCGGGAGCGGGATGAAAGCCTGACCGTGACCCTGGCCGGCAAATATCTCGACATTTCCGGTATCATGCCGGGTCTCGGCGCGATGAGCGATGAGGCTGAGGAAGACGGCGTGCCGTTGTCGATAGCGGCTTCGGTAGACCGGCTGAGCCTCCGGCCTGGCCTGGACCTGCGCAATGCCAAGCTGATGGCGAACTCCGACAGTATCGGCTTTCATACCTTGCAGGCCAGCGGGCTGACGGCCGGCGGCGCGGCCATGGAAGCCCGGTTCGATGCCTCCGGCGAGGGACCGCCGCGGCTGAATGTGGTGTCGGACGATGCCGGCTTCATTGCCAGCGCTGTTCTGGGGGCGGATTTCCTTACGGGCGGGCGGCTGGTCATGTCCGGCACAATGGAAAAGGATGGCGAGCCGGCGAATATCGATCTGCAGATCACCAATGCCCGGATGCGGGAGGCGCCGTTCCTGACGCAGATCCTGTCCCTCGCCTCCCTGCGGGGGCTGACGGATACGCTTGGCGGCGAGGGCGTCATGTTCTCGCGGATCGACATTCCGCTGAAGGTTTCCGATGGCCGCTATGTGATAACCGGCGCCAAGGCGCAGGGGCCGGCGCTTGGGCTGACGGCGAGCGGCTACATCAATACGCGTACGGCGGAGTTGGAGGTGGACGGCGTGCTGGTGCCGAGCTTCGGGGTCAATTCCGCCCTCGGAGGAATCCCGGTCATCGGGGATCTGGTTGTGGGCCGGGACGGGGAAGGCATTTTCTCGCTGACATACTCCGTGCGCGGTACGCTCGAGCGGGCGAATGTCGCGGTCAATCCGCTGTCGGCGCTGGCGCCCGGCGTGATCCGGCGGATTTTCGAGAACCCCTCCGATACGCGCATACCGGAGGCAGTTCCGAGACCGCCGGATGCGCCAATCCCGGATGAGCTACCGCCGATTCCCGAAGAGACATTCTGAGCCCTGGCTCGCCCTTCGATTTCGCTCAGGGTGAGGCGGTCTCGGGCGTTCTCAACCTGCCTTAACCAGCGCGTGGCGTTTCTTGCCAGCCGACAGCTTGATGGCGCCGTCTTTCAGGTCAGCGACTGACAGGGCGGCGTTCGGATCGGTGACCAGCACGTCATTCAAACGGATGGCGCCCTGCTCGATCATCCGGCGG
>JBKBVT010000373.1:0-1787 GCA_046289305.1 Hyphomonas sp. | reverse complement strand
CGGCCGTCTCGGCGGCCAGCTGCGCGTGCTGCCGGGCGCGGTGATCGGCTGGGACATGTCGTCGGCGCTGCCGCTCGGTGACGCCCTCGGTGTGCCGCCGCTCGCCCTGGCCGAACTGCTGCCCGTCATTGAGGCGGTGATGGTGGCCAAGCTCAACGAACAGATGGATCATTCCCATGGCTGAGAAGATGGGGTGGATGCCGCGCTCCCCCAGCGGCATCGCAATGTGCCAAGCTTGTGATGTCAAAGCACAAGACAGGACAGGAGACGGCATCCATGAACGAAGTTACCATCATCGGGATTGATCTGGCAAAGAACGTGTTCCAGCTGCATGGCGCCGCGGCGGACGGGCGGGCGGTATTCCGCAAGAAGCAGACCAGGCCCCAGTTTCAGAAGTTCATGGCGGCGCATCCGCCGTGCACGGTGGCGATGGAAGCTTGTCCGGGCTCGCATTACTGGGCGCGGGAGATGGCAAAGCACGGCCACTCCGTGAAGGTGATCTCGCCGCAATACGTCACGCCGTACGTCAAGCGGCAGAAAAACGATGCGGCCGACGCGGAGGCGATCGCCGAGGCCGCGACCCGCCCTCACATGCGCTTCGTCGAACCCAAAAGCGCCGAGCAGCAGGCCCGCGCAGTGGTGTTCCGCGTCCGCCAGAAGGTCATCGCGCAGCGCATCGAATTGGTGAACGCACTGCGTTCGCATCTTTACGAGTTCGGCTACATCGCGCCGGTCGGCCTGCAGCATCTGTCGAAGCTGGTCGCGGTGCTGGAGGACGAGACCAGCGATCTGCCCCGAGCCGCGCGGATCGCCTGCCGTGGCATCCTGCGCCAGATCGAGAGCCTTGGCACCGAGATCGCCGCGCTGGATGCCCAGATTGCTGAGCTGTCGAAGGAAAGCCGCTGGGCCAGGCTGCTGCAGACAATGCCCGGGGTCGGTCCGATCACCGCCATGGCCATCGAGTCCTTTGCACCGCCCATGGAAACCTTCAGACGCGGGCGCGACTTTGCCGCCTGGCTCGGCCTTGTGCCACGACAGAGCTCGTCCGGTGGCAAGGCGCGATTGGGCAAGGTGTCGAAGGCCGGCCAGCACGACATCCGGCGATTGCTAGTGGTCGGCGCCATGGCCGCGACGGTGGGCGCCTGTCGGCGCGGCATCCCCAAGGACACATGGCTGGGAAAGCTGATGCTCAGAAAACCGCGCATCCTCGTGGCCATCGCGCTCGCCAACAAGATGGCGCGGCGCATCTGGGCGATGCTCACGAAAGGCGAGAGTTACCGGGATCCGGCCCTGGCGGCGGCGTGACACTGCTGCCGGTCAGCCGGATATCGGGGGTGTGAGGAAGGCATGAGCCGAATGGACAACTGATCGACCGGATCGGGGCAGGGAAAACCAGCGAGACGCGTAGGGCTTCGAGCCCGGTGAGAAGTGTTGGACCCGGCCCGCGAACCACCATCCCGGCCCGCGGCGCATGTGAAGAGCCGCATCTCAGAGGCCTGACACAAGCGCGCACTCGATCACACGTTCAAGAGGTTCAGAATGTCCTTGCACTCCGCGCGGCATCCACACAAGAGGGTCAGCGTCCGCCTCGCGGCCGTGGGCGGACGGCAGGTGCGCGCCGAACTGGAAGGCGTGGGCGAAGCCGGATCGCGCGGCTTCGGACGACTGAGCCGGGAGATGGAGGCGGCCAACGCCCGGCTGGCGGCCTTCTCGCGGCGTGTTGCTGTGGCGGCCGCAGCAGCCGTCGCCGCTGCTGCGGCTGCTGGCGTTGCGATGATCCGCTCCGG
>JBKBVT010000035.1:0-17679 GCA_046289305.1 Hyphomonas sp. | reverse complement strand
GGCGCAGAAATCGACATGGCTGCCCGGCATCGCCTCCGGCGACCTGATCGCCAGCTTTGCGCTGACCGAGCCCGAAGCCGGCTCCGACGCGGCCGGCCTCAAGACGAAAGCCATCCGCGACGGCGACCATTACATCCTCAACGGCACCAAGCGCTACATCACCAACGCCAACAAGGCCGATCTCTTCACCGTCATGGCGCGCACCAATCCGGACGAGCCGGGCGCCAAGGGCGTTTCGGCCTTCATCGTGGAGAAGGGCACGCCGGGCCTCTCTGTCGGAAAGCCCGAGAAGAAAATGGGCCAGCAGGGCGCGCATATCTGCGACGTGATCTTCGAGAATGCCCGCGTGCCGGCGGAGAATATCATCGCCAGGGAAGGCGAGGGCTTCAAGGTCGCCATGAGCGTGCTCGACAAGGGCCGGCTCCATATCTCTGCGGTCGCCACCGGCGTCTCGAAACGCCTGATCCGCGAGATGGTCACCTACGCGCTGGAGCGCAAGCAATTCGGCAAGCCTATCATGGAACATCAGCTGATCCAGGCGATGATCGCCGACAGTCAGGCCGAAACCTATGCCGCCGAATGCATGATCCTCGACGCCGCGCGGCGCCGCGATGCGGGCGAGGATGTCACGATGCTCGCCTCCTCCGCCAAGCTGTTCGCCACCGAGGCCTGCGGACGCGTCGCCGACCGCGCCGTGCAGGTGTTCGGCGGGGCAGGGTATGTCACGGATTACGGCATTGAGCGGTTCTACCGCGATGTGCGCATCTTCCGCCTGTATGAAGGCACCAGCCAAATCCAGCAGATCATCATCGCCCGGGAATTGGCGCGGGCCGCAAAGGCGGGTAATTTGTAATGAATTCGGTTCGTGGGCTGATGAGTTTGGCTGTCTCCCTAATGGTTGCGTCATGCGCAAATGCAGCGCCGTTGCCCGACATCGCAGTGGGTCAAATCTGGTCGATCAAAGACGCATCGACACCTTCGACGCAAATAACGATTGAGAGAATTGAGCTTTATGCTTCCGATTCAGTTGTCCACATATCGGTCGAAGGCGTCCCGATATCGACCTTCATAGTCGACGGCGTTCCGCACGTCCGGATCGGGGCCATCGGCCATATGCCGTTCGAAAAGAGCGCTCTTCTTGAAAGCCTTGACCAACTACAACAGACGGAGGCCGAGGGTTCCGCGTTCTTTGAACAGGGTTATTTGCAATGGAAGAAAGATAAGGGGGGGATCTTTTCGATCCCCGTATCTCAGGCGATTGAATTGAGCCTGAGCATTACACCACAATAGACTGGCGAGGAAACGAGATGTTCGAACACGATCCAACTGATCCGCATGAAGTCGGCCTCAATGCAGACCGCCTCGCGGCGATGCCGGCCTTCTTCAAGGAAAACTATATCGACACCGGCAAGCTGCCCTGCATGGCGTTGCTCGTCTCGCGCGGCGGCGAGATCGCGCATGAAAGCTATACCGGGGCGACCGAGATAGGCGGCAGAGAGCCGATCGGTCCGGATACGATCTTCCGAATGTATTCGATGACCAAGCCCATCACGACCCTCGCCGCGATGATGCTGGTCGAGGAATGCAAGCTGCGCCTAGATCATCCGGTCAGCCGCTACATTCCGGAATACAAGAATGCCATGGTCTGGGATGGCGGCACGGCCGGGGTGCCCAAACTGCGCAAACCGGACCGCGAAATGACGATCCTCGATCTCGCCACCCACACATCCGGCCTCACCTATGGCTTTCTACTGCAGGATGAGACAGATGAAATCTACCGGCGCGAAAAGGTCGGGCATCCGAAAGACACGCTTCAGGACATGGCCCGCCAGATCGCGGGCCTGCCGCTCGCCTTCTCTCCGGGTACGGAATGGCGCTATAGCCATGCCACGGATGTGCTCGGCGCAATCGTCGAGATCATCTCGGGACAGTCTCTCGATGAATTCTTCCGGGAACGTATCTTCGGCCCGCTTGGAATGCACGACACGGACTTCTGGGTGCCGGAAGACAAGGTCCACCAGCTGATGGCCTGTTACCAGAAGGACGCCAAGACCGGGGAGACCGTGCTGGCCGATCCAGCGGGCGCCGCCTCAAAGCTCTATGCACGGCGGCCTAACCTGCTGAATGGCGGCGGCGGCCTCGTCTCAACGCTGCGCGATTATCACCGGTTTGCGTTGATGCTGCTGCGCGGCGGCACGCTCGACGGCGCGCGCCTGATCAGCCCCAAGACCTGGGAGTTCATGCGGCAAAACCATCTGCCCGGCGCGCAGACGATGCGCGGAATGGGCCGCTCTGCGTTCACCGAAGTGATGGCAGAGGGCGTCGGCTTCGGCCTTGGCGGCTCGGTCGTGCAGGATTTTGTCCAGACCGGCCAGCCGTCCAGCGACGGCACCTTCAGCTGGGGCGGCCTTGCCTCCACCTTCTTCTGGATCGATTCCGAAGAAGAAATCATCGCCGTGCAGGCGACGCAGCTGATGCCATCCTCCACCTATCCGATGCGCCTGCAATTCCAGCAGCTCGTCTATGCGGCCATTGACTGGTGAGCGCTGAGGCACCCAACCCCGTCCGCGAGGCGATACTTGAGCTGACGGCCCTGCGCGGCGCCGGCAAGACGATCTGCCCGACGGAAGCGGCCAAGGCCGTCAGCCCGGAGAATTTCGTGCGTGTGCTGAAGGATGTGCGCGCCGAAGCGATCCGCCTGCGCAAGGCGGGCACGATTGCGATCTATCGCAAGGGAAAACCGGTCGAGGATCCGGACCGTTTCAAGGGGGTGTACCGGTTGGGATTGCCCACTTCATGAGTCATACGTTCGCACATCAGTCGGTCGTCATCCCGGGATTTGCGTCAGCAAATGCCCGGGACCCAGCCCTTTAAGTTGCGATCAGCAGAGAAGTCTGGGTCCCGGATAAATCCTGCGGATTTTCCGGGATGACGTCACCCAGAGATTTTGAGAAAGCGATGCCCCATCCGTCCGATCCGTTCCACGAATTCGTTATCGAACTCTTTGCCTCTATGGGCCCCATCAGCATACGGCGCATGTTCGGTGGTGCAGGCGTGTATGCCGAGGGAGTGATGTTTGCGCTTCTGGCGGATGAGGGCATTTACCTGAAAACGGACGCCGAGTTGCGGGCGGCGCTGGCATCTGAAGGTTGCGAGCCGTTCCTCTGGATCCGGCCCAGTGATGGCAAGGCGATCGATATGGGTTATGTCAGTTTGCCTGCGGACGCCCTCGACGATCCCGAAGAGGCATGCCGCTGGGGCCGGCGCGCGCTGGCGGTTGCCCTCGCGGCCAAGAGCGCCGCGAAACCTCCCCGAAAGAGGAAAAAGCCCGCAGACGGATGAAATCAGGCGACAGCCGGGCAGGCGGCAGGCTGGTCCAGCGAGAAGGCGGTATCGGACGAACCAAACCGGCGCAGATGCTGCAAACGCTGCCAGCCATCCTCCAGCGTGAAACGCTCGCCTCGCGGCGCCCACCACATGACGAAACCTGGTCCCTGGCTACGGTCTATTTCCTGGCCCAGCCGGCGCATTCCCGCCGGATGTGTGCGCCCGTCATGCGAGAAGGCTTTCAGATCTTCAATCGACCGCCAGACCGCCAGGGTTGACACGTCCGGCGCGGCCCAATCCTCCGGATACGGAAAGGCGTCGCGGTAATCGCGCCAGCTGCCATCCGGGCAGCGCAGCCCGTGCTTGTGGGACCTTATCCCGTCAAACGCATCCGCATCAGCGAAGATCCGTGGAAGGATCGTCAGGAAGGTGACCACATAAGGATTGTCAAGCGTGAACGCCCCCAGCGGGCGCACGCAATTGAAGTGGATCAGCCTGTAGTCCATCTACCATGCCCCTGGGAGGTCGTTCTGACCACCTTAGGGCGACAAGGTTTCCTGATCTTTAAGCGGAACTCAAAGTTTCTGCGCAATCAGAGATTACTTGCCCTTGAACTCGGCCGGACGCTTCTGCACGAAGGCGGTCACGCCCTCGCGGAAGTCCTCGCTGCGGCCTGCCGTGCGCTGGGCGATTCGTTCGCCGTGCAGGGCCGCGCCGAAATCGCTGTCGCAGGCGTCCCAGATTAGCTTGCGCATCAGGGCGAGGGCAACGGTCGGGCCGGTGCCCAGCTTCTCGGCCATCTCCAGCGCGGTCGGCATCAGGTCGGCGTCGTCCACCACGCGGTTGACGAGGCCCCAGCTCATTGCCTGCTCAGCCGGGACTTTCTCACCGAACAGCGCCATTTCCATCGCGCGCACGCGGCCGATGGTGCGGGCGAGCAGCCAGGTCGAACCGCCGTCGGGCACAAGGCCGATGCGCCGGAACGCCTGCAGAAAATACGCGCTCTTGCCGCAGATCACGATGTCGCCCATCAGGCCGATGGCGCAGCCGACGCCGGCCGCCGCGCCGTTCACGGCGGTGATCACGGGGTGTGGGTGTTCGCGGATGGCGGTCACCAGCGGATTGTAGAACGCGTCCAGCGCCTTGCCGGCGTCCGGTTTCGCATCCGGGTGCGCAATCGCCGGGCCGGAGTTCATACCGGTCAGGTTCGCGCCGGAGCAGAAGCCGCGGCCTTTGCCGGTCAGGATCGTGCAGCGCGCCTCGGCAGCCGCCACTTCGAAGGCGTGTTGCAGCTCGATCGCGGTGTCGACGCCGCAGGCATTCAGCGTCTTGTCATCGTTGAAGGCGATGATCGCCGTGTTGCCTTTCAGCTCATAGGAAATCTTCTGATAGCTGGCCATGCGTGCGTTTCCTGTTCATTTCCCGTGTGGTTAGGCGCTTTGTAGAGGGATTGAACCGGGCCGTGAACGCCTCACGCCGGGTAAGCGGCCGGCCGGCCCTATTGGGGAAACACTGAACAGGGACTACAGTGTTCACATCATCAAAGGGATTGGGAGACGCGAATCATGGCGCTCGACGGTATACCGGCTTCGGAAATGGGCTCGCTTCTGGCCAAGCAGAAGGCCGCGCATCTGCGCGACGGCATCCCTTCGGTTGAGAAGCGCATCGAATGGCTCGACAAGGCCATTGACCTGCTCGTCACTCATGGCAACGCGCTGAATGATGCGATGTGCGCCGATTTCGGCCACCGCTCCAAGGACCAGTCAAACCTCACTGATATCGCCGGCTCCATCGGCGCGCTGAAACATGCCAAATCGCATGTCGCCAAATGGATGAAGACCGAGAAGCGGAAAGTCGAGTTTCCTCTCGGCCTGCTCGGCTCGAAGGCCGAGATCCGCTACCAGCCGAAAGGCGTCATCGGTGTCATCAGCCCCTGGAACTTCCCGGTGAACCTCACCTTCACCCCGCTCGCAGGCGTGTTCGCCGCCGGCAATCGCTGCATGATCAAGCCATCCGAATTCACCGAGGCGACCTCGGAACTGATGAAGAAGCTGATCGCGGACTATTATTCTGATGAGGTCTGCGCCGTCGTCACCGGCGGGCCGGACATCGGCGCTGAATTCACCAAGCTGCCCTTCGACCATATCCTCTTCACCGGCGCGACCTCGGTTGCCCGCCATGTCATGCGTGCGGCGGCCGACAATCTCGTGCCGTTGACGCTGGAGCTTGGCGGCAAGAGCCCGGTCATCCTCGGCCGCTCCGCCGATATGCAGAAAGCCGCCAACCGCATCATGGCCGGCAAGACGCTGAATGCCGGCCAGATCTGCCTCGCGCCGGACTATGCCTTCGTGCCTAAGGAAAAGATGCAGGACTTCGTCCAGGCCGCCACCCGCGCGGTCGATACGATGTATGCCTCGGGCCTCAAGGACAATGATGACTACACCTCGGTCGTGAACCAGCGCCATTTCGACCGGCTCACCAGCTATGTCGAGGATGCCCGCGCGCGCGGCGCCGAGGTCATCGAACTCAACCCCAAGGGCGAGAATTTTGGTCAGCAACCGCACCACAAGATGCCGCCGACCCTGATCATCGACCCGTCCGACGATCTGAAAGTCATGCAGGACGAAATCTTCGGGCCGATCCTGCCGATCAAATCCTATGGCGATGCGAAGGATGCCGTTGCCTATATCAACGCCAATCCCCGCCCGCTCGGCCTCTATTATTTCGGCGAGGATGCCAGCGAGAAGGATTTCGTTCTGAACAACACGACCTCCGGCGGCGTGACCGTGAACGATGTCGTTTTCCATGTCGCACAGGAAGACCTGCCCTTCGGCGGCGTCGGCCCGTCCGGCATGGGCGCCTATCACGGCAAGGACGGCTTCCTCGAATTCAGCCACCCGAAAGCCGTCTATACCCAGACAAAGAACGAGATCCTGTCGATGATGCGTCCGCCCTATGGCGACAAGTTCCGCGGCCAGGTGAAGGGACGCCTCAAGCCGTAGCAGGGGAGGGCGGAGTGACGCCCCTGCCAGAGCTCCGTCTACGCATCAGTTGGCTGCCTGCGCGGGCATCTGAGCGGCGAGGAACCGGTCGATCTCCCGCAGCAACTGAATCCGTGTCTCGGCGCCCGACAACCAGTGGTCTTCGCCTTCGAGGCGCACGAACTCGACCGGCTTGTTGGCGCGTTTCAACGCCCGCTCCATGCGGACGCTCTGGTTGATCGGCACAACTGTGTCATCCTCCCCATGGATCAGCAGCACGGGCGCGCGGATCCGGTCCGCCGCATTGATTGGGGAAGCCTCCCTCAGTCGCTGGCGGCGGGCGTCGCCATCTGCCATGATCCCTTCCCAGTAACTCACGACCCAGTGGCGTCCGCGAAAGCGTTGCCGTTCTTCACTGAGCATTGCCTGCAGGTCGGTAACCGGGGCGATGGCGATACTGCACCGGTAAACATCCGCGTGGAAGGCAGGGCCCGCGAGCGCCGCATAGCCGCCATAGCTCGCCCCAATGATGCAGACCCGGCTGGGGTCGATCATGCCTTCAGTCGCCAGTGCGCTGACGCCGTCGACGAGATCATCCTGCATCTTTCCGGCCCATTCGCCGCGGCCTGCATCCAGGAAGGCCTTGCCAAAACCGGTAGACCCCCGGAAGTTTGGCTGAAGGACCATATAGCCGCGGCTGGCGACAAACTGCGCCATCCAGTCGAAGTCGAGCCGGTCATACGCTGCCGGTCCGCCGTGTGGCATCACAACCAGCGGAAGCGGTAGGTCGTTTTCGAGGTCGGTGCCCGGTGGCAAGGTCAGAACGGCTGGAATCGTCAGGCCATCCCGCGCCGGATACTCGATCGCCAAAACGGCTCCCATCTGCTCCGGCGGGATATCAGGCCGGTCCCTGGCTATGAGTTTGATGCTGCCATTACCCGCATGATGCAGAATCCAGCCCACACCCAGGCCGCCATCGAAGACATGATAGAGAACGACCTGTCGATCATCCGACCAGGAGTCGAGATAGATCGTGGCATCGGGCAGGGCGGCGGACACCGTCTCATAGCTCGCCTTCAGGCCCGCATCCAGAAACTCATAATCGGGCGTCATCCCGGAATAGCGCACGCCGAGCACGCGGCGCTCATCATCCGTGTAGATACGGTCTATCTCGTGTCCGGTGCGCCCGAGGATGGGCCCGGAAACCTCGCCGTCCACGCCAAGCACCATGAGACCTTCAAACGTCTCCTCATCATCGGCCTCAATGAAGGCAAAGCCTGAATTATTCGGCAGGGTGCCATACAGGAAAATTGGCGGTATCTCGACATTCTTGATCTCAAGAATGGTGTGCCAGCGTGAGCCCCGGCGCATGTCCACCCGGTATTCTTTGCGGCGGTTGTCATATCGCTCGCGCGCCAGCACGCCGCCCTCGCCGTCCGAGAACCAGTCGATCGTGTCGGTCGTACCTTTCAGCACACTCCGGCCCCGCCCATCCCGCAGGTTCACCCGGAGCAGATCTTTGGTCGGGTCCGCAGTTGCCCTTCCCATAAAGGCTGGCATCAGGACCGTGCCGTCTTCGCTGCCCCGGCCGATAATCCGGCCTAGACCTGACTGGGCCGGGAAGAGGCCCTCCATCCGGTCCAGCAAGGTGACAGTATTGCCTGTCGCCAGATTGATGGAATAGGCGCCTGAAAATTCGTACCGTCCCCGGAAGCCATACGTCCGCGTCGTGATGGAAGCGAGCAGGATGACATGCTCTGAATCGTAGAATTCCACCCCCCGCGCCTTGATGTTGCTTGTCCCGATCTGACGGATCACCGTGCCATCAATGTTGAGCACCATGAGCTGTGATCCGGTTTGCGAGTTTACAATCGCGGCAATCCGGGTTCCATCGGGCGAGATTTCGGCGTCCGAGAACCTCGGCAGGCCGCCATAGGCTTCCAGCGGAGGCGTCTGGGCGGCGGCGGAGAGCGCGCCGGGCACGGCAAGGGCCAGAACCAGACACAATACGGTATAAAAGCGCATCTGGCGGACTCCCTGAGGCCCAAGACTGTGGATGCTTTCTACCTGCAGTGCGGATTTTCGCAACCGGAAAAAGGTCACATTATTGTTTCAGGAAAGGCATCCTGGCAGCCATGCTCAGGCGGGCAGAGCGTTCGTCCTGCCAGTCTTCGAGGCCGAGGATGAAGCCGTCCTGGCCGCCTTCAGGCTCGTCGCGGTAGGTGCGGAAGATGCGGTCCCAGATCGACAGCGCATTACCGAAATTCGAATCTGTCTCGGTGCGGACGATTGAGTGATGCACCCGGTGCATATCCGGCGTGACGATGACGTACCGCAGGGCCCGGTCAAGCCAGAGGGGAAGGCGAAGGTTGGCATGCGTGAACAGCGCCATTGAGCCCAGCACGATCTCGTACGCCAGCGCAACAGCCAGCGGCGCACCGAGCAGGAAGACGACGCCCGCCTTCCACACCATGGAGACGGCTGCCTCGAACGGATGAAAGCGCAGCCCGCTGGTGACGTCGAGGTCGCGGTCAGCATGATGGACTTGGTGCAACCGCCAGAGTAGGGGCCATCTGTGCATCGCCATATGCTGCGCCCAGATCGCGAGATCGAGCAGGATGAGCGCGATGAATGCAATCGCCCAGCCGGGCAAGAGCAGCAGCTTCAATAGTCCGAACCCGGAGGCTTCGGCCGCCAGCGCTGCGCCCGCCACCGTCAGCGGCCCCATCAGGCGCACGGCCAGCAGGGAAAAGCCGCCCAGTGACAGATTGGTGATCCAGCGGCTGAGCCGCGGCATCACCCGTGCCTTGCGGGGGAACAGGGTTTCAAGGGCAACCAGCGCGGCGAGGACGCCGACGAATATCCCGGTGCGGAGCAGCGTGTCTGTATCCATTCACGCCGCTCCGTGCGGCCGGGGCCTCTCTAGCGCTTGAAAAACGCCGGAACGCTGTCGCCGAAACCTTTGACACGGTCAGGCGCCGGCTCCAGGATCAGGTCGTCATCCTTGCGCTTGTAATCGCGCGACGGGCGGTCGCGTTTTTCCGTGCGCTCGCGGTCGGTGCGCTCGACATGCTCCGTGTGCGGCTTCTGCTCGGTCCGTTCCCGGCGTTTCTCGCCGCGCGGTGCACGTTCTGCCCGTTCGCGTCTCGGCTTCTTCTCCGGCGCAGCCACCTCGGCAGCGACGTCAGGCGCTTCGGGGGCCTCCTGCGGTGTGTCGATCACGGCCACGGCGACATCACTCGCTTCGGTTTCGCGGCGGCGCGGGCCACGTTCGGCGCGGTCAGCGCGTTCGCTGCTGCGGCCACGCGGGCTGCGGTCGCGGCCCTGGTCACGTCCGCCGCGGCGGGCATCCCGGTCACGCTTTTCTTCCGGCGGCAGGTTTGCCAGCTCGTCGAGCAGGCCTTCCGGCATGAAGTCGGCGACCTCCTGCTTGATCATCTTCATGACGAAGCCCCAGGACTTCTCGTCCGCTGGCGATACCAGCGTGAAGCTCTGGCCCGAGCGTCCAGCCCGGCCGGTGCGGCCAATGCGGTGGATATAGTCTTCATCCTTGGGCGGAGGACCGAAATTGAACACCTGGCCGACATCCGGAATGTCCAGGCCGCGGGCGGCCACATCCGAGGCAACCAGCAGTTTCAGCGAACCATTACGGAAACGCTGCAGCGTCTCGGTCCGTACCGATTGCGGCAGGTCGCCATGGATCGGCGCGGCATCATGGCCATGCTTGGTCAGCGAGGCGGCCACGACATCGACTTCGACCTTGCGGTTACAGAAGACGATCCCGTTCTTCACATCGCAGGCTTCGATCACGCGGCGCAGCGCCGTACGCCGGGCCTTGCCATCATTCGTGGGCAGATGAACGACATGCTGCGCAATCGTCAGGGCGCCGTCCGTCGGACGGGTCACTTCGATCTTCTTGGGATCTTTCTGGAAGGTCTTCGCGAGGCGCTGGATATCCGTCGGGAAGGTCGCGGAGAACAAGAGCGTCTGGCGGTTCGCCGGCAGCTTGGAGCAGATCTTCTCGATGTCCGGAATGAAGCCCATGTCGAGCATCCGGTCCGCTTCGTCGATGATCAGCGTCTCGACGCCCATCATCAGAAGCTTGCCGCGGTCAAACTGGTCCATCAGGCGGCCAGGCGTCGCGATCAGCACGTCCACACCGCGCTGGAGCAGCGTTTCCTGTTCCTTGAAGCTCACGCCGCCGATCAGCAGCGCCATGGTGAGCTTCAGGTATTTGCCATATTTCTCGAAGCTCTCGGACACCTGCGCCGCAAGCTCGCGGGTCGGGCAGAGGATCAGGCAGCGCGGCATCCGCGCGCGGGCCCGGCCCGTCGAGAGGCGCTGGATCATCGGCAGCACAAAGGCTGCGGTCTTGCCCGTGCCGGTCTGCGCAATGCCGGTCACATCGCCGCCCATCAGAATGTGCGGGATGGCTTCGCGCTGGATCGGGGTGGGAATGGTGTAGCCGGATTCATTCACGGCTTTGAGGATGTTCTCGGCGAGGCCAAAATCCGCAAAAGTTGTTTCAGGGGTCGTGTCGGTCAAAAGTCGTCTCCGGGATGTCTGTTGATTGGCCCGGCCGCCCGGATTGGCGGCTCTGTCCTGCGCCTGCCGATCCCCATGACCAGCGAGCCGCAGCCGGGCGAATCCCATGCCCGGAGCGTTTATGCATGGGCACATAGTGCAAAAACGCCCGCCTTGGAAGGGCGGGCGCTCTTATTATGTGAGAATTGTCAGGCGCTCAGGCGCCCGCGTCCGCCAGGTTCTGGTTAACGAAGTCCCAGTTCACCAGGCTCGATAGGAAGGTGTCGATGTAATCCGGACGACGGTTCTGATAGTCCAGATAGTAGGCGTGCTCCCACACATCCATCGTCATCAGGGGCGTTGCGGCCTCGTCGGTCAGCGGCGTTTCGGCGTTCGGTGTCTTGGTGATCGCCAGCTTGCCGCCCTTGTAGACGAGCCAGGCCCAGCCGGAGCCAAACTGCGTTGCGCCGGCCTGTTTGAACTCTTTGACGAAGTTGTCATAGCCGCCCAGGTCGCGCTCGATCAGCTCAGCGACCTTGCCATGCGGCTTGCCGCCGCCGCCGGGGGCCATGGAATGCCAGTAGAAGGTATGGTTCCACACCTGGGCGGAATTGTTGAAGATACCGGCCTTCGATTTGTCAGCGGCGGAGATCTTGATGACCTCTTCCAGCGGCTTGCCCGCGAGATCGGTGCCGTCGACCAGACCGTTGAGATTGGTCACATAGGCCTGATGGTGCTTGCCGTAATGGAAGTTCAGCGTCTCCTCGGAGATGTGCGGGGCGAGGGCTTTACGATCATACGGAAGCTCGGGGAGGGTGAAGGCCATGGCGGGGGCGTCCTTTCTTGCGGGTTTTGATGTCTTTCGCTGCGCAGCGGTTTGGCACATATGGGGTCCATGTCAAACGAGACCAGACCTCTCGCCGAAACACCCTGGGACGAGATCGACAAACGCGTCCGCCGCGTCGATGAGGACCGCTGGATTTCCAGCCGGTTCGCAGCCCCCGCAGAGCGCCGCACGCTGATCGCGCTGTACGCCCTTGCCTATGAACTGGTGCGGGTGCGCGAGGCGGTGTCGGAGGAAACCCTCGGGCTCATCCGCTTCCAGTGGTGGCGGGAAGCGATTTCCGAAATCGAGGCCGGCCAGCCGCCGCGCGGCCATGATGTCTGCCTCGCCCTCGCCGAGGAAGCCGCCGGCGCCCGGCTGAAGCCCGGCGCGCTGCAGAAGCTGGTCGATGGCTACCAGGCCGCCTTCCTCGACAGCGACCGCGCCAAGGAGCCCGAAGCCTGGCTCGCGCTGACGGCCGCAAACGTCCTGATCCCGGTGCACAACTGGGCGAGCGAGATCCAGGAGGTCGCCCCCGCCTATGCCGCAACGCGCCGCCACGCCTCCAAGGCCTTCGGGCCTATCGTCTCGGCCGCGCCGAAACAGGTGCGTCCGGCCATCGCGCATTTCCGGCTGCGCAAGCTTTACTGCGAGGGGCGTAGCCCCAACCCGGTCGCCAAACGCCTGTCGATCCTGAAAGCCATCCGTACCGGCGAGGTGTGAGCGCGGCTCACATTACGCCCGCAGCTTTCCAGGCCTCCTTCGGCCAGCGGCGGTGCTGCCAGAACCATTGCCCCGGCACCGCGCGCACATGCGCCTCGAGGAACGCATTGATCCGGTTGACCGTCGCCTGAACATCCGCCTCCGGATGACCCGTGTCCACGGGCAGGAAGGGCTCGTGGAATATCACCCGGAACCGCGCAGGCCCGATCCGTTCGGTCGAGACCGGCACCAGCGGCACGCTGTATTTCAGCGCCAGCCGCGTCGGCCCCGGCGCCGTCATGGCGTCATGCCCGAAGAAGCCCGCCGCGATCCCGCCATTGAACTTCTGGTCATTCATCAGCGCCACAGGCGCACCGCGCGTGAGCGCCCGCATCAACTCGCGCGTACCGAGTCCCTTGGGGGCATTCAACTGCGTGCCATAGGCATGGCGCACATCGCTGACCCGCCGGTCGATATGCGGATTGTTCAGCGCCCGGTAGGTCATCACCGTCTCCGGCGCCCGCCGCGCGATCACTGCCGGCATGATCTCCCAATTGGCAAAATGGCCGGAGAAGAACACCGCGCCTTTCTTCTCGTCCCGGATCCGGTCGAGGATTTCCCCGCCGACGATCTCCACCCGCCCGCCGGGCCCGCTGTCGATGTTCGGCAGGTGGGGCAGCTCTCCGGCGGTCCGTCCGGCGCTCTCCCAGGCGTCCAGCGCGGTGCGCTCAACCTCCTCCGCGCTCCAGTCCGGAAAGGCGAGCCGCAGGTTGCGGCGCATGGTCTTGTGCTGGGAGAACATCGGCCCGATCCTGCGCAGCAGCCAGCCGCCAAAGTTCGATGCCCGGTCCGGCCCCAGCGCCTTCATCGGCGCCCAGTAGATGACATCCCAGGCGATCGTCTCCAGCCGCCAGGCGATCCGCTGCATCAGGGTGGCGCGGCGATCGATGTCCTTGGGGCGGACAAAGGTGGTGGGGGTCTGGTCGTTCATCGGGCTTGGAGTTTGTTGAAGATCGGCGCGAGGACGGCGTCAAGCGCTGCCATGTCGCCGAAGCTGAGTGTCACGGGCCAGGCAACCACGCGCTCTCGCGCCTCCGGCGGCAGGCGGACATGATCCTTGGATGTGGTCACCAGCTGCGCGTCGAGGTCGCCCGCATGCCGCTGAAGATAGGCAATCTCGCCCGCCGAATAAGGGTGGTGGTCAGGATACGGAATCGCATCGGCCAACACTGCGCCGGCCGCTGTCAGGCTATCAAAAAACTTCTCCGGCCGGCCGATGCCCGCAAACGCCACCAGCGGCCCGGACGGCGGCGGCATGGCCGGCACCAGCGCCGCACGCAGCACGGGCTTCCCGCTCCTCGCGACTGCGCCCGGCACCGGTCCCTCGCCGACCAGCACCACGGCGTCCGCGCGCGCCAGCCCGTCCGCAACCGGCTCCCGCAGCGGCCCCTTGGGCAGCAGATGGCCATTCCCGAACGGCGCGCCCGCATCAATCACGACCAGCGACAAATCCTTCACCAGCGACGGGTTCTGATGCCCGTCATCCATGACGATTACCTGCACGCCGTCCGCCGCCATTGCCCGCGCCGCTTCCGGACGGTCGCGCCCGATCCAGGCCTCCCCGCTGGCCGCCAGCAGCAGCGGCTCATCGCCGGTGTCCCGAAATCCATGCACAGCGGGATCGACCCTCAGCGGCCCGCGCGACGATCCGCCATGCCCGCGCGACAGGCTCGCCGCCCGGAGGCCTGCCGCCACCAACCGTGCCCGCACAGCCTCCGTCACCGGCGTCTTGCCCGCCCCACCCGTGGTGAGGTTGCCAATGCAGATCACCGGCACCGGCGCCGTCTCCGGCTTCGCTCCGGCCAGCTTTCGGCGGAGGCCGAAAACATACAGTGCTGCCAGCGGCGTCAGCAGGGCGCGGGTCAACGGGGCGGCCTCTCGGGAGCGCGGGTCGAGCCCGGCAGACCAGAAATACGGCGCTCTCAAAGCCGCTTGTCCAGCTTGTGCAGGTCCCAGACCTGCGGTGCATCGCTGCTCTCCAGCAATGGCCGTGGCACCAGCGGCAACAGCGCGCTGAGTGTCACCAGCATAGGCTCATCGGCTTCCTCGGACAGCGCCGCGATGGCGGCTTCCGGCACCGGCGGCGGATCCGCCAGGAACGCGCCCAGCGCGCTGGCATCGGCCACCTTGTGTACCAGCTTGCTTGCCTCAAGCGTGGCCATCATGTCGGCAAAATTGAACACATCCGGCCCGGTCGCCACCGGCCGGTTCAGCCGGATCGGCTCGAGCGGATTATGCCCGCCGACGCCATCGGCATGCCCGCCGCCGAGATAGACCGCATCAGCCAGGCGCAGCCACAGCCCCATCTCACCCATCGTATCGGCCAGCAGCACGCGGTCGCGCTTGTCGGGGATCACGCCCTTGGAGCGGCGCGCATGGCGGATGCTCCGGGCTTTGAGGAGCTCTTCCAGCTCGCCCCCCCGGTCGGGATGGCGCGGCGCAATGATCAGCGCAGCGTCGCTGAGCCCCTCTACTGCCTCGAGGAACAGCGCCTCCTCGCCCGGATGGGTGGAGGCCGCGACCAGGCAGCGGCGCCCGGCAATAAAACCGTCGCGCAGGCGGCTGAGTTCGATGTCGCTTGCGGCCGGCGGTGGCAGCGCGGATTTGAGATTGCCCGCCGCGCGCACCGGGCGTCCCAGAAGGGTCTCCAGCCGCTGGCCGGTATCCAGATCCGCCGCGAGCACAATGTCGAACTGGCCAACCAGCTGGCGAAACAAGCCGCGCACGCGGGACCAGCCCTCGGCCGATTTCTGCGTCATGCGGGCATTGATCAGCGCGGTGCGCGCCCCGGCCCGGCGCGCTTCCCAGATCAGGTTCGGCCAGATTTCGCCCTCGGCAAACACGCAGAGGTCCGGCTTCCAGTGCTGGATGAAGCGGCGGGCGATGGCCGGTGTGTCCAGCGGCGCCATCAGATGGATCGCATGGTCGGGCAGGGCGGGCCCGATCAGCCGGGCCGAGGTCAGGGTCTGGCTGGTCATCACCAGCATCACGCCAGGCCGTTCGGCCAGGATGCGGCGGCCAAGCTCCAGCAGCAGGCTGCTCTCGCCGACGCTTGCCCCATGCAGCCAGATCAACGGCCCTTGCCGACGCGGCGGCAGGCGCCGGGCGAAACGTTCGGGCAGGCGCAGATAGTCTTCCTTGCCGGCCCGGGTCCGGCGGCTCATCACAAAGCCCAGGAAAGGCGAGATCAGGCGGGTGGCGAGCCTGTAGACGATCAGGGCAGGCGTCATCCCGTCGGTTACTCCGGCTGGCTGGGTGTGGGCGTTAGGCCAATCAGCGTTTCCGCCCGGCCCATCGCCGCATCCATGCCGCTTTGCAGCGCGGCTTGCAAGATATCCGGCGGCGTCTCGCGCGGCGCCTCAATCAGCGGCCCAAACACGATCGCGCCGCGCGTGAAGGGCAGAGGAATCATGAACCGGTCCCAGCTCTGCAACCGGATCACCGGCCGGGTCGCGATCACATAGGGCAGGATCAGCGCGCCGCTGCGCTGCGCCAGCGTCACCGCGCCGCCACTGGCGATCCGGCGCGGACCCCTCGGCCCATCCGGCGTGACGCAGACATAGCCGCCCTCGCGCAGCCGGCCGGCGGCCTCGGCAATCGCGCGCAGTCCGCCTTTGTCCTTGCCGGTCTTCTTCTTGTTGCCGGAGGAGCCGCGGACGACATCAATATCGAGGTGGCGCACCGCGCGGGCGACCGCCTCGCCGTCCGGAGACAGCGATACCATCATCGCGGCGCGCCCGCGCTTTTCCGGCCAGTGGCGGATCGCTTGGCTCCATCCGGAGGGAATCAGCATTATCGTTTCATGCCAGCAGGCGATCACGACACCGGGCGCATACAGCTCCGCCAGCTTAGAGCGCGCCTCCCGTTCGCCCTCGATGGTCCAGCGCACCGTACGGGCGACAAGGACCATCCAGGCCCAGATCAGCCATCCGAGGACGGCGACAACAGGGGCGGAACGGAGAAAGGCTTTCATCGGGCGGCTTATACTGCGCTTCGGCGGCTGCGCCATCGGGCATGGCTTGGGCCGGAAAGGGGGCATGGTGGGCGATGCAAGGTTCGAACTTGCGACCCCTGCCGTGTGAAGGCAGTGCTCTACCACTGAGCTAATCGCCCGGCCGCGAGCGCGCTGCCTAATCCTCGCCCGCCAGCAGGTCAAGCGGATAACGCAAGAAGCAGTTCCGACTGCGTTAAGCAGATTGCCAGCGGCCGTTTCTGGCGTTTGAGTGCGCATGGCTGGTTGCGGCTATCATGCGGAAATGCATGTTTGGGCTACATTTGCGTGTCATTTACACGCACAAGATGTGACACCGCTGCCCATATCGCTGCTTCAGTCTCGCGCTGAAACAGTTGACAATTTGCCTGTGCCCACTGTTTCGGCGGTGTGTAGCGCAAACATACATGAACAGCCGTTCATGATGAACAGGCGTTCATCGAAAATTATTAAGAGAAAGTTAGCCCAGATTGCCCTTGAGAAAAGGCGAAAACATTGTCATTTAGCGGACATACACAGACGAACCGATCAGGGTTCGCGTGATTGAACCTTAAGAAGGACAGGCAAAGACGATCACAAGATTGTCTCAAATGTTAGAAAAAAAGCAGCCTGGAGAGAGCAAAGTGAAAGACTGGTGTGACGAAGAAGGCGCAAAGCGCCTGCGTGAAAAAATCAATTCGTATTGGGCCGAGCGCGGTTACGAAGTCGATGTCGATCTCGTAGACGCGGGTTTCGTGCCCGCTATGCGGAGCGCACGGACGGACGTACGGTCCAATATGGTCAATGGCATGCCGCGCCGTCGTGCGGCCGGCGAGGCGGGTTCGTCCCGTCCAACCTATCGCCCCCGCGGCGAAGCTGCGACCGCCTGATCCTTCAGCGCTGACAAGGCCCCGACAAGCTGGTCATAATGGTCGATCACCGCATCGGCTGACATGGACTCTGCTGTCTCGGCCTCGTAGCCAAAGGTCACGAACACGAAGGGCAGCCCGGCATTCCGGGCTGCCTTTTCATCTGTGCGGCTGTCGCCCACGAACAGCGCCCGCTCCGGCGTGCCGCCCGCGGCGCGCACGGTCTCGAACACATGGTCGGCATGTGGCTTCCGGTTTGTCGCCGTATCCGCGCCAATCACCGCCCCGAACCAGCCTGACAGATCCAGCGCGCCCAGAAGGCGCTCGCTCAGATCCTGCCGCTTGTTTGTGCACACAGCCAGTTGAGCCCCGCTTTCCTGCAGCAGAGCTAAGGCGTCCACCGCCCCCGGGAAGGGGCGCGAC
>JBKBVT010000372.1:0-1796 GCA_046289305.1 Hyphomonas sp. | reverse complement strand
GGCTTGGCGTTCTTGCGGGGTGGGATGATTGCGGCAGCGCTGCGGGCAGCGATGGCGTCATGGCACTTGCGGGTGTCGAAGGCGCCATCAGCAGTGACGCTGGCGATCTCCTGCTCAGGCGGGATCTGGTCGAGCAGATCGGGCAACATGGGCGCATCGCCCACGTCGCTGGTGGTGAACTCGGCAGCCCTGATTTCCAGCGTTTGCTCGTCAATTCCGATGTGTATCTTGCGCCGCGAGCCTTGTCCGCCATTGGTCCGAGGACAATGGCGAGCGCGGCGTTTGCTGCCGCCGTGCTTGCGGGCGTTCCATTCTCCTTCGCCTTCGACCTTGATCCCCGTGCTGTCGATCAGCAGGTGCAGCGGCCCTTCTGAACCGCGGTAGGGGATGTTCACCTTCAGCGTCTTCTGGCGGCGGCTGAGGGTGCTGAAGTTTGGCACCGACCAGTCCAGGCCGGTCAGGCGCAGCAGGCTCTCCACGAACCCGGTCGTCTGCCTCAGCGCCATGCCGAACAGCACTTTCATGGTCAGGCAGGTCTGGATTGCATTCGTCGGGAAAACAGTCCCCCGGACTGTTCTCTAATCCTCCTCACCACTGTAGTCGGGCTGGCGGCCGCGCTTCCCGGTGGGCGCAGCCTCCCGGGCCATCGCGGGGTCAAACCAGATCGTCAGCGAGCCCCGGAACTTGAGCGCTTCGTTGTAGGCTGGCCAGTCGCGGGTCTTGTAGGCGGGGGGTGTCGGTCTGCTCATGTGCCCCAGCTATCATGCTGGAGTCACGACATGAATCCCCTCAGGCGATTTGTGCAACAGAGCCCACCGGATCGACGAGCAACCCGTCGGCCTGATCGGCACCCCCGCCCGTCTCGGCCCGGCGCCCCGCCCGCTGCGCGACCTGCTCGCAACCGCGCCGCTGATCGCCCCCACCCGCGAAACCGCTTTGCGCGCGGGCTTCGACGCGCTGACCGCCCGACTTGGCGTCACGCCGACCTTCGCCGCCGAGGTGGACGACATGGCCATGATCCGCCTTCTGGCCCGTGCCGACGCGGGCCTCGCCATCATCCCCCCGATCGTCGTTCGGGACGAATTGGCATCAGGCGATCTGGTCGAGGCGGCGCGGCTCGACGGGATCACCGAGACCTTTTACGCCGTCACGCAGGCGCGCCGCTTCCCCAACCCGCTGCTGGCGGATGTCCTGAACCGGCAAGGCGGCGCGCGACATGTGTGAGACCCGCGCGCAAAAGCGGGCAGCGGTCGAGAAACGAATGATTGGCACGCATCGGGCGATCAACGGGTGCCTTTAGACGATCACACGATCGCTCGGTCTCCCGTCTTTAGGGATCGGGTTGCACGGCCAACAAAGTGGTTGACCCATTGGCGCAATCTGCCTACCTCTCCCGTGCCGCAGCCGCTGCGGTTTCAGTGAACCAACCAGAGAGAACCATGGACGACTGCTCTAGTAGCGGTCCGGCTCTTGTGAAAACGTATCGCGACGGCCGGGCCATCCCATCGACACAAGACCGCCCCGGCCTGTCTCCGGCTGCGTTCGCGCGCGACTGACGCGCGCTTCGCTTGCCCCGACCGGCTGCGGCCGGTTGAAAGGAGGCAAGCGATGACCCTTCACTTCACTAACTTCTCCAAACCTCAGATCGCCGGTATTGTCGGCACTCCGGTGCAGCGCCTTGGCGCCCGCTGGTCGCCGTGCGAGCGGACCGGCCGGCTTTGCTGTGTCTGGGAGCGCGTCGACGAAAAGCCGCGACCCTCGGTCACGGCCGCAGGCGACGTGCACACTCTGCTGAA
>JBKBVT010000371.1:0-1798 GCA_046289305.1 Hyphomonas sp. | reverse complement strand
GGTGGCCAGCGTCGCTTCGACGTCAGGACGGGCGCACAGACCTGCCAAACGATGAGGGCACCAACTCGTCAGCATCTTCAAACCACAGATCCAGCGCCTCTCCCACAGCGCGCGGGATCTCCTCCCAACTATCGGCAGCCGCATGAGCGCCCCGGAAGGTTGGGGAACGGCAGACCATAGGCCGAGCCATCATCTTTGTGCACAATGACCGTGAACAGGCGCATCTCTCTCCCCGAGCGGCAACCCGCCTCCAGACCGGCATGAGAGCTATTGATACACGGCACGTACGGTTCGGCACAGGTTTCAGGTCACCGCTCCGCCACTCGAGTGTCTAAGCAGTGATTGCGCACCAACAGCTCCGTCAGACGAACCCACAATCTCCGCACAGACAGCCTCCATGGGCGCCTAATACCCCTGCAAGAGAGCAATGTTCTTTGTTCAACGGCGAAGTGCCGATACAAGGCCAGTCAAAAGACGGTGCAGCGGAGTTAAAGATGTCAGACAAGCGGTCAGACTTCTTATGGATAGTGCAGATGATCATGCTTCGCTACGAAGCAAAGATTGTCGGTTGGTCAGGGATCGCCGGAGATGCTGTCGCAGCAAGCTACAAAATCCCCCGAGACATGTCCGCGCGCGACGCAGCCCTCGGCTTCTGCGCAGCCATGGTTGAGGGGTTCTCGGGAGCTGAAAGAGATCCAGCCCCAAGTTGGATGATCGCTCTGAAGGATCCGATCTAAGCTGCACAAGGCTAAGATGAGTGGCTCTTCTGGACCCGCGCAGACTGCATCCCTTCATCCTTTGCGGCGCATGGTCAGAATCAAGAACATTCTTCGGGGATTTCTTCGGGATTCTTTGGGAGAAACGGGACAATTCCGGCCGATGTTGTCCAATCGTTCCCATTTACGTCGGAAACGCGGCGCAGCGGCATGCGCGCCAAACAGAAGCAAACGCTGAACTTTAAGAAGAGGAGATTGGAGCGGGTGAAGGGAATCGAACCCTCGTCGTAAGCTTGGGAAGCTTCTGCTCTACCATTGAGCTACACCCGCATTGCCCTTCGCCTAGCTCAAGCCGCCCTAGGCGTCAAGTCTCAGCGCAGACCCATTTCGGCCAGTGCTGCCGCAACGCTCAGCGGCAGGGGATCTTCGCTCGCGCGGGTCTGTGGCAGGTCCGGCGGCGCGTCGCTGGCCGTCAGATAGCGCCAGCCCTGAAAGGGGCGCCGTGGAACCGCCGTCACCGCCACAAGCTGCCGGTCCAACACAAGGGCGCAGCGCAGGATGCCGTCTTCGCCCTCTTGCCGTTCCAGTAACAGCAGGCGCTGCCGGGCCAGCATGACGCCCTTGAACACCCAATAGATCGACCCACCAGCCAGCAGTTCAGCCTCGCGCTTGGGCCACATGCGCGTCACATGCCGCGCGGGCGCGTCGCCATACCGCTGCGCCTGCCACACGGCAAGATCGGCAGGGCCCTCGGCCCCGACACATAGCTTCATCAGGTGAAGTGGCGCGCTCATCCGGCTCACCTAATCCCCCCGCCCGATCTTCTCAAGCCCAGCCCTGCTTTGGTCCCGAAATATCCCCGCCGGAGGCATTCCGCACTCACCCCTTGGTGCCGCGCATTAAAAAGGGGGCCACGCCTCGGCGCAGCCCCAAAATTCGTTCAGGAAACGAGAATCACAGCTCGTCGAGTTTCTCGACCGCCTGCTCCAGCTCTTCCTTGGTCACGGTCTTGTCTTCGACCTTGGCCTGCTCGGCGATGTGGTCAATCACCTTATCCTCGAAGATCGGCGCGCGAAGCTGCT
>JBKBVT010000370.1:0-1800 GCA_046289305.1 Hyphomonas sp. | reverse complement strand
ATTATCGCTGGCGTCGGTGCCCTCGGCACCCAGGTCGGTGAGACGTTCACCGAAGTCGCCGATAAGATCGAAGATCGTCCGTCGGCAGACTAACTTTCTGCTTCGGACTTAGTCTGATCTATGAGAGCCGCCGGGTCCGTCCCGGCGGCTCTTTTCGTTTCCGCTCGCGCATCATCCTTCGGAAAGGCTTCCTTCAGGCTTTTGCGCGACTGTCCCGGCAAGAAAACAAGCCGGAGACACATGATGGCCCTGATGATCCTCGCCGCCCTGTTCCTGGGCCTCTGCCTCGTCGCGGCCGCCTATGACATCAACCGGTTGATCATTCCGAACTGGCTGAACCTGACCCTGGCCGGCCTGTTCGTGCCCGCCGCAGCCGTCTCGGGCCTGCCGCTGGAAATGATTGGCGGCCACCTCCTGGCAGCCGCCCTCGCCTTCCTGATTGCCTTCGGCCTGTTCGCGCTGCGCATCGTCGGGGGAGGGGACGCCAAGATGATCCCCGCCGTCATCCTGTGGATGGGTCCGATGGCCGCTTTTCCTTTCGTGTTCTGGATGGCGCTGACCGGCGGCCTGTTCACCCTGATGATCTTGATGGTTCGCCGCAGCATGCCGGCCGCGATCATTCCGGGCTTCATCCGTGCGCCTTTCGAGCCCGAGGCCGGGGTCCCTTACGGCGTCGCCATCGCGGCCGGCGCCTTCCTCGCCGGGCCGAGTTCACCGATGCTCGCCGGTCTGTTCGAGGTGGCCGGTTTCGTCAGTTAACGTTCCTTTAGGCGGAGCGTGCAATTTTTAACCCAGATTGATGGAACGAATCCAGGCTCGCCGCGCCGGCAGGCCGGATCGTGAGGGAGTAGAGGGCGATGTCACCTGTACGGATTGTGATCCTTTTGCTGGCCCTTCTGGCGGCCGGTGGGGCGGCGCTTCTGGTGTCCCGGATGAGCGCGCCGCAAGTCGTCACCGAAACCGTCACCCAGCAGCAGCGGGTCGTCCAGACACGGGAAGTCTCGCAAACCAAGGTCCTGATCGTCACCCGCGATCTCGCCATAGGGGCGCCGGTCACCGCAGACGATCTCGCCTGGACCGACTGGCCCGAAAAAAGCGTCCTGCCCACCCATTTCACTCAGGCGCGTACCCCGGATGCCATCGAGGAAATCGCGGGCGCTATCGTCAAGCTGCCGATCTATGCCAGCGAGCCGATCCTGCAGCAGCGCATCGTGAAGCGCGGCGAAGCCGGTCTCCTCCCGGTCCTGATGGAGCCGGACATGCGCGCCATCGCCATTTCCATCTCGCCAGAATCCGCCTCGGGCGGTTTTGTCCTGCCGAACGACCGGGTGGATCTCATCCTGACCTTTGAACAGGAAGCCTCGCCCGCCACCGGTATCATGACAAACCGCACGCTGTCGCAGACCCTGCTCAAGAATGTCCGCGTTCTGGCCATCGACCAGACCTATGCGACCCTGCCGGATGGCGGCTCGACCCGCATTGGCAGCACAGCGACGCTGGAGCTGACCCCCACCGAAGTCGAACTTGTCACACTGGCAAACCGCATCGGCAGCCTGTCGATAGCGCTCCGCCCCCTGACCGAAGACGCCGTCCGCGCGGCACGCGAGCCGCGCTTCGACCTGATGAGCGGCGATGGCGGTGCGCGCGGCATCACGATCATAAGAAACAGCAAGCCGGTCGCGGCCGGGGTTGGAGGCAACTGAAGATGCGCAGCTTATCCGCGCTGGCCGGCGCCGCATGTCTGACGCTGGCATTCCCGCTCATGGCTGACACCCAGACGATGGTGAGCGCCGTGCCGAA